>NZ_JADGFW010000003.1:0-89598 GCF_016613355.1 Psychrobacter sp. M9-54-1 | reverse complement strand
CAACATCCATTTTATGGATGGCTTTCCGATACCCGTCTGTCATTATGGACGCGCTTATCGGCATAAAAACTATCAAGACTTAGCAGCTTTTAGCTACTGTGCGGCTAAGCAAGAGAGATACTATGGCTTTGAGGGACATTTGCTTGTTAACTTATCGGGCATGATTAAAGGCTTTACCTTTGCCCCTGCCAATGTTGATGAAAGAGCGGTTGCGCCTGATATTACTGACCATATTTATGGTTTGCTCGGTGCTGATAAAGGGTATATCAGCCCTAGTCTGACATCGTACTACAATGCTCAAGGCGTGGATTTACAAACGCCACTCAGAGCCAACATGAAAGAGGATAGACCCAAACCTGTGGTAAGACAGCTGATGAAAGTCCGCCGTATCGTTGAAACAGTCATTGGTCAGCTATCAGAACGATTTAACATACAAAGAGTGAGAGCAAGAGATTTATGGCATTTGTCTCATCGATTGATTCGTAAGATTCTTTCACACAATCTGTGCTTTGTACTCAACAAAAAACTTGGTAATCCGCCTCTTCAGTTTGAATTGCTTATTTCAAGTTGAGAGTGGGGTATAACTCTTAAACTTACTTCTAAGTATCCGCACTTAACAAGGACTGTTGCATTGAAACCTATTTATCTACCCTTAGTTTTTAGCCTTCTCGCCATATCAGGATGTAGTGACAAAAATAATGCTGAAGTGACGCCATCGTCAGTAAGTGAAAAAAAGGCAGCCGATACTGCTGAAGTTGAAAATGATAAAAAAGAAGAAAAGTGCGTTGTACCTGATGTAGAGGGCTACGATAAAGTCGGTTGCTTAAGAGACGGGCTTGCAGGGGTGATTAAGCAGAGTAACGATGAATATGACAAAACCAATAGAGTGGGCTATATCGATAAAGACGGACAATTAATTATTCCGTTTGAGTTTGATGCGATCGTGGCAGGAGAGGGTGGGGAGTCGTTAGAGTTTAATGACTTTTCAGAAGGCTTGGCTGCTGTCAGTCAAAACGATCAATATGGTTTTATTGACACCAAGGGCAAAGTTGTTATAGAGCCAAAGTACGAGTGGGCAAGCAGTTTCTCTGATGGACTTGCTATTGTCAGTGCTGAAGGTCTGTATGGTGCTATTGATAAACAGGGTAAAACGGTTATCCCGTTTGAATACCAAGCTTTAGCTGATTTCCAAGAGGGCTTTGCCACAGCTGCTCATCCACCTAAAGATCCAGAAGATTATGAAAGTAAATATGGACTGATTAATAAACAAAATGAGGTGGTCATACCCTTTATGTATGAAAGTATGGGCAACTTAAGTGAGTCGCTCATCGCCGTTAAGAAAGACGGTAAATGGGGTTATGTTGATACAAAAAACAAAGCGATTATTCTGATAACCTTAAAATATGAAACGGTCAATGATTTCTCAGATGGCTTGGCTGCTGTCTTTAGCTACGAAGAAAACAGTGATAATCTTAAATACGGATACATTGATAAGACAGGTAAGCTTGTAATCCCCATGCAGTTTATTAAGGCTTATTGGGATGATAGTGAAGGCATCATAGATTTTAATAACGGTATTGCTGTTGTTAATGATAAAGAGGGCCGTACCTTCTGCATTGATAAAAAAGGTAGTGAAACTCAATGCCCAGATGGTATAGGCGTTACTGATAATCAACTCGATGATGAGGCTAATAACTTAGATGAGAAAGCTTCAGAAGCGAAGAGTGCTGATGCCCCACAATTTGTTGCGATAACTGATTATATTGCCTTAAAGCCTAATGAGAATTGGACGTGGGATAAACTAGCGGCGATACCCTATGCGAAAGAATGGTTTGAGAAAACACCGGTTAAAAATGGCTATCGTCCCGAGGATCCAAACTATTCTATCAGTGCAAGTTTAAATGAAACCAGTTCGATGTCAGCATATGGTACCAAGAGACAGCCGAATATTATTACTCTTGGTTCAGGTCAAGGTGTTATGGAAGATGAGCTTCTCAGAGGTGTTTATGAGATTAGCGACTTCTTTAGTCAAAAAGACTTGACCCGTATTCCGTCTAATTGTGATGTTGATTCAGGTTTTGTCCAAAAGTTTTATAAATGGGAAAAGAAAGGGTTTCAACCCTTGTATATTTATGATGCCATAATGCCTGGTAATTCTGGTACCAGTGCAGAATTTGGCATTGCAAAAAGTTTAGAAGAGTTTTTTAAGCCTGAATATAAGCATCTGAACCTAGAGCTACAAAATATTAATAACAATTATGACGAAGTTGTTTGTACCTTTAAATAATCAGAAATGTGCTTTTAATATTATGAACAAGGACAGGTAAGTTTATATTTTAAAGATAATGACTTACATATTCTATTCAGAAAAAAGGACGGTTACTTGCACTTATTAAGCCTCATACTCATCGAATAACCCTCTTAACGTCGTCAAGAGGGTTACTTTCAGCAAGCAATATTAGCGTTTTTAAGTAAAAGCTTATCAGCTCAATAAATTTTTTAAAATAATCGAGATACAATTATGAATAAATACCTACTGGCATCACTGTTTTTGGTACCGTCGTTAAGCTTTGCGAGTAATTTTTCTGAAGTTTTTGATACACGCCCAGTGATACCAACCGTCGAAAAAATGCGTAACAATACTTGGACGTGGAAAAACTTTGCCAATTTGCCAAATATGGGTAAATTAGAACGGGATAGCGAAAATAAAAATCGTTATACAATGACGCAAACTATTCGTGAAGATAACCCCCAGACCACGATTACTTTTTACGGGAATAAAGAGCGTCCAGAAGTTGCCGTAATAGAATCTCGTACATGGGGAGCGGGCAATACCCAGAGCTCAAAATTCGTTAGACTGGATAAACTAAAAGGTAATGTTCCATTAAAAAGTAACTGCAACTTTAAAAACGTTTCCGTTAGCGAAACTAGCGATGATGGTGAAGGTCGTAGTTACGAAACAGGAGCATCAGTAGACTTTCAACAAGCTTATATGATGCCAAAAAATATCGCCTCGCTCTCTCCTGCTAAAAATGACTTATATTTAGCTAGCTCACAGATTGAGAGCTATGTGGTAACAAGTACATTTCAAACCCAAGGTTACACTATGTCTATAGTCACTCCTGAAAAAAATAAATTAGGTCAGTTTATTAATAAGTATGGCTGGGACACCAATAGCAAAGGCAAAAAGATAACTTGTAATGTAAGTTAATTAATCCCAATGAATGTCGAAACCTTGTATGTATCAAGGTGAAAAAAGCCAGGCAACCCAAGCTGCCTGGCTTTAAAATTTGAACGACTTATCTATGATTATGTTCCCGCCATACAGCATGCTCACATACCTCACAGCACCAACGCTCTTTTGAGCGCATATACGGAATGTCTGCTGGTATCTGTAAAGGGCACACATAACCGCAGTATTCGCATCGGACATCATCTAAGTAAGCAAAACATTCACCGATTGTCTTGAATAGTACTTGTGGGCTTATTTTATACTTTTCACAGACCGCTTCTACATGTGCGATATAACCACTTTCGTTATCATAAGGCGACTTGTCTGACGTTGCCTTAATGTGGGTCATCAATGAAGCAAAAAATACTGGAGTAGGCTTTAAAGTGCCTAATGCCTGCCTACAAGAAAGTGACTAAACCTATCATTGATGACAGTGTTGCGGTATTGAAAGTATTGGGAATTGAAGCGAATATATCTCAGTTTGATCCTTCTAGAGGGTTTCTATAGGTAAAGCAAAGCATCAAAGGATCTAGCCAGTTTGTCACTCAATCCCATCTAAAATTAAACTGGGTAAATACAGTACAGTTTCAGGGTAGAAAACAAAATAAATTTAAGAAAATAAAAGAGATTTCAGAAGCAATGGCGACAGCGAAGTCCTGTAGCAGTGGTCAGCTGATTTGTATTGGTAAGTCTAAACAGCAATATCGAAAGGAATATAGGGCGCTGAAGGCAAACGATACTATTTTATATGACACCAGTAAGGCAGAGAAAATAAGAATAAACTCATACGTTCAATGGCTAAAGGATAAAGGCTATGCAATCGGCACTAGTAACAACTTATCAAGTAATTAGAAAGCGTATTCAGCTTATAAAGCGATTCCGCCTTTTACTGTTAAGCAGTATAACCTTAACGGCCTGCGCATCAACTAATGTAGAAGGTATAAGTGCGGGTGGGGAAGATTCTTTAATAGTCATTAAAAATACGAGCATATTTAAGAAATGCAAGCCGAGACATCCATACGAAGATAATAATGCTGAGTATTTCGTCGGGGTAAGCTGTGTATTTGAAGGTAAGGCTCCTGATAAATTCACTATCACTTATGCCGTCTGGTTTGATGATGAAGAAGATACTAAACGATTTCAAGGGAAACAAATTCAAGTCAATGAACCGCCCCGGTATTGTCGGAGACTCAACATTCTGAGAGAATACAACGATGAAAACACGACACTACACCCCCGAGATTAAAGACCGCGCCGTTCGCATGCTGATTGAAGCATTAAGCGACTATCCTTCCACCTGGCCAGCTATTCAAGCAATTGCACCTAAGATTGGCTGTACGCCTGAAACCCTGCGGTCATGGCATAAAAAGCACATAGATCAAACTATTCCTGCCTCAGTGCAAGCCCAAAGCCAAGAGCAACGTATTAAAGAGCTTGAACGCGAGAATAAAGAGCTCAAGCAAGCCAATGAGATTATACGTAAGGCTGCTGCTTTTTTCGCCCAGGCGGAGCTCGACCGCTGACTAAAATCATGATTCAATTCATCGACGATCATAAGAATAATTATGGGGTCGAGCTGATCTGTAGAGTATTACCGATTGCCCCATCAACCTATCACCGTGCTAAAGACTTGGAGAGCTACCCTGAAAAACGCTCACTGCGCAGTCAACATGACGACTTTTACATCAGCGAGATTAAACGTATCTGGCAGGACAGCAAATGCCGTTACGGTGCGCGTAAAGTATGGCAGCAGATGAAAGCTGACGGGTTAAAGGTTGCTCGTTGTACCATAGAGCGTTTAATGAGACAGCATGGCCTACAAGGTGTCTGGCGCGGTAAGGGTAAAATAACAACTCACAGCCGTGATGATCAAAAGCGTGCTGATGACCTAGTCAATCGTAACTTTAGCGCTCATCGCCCTAACCAGCTCTGGGTGGCAGACTTTACTTATATCAAGACGATAAGCGGCTGGGTGTATACCGCTTTTATTATTGATGTGTTTGCTCGCGCTATTGTGGGCTGGAAAGTATCTAATCGTATGAACACAGATATGGTGATGGCGGCGTTAAATCAAGCAATAGCAGATAGAAACTATCCCAAAGATGTGATTCATCACAGTGATCGAGGGGTTCAGTATTTATCCATTCGCTATACTGATAAAATGGCTACATGCGGTGTTATAGCTTCTGTCGGTACGACAGGCGATTCATACGATAATGCATTAGCTGAAACGGTCAACGGGCTTTATAAGTCTGAGGTGATTCATTATTTAAAACAGAACTGGACTGGTGTGAACGATGTTGAACTGGCAACCCTTGAATGGGTCGATTGGTTTAACAAAACACGACTGCATAGCACGATTGGTTATGTGTCACCTTTTGAGTTTGAAAAGCGGTATTATGATAATTTAATCCTGTCAGGCATTGCTGCCTGACTAAAGTAAATCAGCCTCCGATAAAGTCGGGGCGGTTCACAATGTTGAAGATAGCGATGTATCAGCAGTAAACTATATAACTATAGATGGTCAAGTTGTGTCTAGAACTGAATGGATAGCGCTTGGTAATAAAAACAGGAACCAAGCCATCGCGCAATTACCTGCCTCTGCATGGCAAACCTATACTGTCGATGTCAAAAGTACTTTAAAGAAATATGAAGGCAAAACGCCTGAGGGTAATCCTATGGGTATTGCTATACCAATTGGCTGGGGTATATATTATCCCAGTCTATTTCCGAATCTAAAAGATAGAACTTTAAGTTTAGATATACGTATAGATAAAGAAGGCAATGTTAAATTAAAAGAAGAGTACAGATGGGAGAATGAGCTGCAAGGGAATCCTTATTCTTAGCTCTGCAATAGTGTAGTGGCACACTAAATTTGGACTATATTTAAGAGAAAATATATTGCATACGAAAAAGCCAGGCAACCCAAGCTGCCTGGCTTTAAAATTTATAATAACTTATCTACTATTATGTTCCCGCCATACAGCATGCTCACATACCTCACAGCACCAACTGTCTTTTGAGCGCATATACGGAATGTCTGCTGGTATTTGTAAGGGACAAACATAGCCGCAGTACTCACAAAGCACATCATCTAAATAAGCAAAACATTCACCGATTGTTTTGAATAGTACTTGTGGGCTTATTTTATACTTTTCACAGACGGTTTCTACATGTGCGATATAATCACTTTCGTTATCATATGCCCAGTAATCCTCACAGATTTTTAAATCGCGTGCGTTCTGCGTCATATTTGGCTGAAGTTTTACACTCATCACATTCTCCTTAGTAGCCGCCATAGCCAGACTGCGGTAATAGCTCGTAAAGCTCGCTCTGAAGCTGACAACACATATCCTCAATCACATAGTCAAGACTGGCATCTAAGCGCTTCTGCACCCATACACGCAGTGCCATATCGTTATCAAAGCAGCGCTTCACTCCCAAGAAGCGTGCGAGGTTATGACCCGATGAAATATACAACTCACGCATCAATGCATTAGCAATAAGGTTCGCATCTTCACTGATCGCGCCATCCCGTTTAAACTCGCTAAACAGCTCTTCAAAATTAATGATTTTCATTGTGACGTATCCTTGTCAGTTTGTGCATTCGTGATGAGTGCTTCAGTGTCAGAGCTATTCGATGCGCTGGTTAGCTTCTCCTTGCTCGCCAGTAGCAAGTTATCCATTGCTGAGCCATCCTGTCGGGTAATATCAGGCACATAACGGCTATACACCCGAAACAGCATCTCCGTACTGCTGTGACCCATCTGCCGAGCTATCCACTCAGGGTTCTCACCAGCAGCCAGCCAAAGCGTTGCTGCCGTGTGCCGAGTCTGATAAGCACGCCTATGTTTAAGACCGAGCAGGGCAAGCGTAGGTTTCCATACCCGCCGGTTCACATTGCGATACTCCATCGGATTGCCTTGTGAGTTGCAAAACACAAACTCTGACTTACCATAGGTACGTGCTTTCTGCTCCAATAGGGCGTCATACACTAACTGTGACATCGCAATATCACGTTGTGAGCCCAACGTCTTGGTTGGCCCCATCTCACCGTTTACTAACGCACCACGGATACTTATCTCACGGCGATTAAAGTTAATACAGTCCCACTTAAGCCCATCGATCTCACTGGTACGCATCCCTGTAAAGAAGCGAATGGTATAGTAAGGCTTATAGTCCGCGCGTACATGCTTTAAAATCAGCCATACCTCACTCAATGTAAACGGATTTACATCCGGACGAGCTTGCTTGAGATTCTTAATATTTTTATAAGGCATCTCAAACTCATGGCGATCTGATGCTTCTTCTAGTATCATACGAAGAAGTATCATGATCTGATTGATTCGTGCTACTGACAGACTTGACTGACCATCTTTACCGTAACGAACTTTGGCGAGGGAGCTACGGAAGGTCAGCAAGTCTGGTTTTTTTATCGCATGTACTGCTTTGCCACCAAACTCAGGTAACAAGTACTTATTTAAAATAATCTGCGTCTTTTGACGATAGCTTGGCCGCCATTCAATCTTCTTCTCCTCATACCAAATCTCGGAAAACTGCTTAAAGGTAGGGTTACGACTGATACAAGCTTCCGCTCTATCAGCCAGTGCTGTCATCTCTTTTAAACGCGTACTCTTCGGAAAGTAAGCGCCATAGTCAAAGATACCGAGGGTTATTTCTGCATCTATCTTTTTCAAAACAGTCGCTAATTTTTTTCTGTTAGCTGGATTATCTTCCAAGCTAGTCTTTTCTCGACAACGTATACCTAGGTAGTAGAAGTCGGCAATTAGTTTGCCAAACCGTCCTTGTATAGTAGCCATGATAAATCTCCTTCTATTATTGAAGTGCCATACCGTTGATGGCGCTCATAACCGGCTTGCACATATCCTCTTCGATACGCTCCCATACGTAAAGAATCTTGCGACCGCCAAAAGGGCGTATGTAGTGAATGTTTTCAATCAAAACGGTGTCTTTCATTTGATTGCGGATAGTACGTGCGTCGTACTTGATGCGTTCGGCTAACTCATCAGTTGTTAAATAAGTATTGCTCATGGTATTTACCTCTTTTCAGTTATTAAGTCATTGCATTAAGTGATAGAATAAAAATTATTTTATCAGTCTGTAAAAATGCATCTTTGAAGTATCAGCTATTATTTACCCGCTTAGAGGTAATTAGTAACCGATTTGTGTACTATATTGTCTCTTTACCTCAATGTAAAGCATTTTTACCCGAAAAGAGGTATTAATTATGATTGTGTCTAAACTCCCTGTAATTTTGGCAGAGAAAAAGTTGCGTGTAGCAGATGTTGTAAGAGCAACAGGTATGAGTAAATCAACACTTCATAAGCTATACAATGAAGAGTCCTCAAGAATTGATTTCAATACCATCGACCAGTTATGTGAGTTTTTAGATGTGCAGGTGGGTGACTTATTTATTTATAAGCCAAATAATAAAGATGATGAAGAGTCTTGAGGATCTACAAAGTTGAAAGAAGTGGCAGAGCCATATATATAATGCGTTTCAAGGTGTGAAATTAAGGTTGGGGTTATTATTAATAATTGCTTTTTCATGATTTGGTCACGTTTTGGTCACGCAATGAGCTTAATTTGCAAAAGCAGTGAAAAAGTAAAAACCATGCTAAAAAATATTTTCTTAGGATGGTTTTTTATAAAGATAAGAATAATAAGTTGGGGTCAATTACGAAATCAGTATTTATAGCATGGGCACGAAATGGTCACGTTTTGGTCACGGTGCTGATTTTTGAGCTTTTAATATGTTAGATAAACTTAGCAATTAGACTGAATAGCTCATGCTGAAAAACGCTATAACCCTTGAAAATTGGACAAAAAAAAGCCTCACTATTAAGAGGCTTTTTTTCAATTTACATCATACAACTTCATAACTTAAGGAATAACAAAATAACCCTTTAAAGCCTTTATTCTATTGATATTGAGCATTTATAGATATATCATGTACTACAACGTACAACATTATTCTATAATATAAAACATTCCAAATGGCTACCAAAGTGGCTACCAGAATGGCTATCAAAAAGGGTTAAGGCAATGGCAAAGCAAGAGATAAAACTAGACTCACAAATACCAAAGGTCATAAGAGAAGCTACTCAAGCTGGCAAGACAACTATTTATCCTATTGCTGGCTATAAGGGCTTAGAGCTAAGAGTTAGACCGCATAAAGATAGCCCAGACGCTACAGCCGACTTTAGACATCGCTATACCCACCCAATTACTGGCAAACGCCCTTATATGACGCTAGGACAATACCCAGCGTTAAGCCTTGCCGATGCCCGTCAATATCACAACGACAATATGCAACTGCTAGCCAAAGATATAGACCCTTTAGAGAACAAAGAAACACAGAAACGGCAAGAAATAACCGATCGTCAAAACATACTTAATCATTTCATTAATGAGTGGCAAGCATTACAGGATAGTAAGAACCTGAGCGCAAAAACAATATATAACAATCAGCTACTAATTAAGCCCATCAAACAAAAACTAGGGCATATGAAAGTAACAGATATAACGCCAAGTATCGTTATAAGGTTTATTCAAGATATACAAAAAACGCATCTCAACAAAGGGTTAAGGGCTAAGATCATACTTAAAAGCATTTTACAAATAGCTAAGGCTCATATGATTATTGAGTACAACCCAGCAAGCGACCTACAAGGAACGCTTAAAAGCCCCAAAACACAACACCGCCCATCATTAACAGACCCTAAAGAGTTTGCCGAACTGCTAAGAGATATTGACCAGCTAGACGATGCAAGCCAGCTTTATAATAAAAGAATATTACAGCTATTATCGCTTACGTTTGTTCGCATTGGTGATGCTTGTACTATGAAATGGAGTGATATTAACTGGCTTAAAAAACAATGGGAGTTTAAACCGCAAAAGTCTGGCAATAGAGGCGATATGGTGGCCAGTATCGTTATACCACTAGCACCGCAAGCCATTGCTATATTAGAGCAGATGCAAGCCTTAACAGGTGATAGCGAGTATGTATTTCATAACCCTAGACGCAAAAAAGAGCCTTACCACCATACCCAAGAAATCAACAAAGTATTAAATAGTGATCTAATGAATAACGGACTAGGCTATAAAGATATTCACAGCCCACACGGTTTTAGAAGTAGCGCAAAAACTATGCTAATGGAGCGGCTAGGTTACGATGAACTGATAACCGAACTGGCACTAGGCCACCGCATGCTTAACGCTTATGGCACTGCTTATAGCCGTATGGATTTACTACATCAAAAAGCTAATATGATGACAGCATGGGCGAACTACCTAGACGATATTAAAGCAGGTAAGTTTGACAATGTTATTCATGCTGATTTTAAGAAAGCAGCCAAACAGAACCACGGCTAAAACCTAACCAACAAAACCCACCAATGGAGATCAACACAATGAATGATATTAACCATGAAAGCACAATTGCTATTAACGCTTTTTGTCTAGATGACTTGCATACAGACATGCTTTATCAAGTCGAACGCATAGAGCACGTTATCGCAGTGGCAAGGCTGGCAAGTGAAAGCGGCAACATAGCGCAGTTAAAAGGCGCTATTAATGTGATGATAGAAAGCCTAGAAAATACAGCGGCAATGATACAGAACGACCATGAAAGCATGACCCATTTAATCAATGATAGCGCAGTTATTAACCCCAAAATTGGAGCATAAGCCATGATGATTTTAGATGCCAAACCAACACGCCAGCAATTAGATGACCGCTCATTTTGGGATAATCTACCGCCAGATGGTGCAGAATATGACGGCTTTGAATACTCACCTTGTTATTCTATTTTACAAGATGGTGAGCCTATCGACTTTAAAACAGATGACGGCAAAACATTAATGAACTCATTCCCTTATGAGTTGGCAGTTACAGAGATGCAACGCCTATCTAAAAAGCATGACAATATCACTTTAAAGATCACTGGCTATTATGAAAGCCTAGTAAGACGCGATAGACGATTAACAGCATAACTCTATCTAGCGGATAACACCGCTACAATGACCATGCAAGGCTAGGACTAATTACCCGAACGCCAGCTATTTCATGCCTTAAGCTGGCATGCCTTGCACCTATTCTTATTAAGGTATGAATGACAAGTAAGGCATGATTATGGACTTTCTTAAATCCTTTAAGAAGAAGAAAAATGAGTTTAATAAAGAATATATTAATGTTTGTGTCTTCATTGATAAAATTCACAATGAAGAACATGAACAGATAGCCAATATTGCTTTAGCTATGCAATATTTTGAATTACAAGATAAAGTAAGCACCTTTACTGTAGATGATAAACTCACTGCCACCCTAAATAAATCGAATGATACATTTAAGGAGTTTTCTAATAGATTAGTAGCTTATGGTTATGACTATACAGGCGGTATTAAAAAAGATGAATATCTGACATATAAGAACTTATATTTGAAGAAAAAAGAGATTGAAAGCATACCTGAATTTAAAGATACAATTAAAGAAAAGGATAACAATGCTGATGGGTATGAAACCTTTTCTAGCTTCTTGAAACTATGGGATAGCCCTAAATCCATACAAAATCATTCTCATGTTTCATTGCTTGAAGCTGCTTGTCTTATATCAAGGGATTATCCTAGAAGTATTTCTGAAAGAATTGGAGCTTTGGACATAACCGAAGACTGGGATTTTATTTCAGCTAGGAAATACATAATCGAAAACATCAAAAACGAGCGTTTATATATTGATGAACAATGGCTAGGTATTCCTACATATTTACTTAAATTAGTTTTATTTGAAGATGAAAAGATCATTAAAGGGTTTAATGACGATATTTTAACTAGTGTCTATGATGAACTTATAAGCCCTACAATAAAACTTATATTGAAAGATGATGATGATTTTAAATTACCTTTAGAAATAAATATACCGCCCAATATGATAGATAACGTTATGAATAGTTATCCAATGGCACTGGAAAAGAAAGTAAAAAATCTCGAAGAAAGGCTTGAAAAGTACGAAGCTGCAGAAAATGACTTAAATATTAAGGATAGTGCTCTTCTTCTCATAGCTACAATGAAAGATATGCTTTTGAATACTGAGATTACAGGTTATTTATTTCAAAGTGATACAGATAAGGGTAAAAAAAGTCCTACTCAAAGTGCATTAACAGAATATATAGACTCAATGAATATTAACGGTTTAAAAGCTAGAGTAGTTAATAATCTTCTTTCTGATGCTAACAAGAAAATGAATGAGAACGCTAAAAAATAGTTAAATTGCATCTGCAATGCCTAAATTGCATCTGCAATGACTTACAACGCCCCACACCGCACAATAAGCCTTAACAACTTTCATTAACTGAATAGGAGTTAAGGCAATGCCTAACACTACCCACGCAGCACCCACCAATAAGCTAAATCTAGCTTATCTATTAGCGAACCCAAAAGAGCTTTATCAGGTTAAGCAAATAGCTGATGTATTCCAAAAACACCCTGAAACCATTAGACGCTGGATCAAAGCTGGCACGATAACAAAGCCCTTATCTATCAATGGCGTTTACTACTTTAAAGGTAGCGATATTGTGGAATATTTAAACGCTACTAATGAGGGGGCTTAGTCATGGATAAGCCAAAACGCAGCCAAAACCAAATAATCAAAGACCATCTTTTAACTGGTCAATCAATCACACGCTGGCAAGCTATCGAACTTTATAGAATAGCCACGCTACCCACTCGCATTAATCAGTTAGAAAACACGGGCTTAACCATACAGCGCAAGCGAGTAGATCAAGACGGCAAGCATTGGAACGTTTATTGGATTGATGCCGATAATCTAGCTAATGAGGTGCAATCATGAGCCAATCAAACGACATATTAGAGCCGCGCCTAGTGGCAGTAGATAGCTATTATCTGTCTGTCATTGATGAACGCATACAAGATCTGTCAAACGATAGCGAGCACCTAGCAATGGCACTTAGTGCTATCAATACCGATGATGATGCAAGCCGTGGCGTTATAGTCGCTGTAAGGTCTGCCTTACTGGCTAATAGTGAGCTGGCAAGTATCGTTAGCGAGATGTTGAGTGGGCTTATCTTATTACCTGAAATCAAGGTGAATGACTATGAGTAATGACGACCTAGTAAACGAAGTCATAGACAGGTTAAAAGATGAGGGCTTTTTGATGATAACTGATGATTTTATTGACCAGCTAATCATTACCTTACATGCCAATGTGACCGCCATTAATAGCCTGATTGAGATCGTAGAAGTAGAAAACCAATTACTAGCTTTACGCTGTGCGTTACCGACAGGCAATAGGCAAGTGGAGTCATTGAAAGGGCTATCGACACGCATAGCAGAAATCGCTTTCAACGTTGAGGGGGTAAGAGATGAGCAAAGATAACAAAAGCAATTCAAAATCCAGCCACGGGCCGCACAGCAACAGCCAACCGCAAAAACGCGGCTTATTACTTAGGTTTATCGTCTTTATGGCATGGGTTATAGGCATTGGCTTACTAATATCATTAGTAGCTTGCCAGCCAAACAACCCAAAGATTTTTGTTATTGAGGAGGTGGCAGAATGAAAACCTACCCACCCAAACAGAGCCGTAAGCACGCCAAGCGCAAAAGCTACTACAAGAAGTATAGAGAGCAGCGCAAGCCGAACCAGTCAAAAGCAAGGGGTAATAAATGACCACCACACCAACCGACAGCCAAGAAAAAACCCACGGCAAGGTGGGCTTATCTGGCATTTTAGGCGACTATCCAATAGCAACTATTGAAGCACTATCAGGCTTTAATATTTTAGCCCAAAACTACCCATTATTGAACCCTAAAAGCTTGCTTGTTATTGATGACAAAGTGACACCAGTTAAAGGCGAATATGCAGGCGAAAGGCTAGACACAGTAGGCACTATAGGGCTAGTTTTGCACAACAAAGATTATGAGGCGGTAAGCTTACTATGCTTGAATGCTGATAATCATACCAAACCGATCATAACCGATACTAGCCAGCCGTCTGCTTACCTTATTGGCCCATTGAGCAATGATAGCGAGCTTATCGCAGTAAACAACCTTGATGATGGTATGGCGTTAGGCGAATGCCTAAAAAATGACCACGTAACAGTGGCTATTAGTCCTAATGAATGGCTGTTTAATGACACCGTTAAGCACTTATCACAAGATAGGCCCGTTACTATCTTTACGACATTAGACAAGGCAGACGAGGTAAGTAAGCCGCTGGCAGGTCATAACGTAAAGGTTATAGCGACCAGTGACAGGACAGTATTAGAGCATTTAGAATATACCAAGCTAAGCTATGCAAATATATTAGCCCTTGATGATACACAAGTCATTGAGCTAAGAAGCACAGCATGGCCAAACCCTGAACCGCTCGCAAGCGACCCAAGCAAACCGACACCCTACCCAATAGAAGCATGGCCGCCAATATTAAGAAAGCCAATAGAAGCGATTGCTTACTATACGCAAGTACCGTTAGCAATGGCAGGGCAAGCCGTTTTAGGTGCAATAGCCCATATAGGGCAAGCGCATATTGATGCACCGATGGGCAGCGAACACAAGCCAACGAGCCTTATTATCATTACAGAGGGCGAAAGCGGTACAGGCAAAACACAAGTAATGGGCCTAAGTCACTTTAAGATAGATCAGCATGAAAAGCAGCTATATTCTAATTATTTAAGTGACGTATCATCATGGGAAAATAATCTATTAAGCCTAAAAGGTAAAGACAGAGCCGCTTTTTTAGATGAAAACCCAAAGCCGCCTAACCCCGTTACTATGTTTGACGATGCAACGATTGAACCGCTTATTGATCGTTTTATTGATGGTGAGATGTATAACGCCAGTTTATCCACTGATGAAGCAGGCCAATTTTTTAATGGCCACACCATGAAAAGTGACACCGCTGGCAGTGCGTTAAGTGCGATAACCAAGCTTTATAGCAGTGGAATAGCAGGCCGCACACGCTCGCAAAAGAACGCTTACGCCAATCCAAGAACCAAAGCTTATGATGTGCGTATGACTTTTTTACTACAAGGACAGCGCGTAGTCTTAGAGAAAGCATTAACCGACCCACTGATGAGCGGACAAGGTTTTCTAGCACGGGCTATGATTGCTTGCCCTGAGGACTTACGGGGTAAAAGAGTATGGAATGATCCAAAGCGTAGAAATGACAGGCCACATGATAACCCTTGCTTAATAGACTACTGGTCACGCTGTCAAAGCTTACTTGACCCACTGCCAGCCAATCTACCAAACGACAGCACAGGCGCACCTAGTCGCATTAAAATGCAATGGGCAAGCAATGAAGCATTACAGGCTTTTGAGGACGGTATGCAAGCAATAGAGAACCGCCAAGCAAGCGGACAGGTTTTAGAATATCTCAAAGCTTACGCCTCACGTATGGCAGAAAATGCCACGCGCATAGCCTCACTAATGGCATTCTTTGATGGACGCAAAACCGTTACCACTGATGATATAAAACGCGCCTTTATGTTAGTGGAGTATTCAACTACTGAACGCTTACGTTATCTTGATGCAATGCCCACAGGCGAACAGAACGACAGTGAGAAGTTAAGCAACTGGCTAGTGGATAAAGCAAAAGGTAAAACACCGCATAAACTAGGTAGGACTTACATATCAAATAATGCACCTAGTCCGATGCGTAAAAACACCAAGCTATTGCAAAATGAGCTTGATAAGTTAGAAGCCGCTGGACATATCAAACAAGAATTAGAGGGCCGCATGAAAGTTATCTCTATTAATCCAAAACTTTATAAGTAATGTTTGATACCTAAGAAACCTTGCTTAAACTGCTTAATTAGCCTCTATCCTTTATGGTTAGGGGCTTTTTGTTAAGACAGCCAAATCTTAAGCTTGCTTAAACTGCTTAAACTGAACTTAAAACAGCCTATTAAAGATGAACTTAAGCAACTTAAGCAGACTTAAGCAAACGCCTATCTTAAGCCAATCGCTTACCATTCATACGTTACAGCCAATTTAAGCAACTTAAGCAGCTTTTTGTAGGTATAAAATGATATTGGCAGGCGTGACGATCATTAAGTATAGAAAAGCATAGATTAATTATATTCATGCTATTATAGAAAAGATGAATTTAACTAATGATTTAGATAACAGGTGAAAGTAGTCATGCCAGCACTTGCTACAACTCACAGCTTAAACGACTACTTAAAGTTACCTATCTCACGCTATCGTGAGCAGCTAAGACAAGGTAATGCTCAAAGTATCGAAGTAAGCTACACCCATCGCAGCAAACCCTATCAATACTCTATTCAGCTAACAAAAACATCATGCAACTATGGCGGTCATCGTTACTGGTGGCTTTGTCCTAAGTGTTATCAAAGAACATCGACCTTATATTGCGCTGGCTTGTATGTTTGCCGTCATTGCATTGGTGCAAACTATGGCAGTCAGTTACAGCAACCTATTGACCGTTTATTCAGTCGTGCTGATGCCATTAGACAGCGTTTAGGTTGGCAATCAGGCATTGCATACGGTAACGGCTCAAAGCCCAAAGGTATGCACTCAAAGACGTTTGACAGGCTAGTGAATGAGCATGACAGACTCACTGCTAAGATATGGCAGCAAACACTCGATAAACTAGGTTGCACCAGTTGAGGTTAAGCAATGAAAATACCTGATTTAAACGACCTGATAGCAGACTTGCAGACAGCAAAGCAGATAGCGATTGATGATCGCAAACCAAACGCCATAGTCACAGCCACAATGAGCCAAGCCAAGTTACTAGGCATGGATAACATGAGGGACGTAACACCGCATAACGGTCAGCCAGTCGTTTTTAATATCGCAGGTGTATCACCAGAGCCATTAACGCCTGAAGTGGCACTGGCAATCAGTAAGCGATTAGATGAGGAGTATTAAACCATGAGCAGATTAACGCTTGATGACCTACTTGACCAGTTAGAACAGGCAAGGCAAATGGCGATAGAGGAACGCAAGCCCACCGCCATGATACAAGCGACAGTTACGACAGCAAAGCTGCTAGGAATGGACAGACCACAGTTAAAAGACGTAAATGCCGATGCGGTGCAGACCATTAGCGACTTGATGAATGAATTGGCAAACGATGACCAGTTGCTAACTCAAAGGATAAGCCATGCAAAAGATGAATATTGATGACCTGATGACAGAATTAGACGATGCTAGATTGACCGCTAAGGAGAATGGCCAAGCGTCTGCTATGGTTGCTGCTACGATGAGCAAAGCTAAGCTACTGGGGCTAGATAAAGGTGATAGTGATAAGGACAGCGAGGTAATGCCCGTTAAGATTGTTATCCAAACGGTTGATGCTCGCAATCCTGATAGAGTGTGTTAGTTTTCGGACACGTTAGAGGGGGGTATTGTTTGGTATATTTACGCTCGAACCAACGGACACCCCACCTATTGCCACGCGCAAAATAAAACCCGTTTTAAAAATAGGTTAAAGCCCTAAGCATAGCGCAATCACTGCCAGCGCAAAGCCTACAACGTGCAACTGGTTAAAATAGACAAGTTAAGAAGTTAAGTAAGGTTAAAGCGGAAAGGCAACCCCTAAACTTTTAATTTCGCTTACGTAAAAATGTTACTTAAACGGTAGTAACCGCTTGCCAAGTCCTGAACAATCACACCGCCCTATGGCCACCAGTAAGCATAGGTAACTATGAAAATGGCTACCAAACTGGCTACCATATAGCAGGTAATTTAAGAAAACTATATTATAAACAATAACTTACGCACAAAAAAAAGCCTCACTATTAAGAGGCTTTTTAAGTATTTGGAGCGGGAAAAGAGATTCGAACTCTCGACCCCAACCTTGGCAAGGTTATGCTCTACCACTGAGCTATTCCCGCTAATTATCAATTAACTATCGTCAGTTGATGAAGGCGTATTATACGCAGTTTTATTTACCTGTCAACACCTAACACGAAAAAAAGTAAAAGTTAGCAAAACAGGCATGTCATCCATTCATAGTTTTATGTTATAACAGTTTATTATAATATGTATTCCAAAAGCTTTGTATGGAAGAAATAAGCTGGTGTGCATTTTATAAGAAATTTCATTCTTATGGATAGTTATCGATACTTATAATCTTAAGCATTAAGGATAAAAAATGAGTCAACAATATACCATCGCGGATTATTTATTCGATCGTATCGCTGAAGCGGGTGCGACTGAAATATTTGGCGTGCCCGGTGATTTTAATTTAACATTTTTAGATAATATTATTGCGTCTGATAAATTGCGCTGGGTCGGCAATACCAATGAGCTAAATGCTGGTTATGCTGCTGATGGCTACGCCCGTGAGCGTGGTTTTGCTGCTATGGTGACGACTTTTGGCGTGGGTGAGCTGTCGACGATTAATGCTACCGCCGGCTCTTTTGCCGAGTACGCACCCGTGCTGCATGTGGTCGGTGCGCCAAGTACCTCTCTGCAAGATTCAAAACGCCGGATTCACCATACCCTGGGTGATGGCGTTTTTAATCATTTTATTAAAATGGTGGAACCTGTCACCGTGGCACGCGCGCAAATCACGCCTGATAACGCTGCCTCTGAGATTGATCGTGTGATTCGAGTTATTCTGAAAAAGCATCGTCCCGGTTATTTGTTGTTATCACCAGATGTGGCGAAGATGCCGATTTATCCGCCAACGACCAAGCTTGATGATAGCCAAGAAGATATCACCAGCCAAGCCGCGTTGGCAGACTTTAAGCAAGCATTGATAGATTTTTTACCTAATAAAACCACCACACTGATGGCAGATTTGATGGTGCACCGTTTGGGATTACAAAATCAGCTAAAGGCTTTAATCGCTGATACCGATATCCCTTATACGACGTTATCATGGGGCAAAACCTTGCTCGATGAAAACAGCGAGCGTTGGGCAGGTACTTATGCAGGCGTGGCATCGCGTCCTGTGGTTAAAGATGCGGTAGAAAATTGCGAATGCTTAATTAAAATTGGCGTGCAATATACCGACACAACCACCGCAGGTTTTAGCCAAAATATTGATGAAAAAGTTGTGGTTGATTTGCATTATGAGCGGGCATCTATCAGCGGTCAAAACTTTGCACCGATTGCGCTCAAAGATGCGCTGCAAACCCTGCATGAAGTCATGACCTCAGGCGTTAATATCGTACCGAAGCAA
The DNA here is from genome assembly GCF_016613355.1 of Psychrobacter sp. M9-54-1. Taxonomy (NCBI): domain Bacteria; kingdom Pseudomonadati; phylum Pseudomonadota; class Gammaproteobacteria; order Moraxellales; family Moraxellaceae; genus Psychrobacter; species Psychrobacter sp. M9-54-1. Next base: position 70,172 of record NZ_JADGFW010000003.1, on the reverse strand, counting down.
TTTTGTAAGGCGATGCAGCCGCATGAGCAAAACGGCAAGGATGACGAGCCGATTCGCCAAGATGACTTGTGGCATATCATCGCCGATGCGCTTGATGATAAAAACCTCGTATTTTCTGACCAAGGCACGGCGTATTTTGGTATCAGTGATGTGCGGCTGCCAGAAGGGGTGACGTCTTATGGGCAACCGATGTGGGGCTCAATCGGCTATACCTTGCCAGCGAGTTTGGGTGGCGCTATTGCCTCACCGCATAAGCGTAGTATCTTATTGATTGGTGACGGCTCGGCTTTATTAACCATTCAAGAAATCGCGGTAATGATTAAAGAGCGCATCAATCCGGTTATTGTCCTGATTAATAATGACGGCTATACCGTTGAGCGAGCGATTCATGGTGAAAATCAGCGCTATAATGATATTCCTAAGTGCGACTGGCAAATGATGCCAAAAGCCTTTGGCGCGACGGAAGAAAATAGCTTAATCCTTAAAGCAGAAACCGCTGGCGAACTAAAAGCAGCGCTCCAGAAAGCAGCGGCCACCAAAGATAAGCTGGTGATGTTAGAAGTGATGACAGATAAACACGATATCCCACCATTATTGGCTGATATCAGCGCTGCCCTTAAACCAAAATAGCCTAAGTAATATAATTTTATAATTTGCATGAGTATTTATCATTTACCATTAATAATGATTAAGCATTTATAAAAACACTGAGCACTTATAAAACAGAAAAGTCCTATTTGGCATTATGCTAAGTAGGGCTTTTTTGATGATGAAAAGGCAGGTTATTAATTTGCTTTCTAATATTCTTAGACTAAGGTTTATAGCGACGCTAAAAGCCTTTATGATTGAACAAATAAAGAGCCAATAGTGAATATTTTCTATAGGAATTGCAGGCGTACGACGCTTAACACAAACTACCGTTAGGATTCTATGTTATACAATAGAATAGGCTTTTATAAAGGGAGTTTTTACAGTTAAGAAAACTACAATAAGACTGTTTAATTTAGAGCATTTCAATTTGAAGCTTTTGCAACAAGTACGCTAGAAAAGCTAAAGGACACACTTACATAATAATGATTAAAAATAGGGCTTAAAAAAGATGGATACCTTAAATATCCTGTATTTCGTAGGAGCAGTTTTAATTTTTGCCAGTATCATGGCAAGTACCTTGTCGGCGCGTTTGGGCGTGCCGCTATTATTGTTGTTTTTAGTCGTGGGCATGCTCGCCGGTGAAGAAGGTATCTTGGGTATTGAGTTCTCTCAATATGGTCTTGCTAACTTTGTCGGGCAGGCGGCGCTGGCTTGTATTTTGTTAGATGGTGGACTGCGCACCTCCTTTAAATCTTTTCGAGTGGGGCTAAGACCTGCTATTACTCTTGCCACGTGGGGAGTGCTGGCAACGGTCATGATACTGGGCGTCTTTGTCACGTGGCTACTCGATGTCGATTGGCGCTTTGGGCTATTGATGGCAGCTATTGTCGGTTCGACCGATGCGGCAGCGGTATTTTCATTGCTGCGTAATGGCGGGGTTAAACTTAACGACCGTGTACAAGCGACGTTGGAGCTCGAATCTGGTGCCAACGATCCACTAGCCATTTTATTGGTCACAGGATTGATTGCTTTAAATGTCGACCCTGAGGGACAAACGGTACTGGGCTTTATAGGCTTGCTATTACAGCAGCTTAGCTTCGGCCTCGGTATGGGTTTATTATTTGGTTATTTATTGGCAAGGCTATTACCGAAGATACATTTGGCAGAAGGCATGTATGCCATTTTGATATTGTCGGCGGGCTTGGCAGTGTTTGCGGCGACCAATTTAATCGGTGGTAGTGGGTTTTTGGCGGTTTATCTGGCTGGCGTGCTGATAGGCAACCATAAAGTGCGCTCAACCGAGCATGTCATGCGCGTGATGGACAGCTTTGCGTGGCTATCGCAAGCCGTCTTATTTGTGGTGCTGGGTCTGTTGGTGACGCCATCAAACGTCATTAATGTTTGGTATTACTCGGTTGCGATTGCCGCCTTTATGATTTTAATTGCTCGTCCTATCGCCGTATACAGCAGCGTGAAACCCTTTAAGTTTAAAGACCGAGAAATCGGTTTTATTTCTTGGGTTGGCTTGCGCGGTGCCGTACCGATTACCCTTGCTATTTTGCCCGTAATGGCGGGTATTGACGGCGCCTTTATGCTGTTTGATATTGCCTTTGGCGTAGTAGTTTTATCCTTGATTTTGCAAGGCACAACCATTCCCTTTATGGCGGATTTATTTAAAGTACGCATTCCCAATAACAAAGACCCCGAAGAGAAGCATGAGGTTTGGGTATCGGACAAGGCAAGTATTACTTTATATCAGTTTCAAGTAAAATCTGGGGCGTTTGCGATTGGACGTCATCCAAAAAGCATTTCTAACCACGTTAACCCTGATGAAATTAGTGTGTTTGCCTTGGTACGCGGTCAGCAGATTGTCATTGTCGACGAAGACACTAAGCTAAAATTTGGTGATAGCGTTTGGTATGCGATGCGCGGCAATCATGCCAGCCAAATTGCGCGGATTTTTAATGACACCACCTTAGACCGCAAAGCTATCGATGATTTTTATGGCGATTGGCTCCTATCACCGAGTGTTAAGCTGGGCGATTTGCCGTTTTTTACTGGTGTCATGACCTCTGAATCTTTGGTCGATAAGCTTAAGTCCAAACCAGAAGATAACGAAAAAAATATGTGGCAGCAAACGGTTGCTGAATACGTCAAAGGTAACCTAGATATGGCGCCGGTATCGGGCGATACGGTGGCGATTAATGATGAATGGTCACTGGTCATCAAAGAAGTCGATGATAAAGGCAAACTTAGAACGATTGGTTTAAAACGTGAAGAGCTACCCAAAGCGGGGTAGCTGTTTATGGTTATTTTTTGCCATGACTGTTTATCGTTATTTTTTATTATTATCCATTAAATGCTTGTCACTCTATAAAAGCCCAGTCATTTGCTGTAAAAAATCAGCGACGTGCTTATGCAGATTTTCTCGATAGGCCCAATGGTGCTTGACCTCGTAACCTGCTTCATTGGGCAACAGTATTTTCATCATTCCTTTTTCTTCATAACGCTTGGCTAAATCATTGGGCAAGTAGCCGACGTGATGACCCGCCAAGATCAGCTGTGCAGTCGCTTCCATATGGTACGTGGTGGCACTTAACGTTTTTGGACGGACGTGGTTGATACTTAGGTCAGTAATATAACCCCGTTTTATCCAAGGATAGTTTTGTTCCAAGTCCTCAAAGGTTAAACCGTCTGCTTCATAAAACAGCGGATGCTCGTGTCCACAGCAGACGACTTGCTTTTCGATAAATGCTGGTTGGAAATTCAATAGAGGCGGGAAGCTGCCAAAATAACCCACGCCAATATCACTTTCATTGCTAAGTAACTTATCAAGCATACTCTCAGGGCTTTGCACATCGATAGAAAAATGTATCAGTGGATTATTACGATAGCTCGCAGCCAAGCACTGACGTAACGCATCATAAAAAACCGTCGGCATCTGATCGATAAGACATAATCGAATATGACCGCCGCGTACTGAATCTAGCTGCCGAATATAGTGTAGTTGATGTTGAAAGCTGGCCACTGCCTCATTAAAGCTTAAGCACGCCTCGTAAACTGCTGCGCCGTCTTCGGTGAGCTTAAAACCCGCGCGCCCGCGATGACAAAGCGTCATACCCAAACGATCTTCTAAATGGGTTAAATGACCGCTGATGACAGACGGGGTGACATTTAAGCGTGACTGCGCGGCGGTCACGCCTTGGCATTCTACGATGGCCATAAAGCTGCGCAAGGTCTTGATATCAATTTTTATCAATTCATCTAGCATTAAAGGTCATGTTCCCATATCTATTATCTTAATCTGTCTTAACCAGATTTTTTATAAAACTTCTACAAATAACGAATAAATCAAAGTTACTACGAAAAACCAGAAGTTTACTTCTGAATTTTACCATGGTCTCGCCTCTGGTATTTAGGTATTGTCAGAGCTATAGAAAAAACGGCATAGACAAAAAGTAATATAGATAAAAAGTAATATAGACAAATTGTCTGTTTTGACCAATCGATACAAGGATGTAAGTGATGAAATTTAACCAACCACTAAGTGGCAACGACATGCCAAGATTTGGCGGCTTCGCTTCTATGATGCGCCTACCAACCCAAGCCGATGCTGAAGGGCTAGATGTAGCATTCGTTGGGGTGCCTTTAGATATTGGCGCCTCAAACCGTAGCGGTGCAAGATTGGGTCCGAGACAGATTCGCGATGAATCACGCATGATTCGCCCTTATAATGTCGCCACTCGTGCCGCGCCTTTTGAATCTTTACAAGTCGCTGACATTGGCGATGTGCCTATCAATACTTTCAACCTGCTAAAAAGCGTCGATATTATTGAGAAATTCTATACCGATAAAATCCTTAGCCATGGCGCTATTCCTTTAACGTTAGGCGGTGATCATACGATTGCCTTGCCTATTTTGCGCGCGCTCGCCAAAAAATATGGCCCTGTTGGGATGGTACATATCGATGCCCATGCCGATATTAATGATGAGATGTTTGGCGAGCAAATCGCCCATGGTACGCCGTTCCGCCGAGCTGTCGAAGAGAACCTTATCGATGGCAATCGCGTCGTTCAGATTGGTCTGCGTGGCACGGGTTATAGCGCCGAAGAGTTTGATTGGTCAACCGAGCAAGGCTTTCGCGTCGTGCCTGCTGAGGAGTGCTGGTATAAATCATTGACACCACTCATGGCAGAAGTGCGCGAAAAATTAGGCGACGGCCCTGTCTATTTAAGTTTCGATATCGATGGCATCGATCCGGCGTTTGCACCCGGTACGGGCACCGCTGAAATTGGCGGCCTGACGTCAACGCAAGGTATCGAAATCATTCGCGGTATGCGTGGACTTGACGTAGTTGGTGGCGATTTAGTAGAAGTGTCACCGCCGTATGACCCGTTTGGCAATACTTCGGTACTAGCCGCGAACCTGCTATTTGAAATGCTATGTATCCTACCGGGCGTGCGCTATGACGATAAAGTTAAAGCCATTTATTAAGAATAACTTATAAACCTAAACTGCTCTTTACAAAAAATTAAAGGTCAGTTTAGGTTTAGCTTGGATTTGATACTGAACGACTTATTTACTTGCTATTGAATTTTTTTAGGATGATTAACTCATGACGCATTCTCTGCAAACGCCTTCTTCATTGCCAAATTCCGCGCCAACTGCCTCATCTCTAACTTGTGGTGAGCTGCTTGTTCAGTGGTTAGAATATTACGGGGTGGAGACGGTATTTGGTATTCCGGGCGTACATACGGTCGAGCTATATCGTGGCCTGCCCAATACCAATATCCGCCACGTGACACCGCGTCATGAGCAAGGTGCAGGCTTTATGGCGGATGGTTATTACCGCGCGTCTGGTAAAGTGGGGGTTTGTTTTATCATCACTGGTCCCGGCATGACCAATATCATGACGGCGATGGCGCAAGCATTGGCGGATTCTATACCGATGCTGGTGATATCTAGTGTCAATAAAGTGCAGCATACCGGCAGCGGTGAAGGGCATTTACATGAGCTGCATGACCAGCAAGGTATGGTCAGTAAGGTGGCGCTTATGAGTAAAACTATCTGGCAGCCTGAGTCATTACCCAAAGTCATCGCCGAAGCTTTTGCGTTATTTAATGGCGCGCGTCCAGGGCCGGTGCATATCCAGCTGCCCATTGATGTGATTACCGCTGATGCCCGCCATGTCGCCAAGCCGCCTAAACTAAATAAGCTAGATACTTCTCTAAACAGCCAATCTGCTAATAATATTTTGGCGCAACCACAAGCAAACAAACCACTTCCTCACCCTGCACAATTAGATTTGATTGCTGAAACCTTAAAAACGGCAAAAAATCCAGTCTTACTTTATGGTGGTGGCTGCGTGGATGTTAATCATGACGCACAAAAACTGTCAGAACTTATCGATGCGCCGACATTTTTGACCATCAATGCCAAAGGTTTACTGCCGCCTGCGCATCCGCTGAGTTTGGGTAGCAATCAGTCATTGGACGCTGGTCGCGCTGTCATTAGCGAGGCCGACTTGGTATTGGCGATTGGTACGGAGCTTGGTGAGACTGATTACGACGTCTTCTTTAACGGTGAATTCAAAATCAATGGCACGTTGATTCGTATCGACTGTGATGCTCAGCAATTACAGCGTCCGTTTAGAGCAGATATTGCACTATTGTCGGATGCGCAAATGGCTATTAGTGGTCTATGTACGCGCTTAGAAAATCAACCGCTGCATCATCAAGCAGCACCGCGAGTAGCAAAGGTAAAGCAAGCGTTGATAGAAGAAATGACACCAGATTTTGCGGGTCAAAACGCGCTGCTACAGCTGATTCGAGATGAAGTAAAAGACGTTATCTTCGTTGGCGATTCAACCCAGCCTGTTTATAGCGGCAATCTTGGCTTTGAAGCTTTAGCTACGCGTCGATGGTTTAACTCGTCGACGGGCTTTGGCACCTTAGGTTATGGTTTGCCTGCTGCGATTGGTGCCATGATTGGCTCAAAAGCGCCCGTTATTAGCCTGATTGGTGATGGCGGTATTCAATTTACCATTGCCGAATTAATCTGTGCCGCTGAGCTTGAGCTACCATTAATTGTGCTGTTATGGAACAACCAAGGTTACGGTGAGATTCGCCGCTATATGCAAGAGGGCGGCTTGCCACTGATTGGAGTTAATATAAAAACTCCAAACTTTGAGCCGTTAGCCGCAGGATTTAGCGCCGGTTATCGTCGAATCACAGATAAGCAGCAGCTGCTCGAGGCATTAAAAGAAGACATCAAAGGCAAACAACCAATTATTTATGAAGTTGATGAAGCCGATACATTTCTTCTTGAAATGGGTAAGACTTTTACCTGCTTTAGCTAATTTCCTAAAGCGTCATTCGTACTAAAAATAACTTATAAAACGTTATCTAACTATTTGCGTAATGCGCTCAGTCTATGGATAGATTGGGCCGCCAAAGAAAAAATTGGCGCTCGTCGCCTATCAAGGAGGATTAAATGACGAACTATATCGATAAATCCCAGCAGCCAATCTTAGGCAACAATACCATCGTTTCAGGCACGCCAGAAGGACTACATTGGCGCGCCTCCATGTGGAAGTTTTTGCTATTTTCAGCACTGGGTATTGCGCTGTTTATTATTCCCTTTCAGTGGGATGGCAAAGTCACCATTTTATTGGGCGTATTAACCGATACCTTGCAAGCAGTGCTGGGCAGTTATGTGGTTTACGCGGTATTGGCGATTGTAACGGCTTCCTTTATCGGGGCGCTGGCTGTTAAGGTTTTAAGACCCAATCTGCCCGCAGGCTCCATGTGGGCAAAGCTTTTTGATGTCGACTGGTTTTGGCTTGCTGCCCGCTTTTTGGGCCTACTGTTTGCGTGGATGATTTATTTACAAGTCGGCCCTGAATTTATCATCAATCGTAATACCGGCGGGGTGATTTTTGAAGACCTGATTCCTATCCTTATTCCTTTGTTCTTTTTTGCCATTTTATCCTTACCATTTCTGACTGATTTCGGTTTAATGGAGTTTTTGGGTACTTTATCTAGTAAAGTCTTTGTTAAGTTATTTAGGTTACCGGGTCGCTCTGCGGTCGATGCGATGTCCTCTTGGTTTGGCGCCGCCTCTATTGGTCTGCTGGTGACCATGCAAGAGTATGATAAAAGCTACTATAGTCAGCGTGAAGCGGCAATTATTGCCACCACCTTTTCGGTGACGTCCATCGCCTTTACCTATGTCGTTGCCAAAACCATCGGCGTCGATAACAACTTTGTTTTCTTTTATCTGACCATTGCTGCAACTGGTTTTATCGCCGCGATTATTATGCCGCGTATACCGCCGCTGTCATTAAAACCTGACACTTATCATTCTGGCAAAAGTATGCTCGATGAAGAAATCCCTACTGAGTATTCTACTTACCAATGGGCGATCAATCGTGCCGTCACGCGCGCGCATTCTATGCCAAGCTTAGGGAAAGTGTTTAAGCATAGCCTAAAGAACTTATTTGATATTTATTTTGGCTTAATTCCAGTGATTTTTGCTATTGGCGTCATTGGTCTTGGTTTGGCAGAATACACGCCGGTATTTAATTGGCTCTCTGCGCCGCTCGTGCCATTACTTGAATTATTGCAAATTCCAGAGGCAGCAGAGGCGGCACCGGCGATGATTATGGGCTTTGCCGATATGTACTTGCCAGCCTTGGTTGGTAAAAGTATCGAGAGTGAAATGACGCGTTTTATCGTTGGTGCAGCTTCTATTACCCAGATTATCTATATGTCTGAGGTAGGCGCGCTGATATTGAAATCAAACATCAAGCTGAACGTCTTAGAGCTGTTTATGATTTTTATCTTGCGGACGCTGATTAGCTTGGTGGTCATTACGTCGGTGGCGCATCTATTGTATTAAGGCGTGTCTTCAATTCAATCGATGGACATCTAAATGGGCTAAAAATGGCTAAATTTTGCCAAACTTTATCAAATAGCTAGGTAATATCCCGATATTAACGGCGCTATTTTCCTTGTTTGACTGCAATTTATCTCATTTTTATCACCATTTTTAAAATGAAGACACGCCCTAGTCATGATTGCAACCATCATTTGGCATTAAAAAAGCAGCGAACAGTTAGCGTAAAGACAACTTTATTAAACAATATAAGGCAACTAATCATCATGGAAATGACCAATTCTTTATCCTTAACGAGAGCCGCCACTCAGCAAAGCATGAAAAATGAAGTTAGGTTAAATGCCGCTTATATCGATGGGGATTGGGTCACGATTGCAGCATCTGATTCGGTAGGTGAACATGCTTTATATGATCCAAACTCCGGCGAAGTCATTGCTACAACTCGTTTGTGTCGTAGCGCACAGGTAGACAGCGCCGCTTATGCCGCATCACGCGCTTATGCAACTTGGTCGCAAACCAGCGTCAATGAGCGCGCGCGTTATCTGCAGGCGATTGCAGATACGATGGCGCAGCAGTTTGAGAAGCTGGTTGCGTTGTCGGTATTGAATAATGGTAAGCCGATTGCAGAGGCGAAAATAGACGTGAGCGACGCCATTGATTGTTATCGCTATTATGCCAATCTTATCACCGAGCAGACGACTTGGTCTAAGGTCGAGACAAACGAGACAGGCATCCGCTTATTAAAAACCTATGCGCCCGTTGGTATTTGCGCCCTTATCGTGCCTTGGAACTTTCCGATGGTGACCACCGCCTGGAAACTAGCGCCCGCACTGGCGGCAGGGTGTACCGTTATTCTCAAACCATCAGAGGTGACACTATTACCAGAGTTGATGCTGGGCAATATATTGTCTACTATTAAGCTGCCAAAAGGGGTGGTTAACATTCTACCAGGCGCAGCAGAAGTAGGTGAAGCAATGACCAGCCACCCGCTGATTGATAAAGTGTCTTTTACCGGCAGTAATATCGTCGGTGAAAAAGTAATGCGCCAAGCAGCAACAGGTATCAAGGATATCAGTCTAGAGCTGGGAGGGAAGTCCGCTATCGTAGTGCGCGCAGATGCCAATATTGATTATGCTTGTGATTTAATCATCGGTGGTATCTTTACCAATGCTGGACAAATTTGTTCAGCAACTTCAAGGCTGTTCGTCCATCAAGACATTGCGCAGTCGTTATTTGACGCACTGAAAACAAAAACAGAAAGTTTAAAAATAGGCGATGGTTTTGCTGTCGATACGCAAATGGGTCCATTGGTTAGCGCGCAACAACTTGCGCAAGTCGAAAAGTATATCGATATCGCGGTTGGTGAAAATCTTATTTGCCTAACAGGTGGCGAGATACTAGACCGTCAAGGATATTTTGCAACGCCGACTATTTATACGAATGTGCCAGTAAGCAGTCAGTTATGGACAGAAGAAGTATTTGGACCAGTATTGGTCAGTACCACGTTTGCAGACGATACGCAGGCGATTGAACTTGCCAATGATAGTAAGTATGCCTTGGCAGCGACTATTGTCAGTGCTAATGAGACTGCAGCGTTAGAGATGGCGTTACAAATTCAAGCTGGTCATATTTGGGTTAACGAGCAGCAAATTGTAGTACCTGAAGCAGGTTGGGGCGGGTTTAAGCAAAGTGGCATTGGTCGCGAATTGGGTGCTGATGGCTTGTCTGCTTATCAGAAGAGTAAGCATGTTTTGCTACCGTCATAATTGCTGTTTTTATTGCACTGTCAAAAAAAACCCTATATAGATATCTTATACAGGGGATTTTGGTTAATGTTTAGTAGATTACCACATCAAATCATCTGGAATAACATAAGCGGCATAAGGGTCATCTTCTGCCAGCTCGACCTCTGACTTGTCATTCGACACCACAATGAAACCTTCGAGCTTGGCGTTGATACGATCAGCTAGTGGACGAGGAAGCAGCGCATAATCGTCTTCTAAGCGTGCAATCACCACATGACCTGCTACGATTTGATCATAGAGCTTTTGGGAGATATAAATCTTTTTAATTTTGCCATTATCAACAAACTGATAAGTGATGTCACCCTGCGTTTCTGTGATTTGATGTTGCCTAATCATTTGGATAACGTTGGCTCTTAGCGTTTTTTCTTCTAAAATCTGCTGTTTTTCTTGATTAAGCTTTTGGTCTTTTTCTATTTTTTTGGCTTGAGCGTCTGCCAAGGCTTTTTTTGCTTCAAGATTTGATGCGTCACCGGTGCGCTTGGCATGCTGCGACTGTTTGCTGATTTTTTTGGCTTTTTTGCTATCCACCAATCCAGCTTTTAAGAGTTGTTCTTGTAGGGCGTTTTTGGCCATGTCTGTATTACCTAAGTGAAATTGCCTAAATCTGAAATTATAGTGTTTAAAAAGGTTATGGTAGCAAATTTTGTGCAGTACTGTCACAGTCTGGCGTAAAAATCGTTCATTACGCCTTAAAAGAATAATTTTAAAAAGTAATTGTACATAATATCTCTCACATAAGGTTTAAAGATAAAGAGCTAAGCTTTTATTCAAATTGTCAAAAAGACGCACCCACATCGTGAGTACGCTAAAAGCTATATAGGTGTAATATAAAAATGCTTAAATAAAAATAGAGTTTAGTCAGATTTAGGTTGCTATAGGCGTATCTAAAGTTACTGGTTGTACCTTGCTTGTTTTGCCATCCACTGCTGCGCTTAAATTCACAAGGAAAATAGCAGTGGCTGCAATTAATCCTGGTATCGCGATAAACAAAAAGTTCGTCTGGTGGCTTAGCTCTAGTGTAAGTAACGCGCCAGTTAAGATAGGACCTACGATAGCACCAATACGACCAATACCTGATGCCCAGCCCATAGCTGTTGTCCGTACACTCGTCGGATAATACTGTGCGACAAAGGTGTAGAGTAGTATCTGTGAGCCGATAGTCGTAGCGCCTGCAATCGCGATCAGAGTATATAGTACTAGCTGAGGGCTGTTATAGCCAAGCAGTATCAACGCCGCAGCGCCTAGGGCAAACATGATGGCTAAGACAGGTTTAAGATGAAATTTATCAGCCAGTATGCCGCCGCCGATAGCTCCCACCATGCCACCAATATTGAGTGCAAATAAGAACAGCATGCTTGCACCTAGTGAGTAACCCGCCTGAATCATTAGTTTTGGCAACCAACTAGCAAGGGCGTACACCATCAGTAAGCACATAAAGAAAGCGACCCAAAACATGATAGTAGTGAAACCACGGTTTTTCAGAAATAAGGCTTTAATGGGTGCATCATCGCCTTTGGTCGGCTCGTCCAATAGCAAACTGGTAGAAGTGGTAATCGTTTCTTGCGGTGCCAATTTTTTAACAATAATTTTGGCTTCTTTATCTCGCTTCTCTTTTACCAAATACATCAAAGATTCAGGCAACATTTTCCAAATGATTGGTAAAAGTAGCATTGGAATGCCAGCGATATAAAACATAATCTCCCAGCCAAAATCTACCACCAAAAACGAGCCTAATAATGCCGATGCCATGCCTCCAATGGCATAACCACTAAACATTATAGCAACTAAAGTACTGCGAATACGTTTTGGTGCATATTCGGAGGTTAAAGCCACGCAGATAGGCATAACACCACCGATACCTAGGCCTGCAATAAAGCGCAAAGTGGCGAACTGTATTGGACCACCAGCAAAAGCACCAAGAAAAGTAAAGCTACTGAACAAGCCGACGCAAATCATAATGGTTTTTTTGCGTCCAATCTTGTCTGAGAGTGTTCCAAAAATCATGGCGCCAAACATCATGCCAAAAAGTGCAGCACTGGCAAGAAAACCTGCTTGTACTGCGGTTAATGACCATTCCTCCATGAGTAGGGGCAATGCTACACCATAAATAATAAGATCATAGCCATCAAAGATAATAATCAATAAACACCAAAATAAGACTTTCCAGTGAAAAGGTGCAAATTTGGCTTCATCAATAACCCTATTGATGTTTAAAGTAGGTGAGTCCATTCTTTTTTCTCCGTGGGTAATATCCCTATAAGTCTTTATTAAGTTATTGTTTTCTATCAAGCAAGTCAAAAACCATCTGAGTATTAATTTATACCTATAAAGTATAGATTTTGACGTAACTTAATAAAGGGCGGTGACATGTGGTAAAAGAGAAAAGCACCTACATATCCTTTAGATATGCAGGTGCTTTTCTTAAACCAAATGAAAGATTTAAGCTCTTATTTGTTAGACTATTTTTTTATTACTAAAAAATCTGATGGTATCCGTAACTCTATTAGTCATGAAAATATTGTTTGATTAATTGATTGAACACGTCAGGCTGTTCAATATTTGAAATATGTGAAGCATCGATAGTCGCAAGCTTAGCATTAGGGATGTGTTCGACCATATATTGACCATCGGCAACCGTCGTCACTGGATCTTTAGAACCTGCAACCACCGTAACTGGCACGCGGATATCTTTTAGCTGTTCACGTGTATCAGCGTCAGATAATGCCTCGCAGCAGCTGGCATAACCCTCGCTACTGCCAGCTACGAGAGCGTCAGATAATGCTTTAACTACATCTGGATAATCATCGATAAAACTTGCTGTAAACCAACGCGAAGCAGCTGTCGATGCAATAGGTTCTAATCCTTTCTCACGTACCAATTTTGCCCGATCTACCCAAGCATCCTCATTGCCAATCTTCGCGGCGGTATTGCAAAGCATTAAGTGATGGAAGCGGTCAGGGTAATTGATAGCTAACCATTGACCCGTCATTCCGCCCATAGAGATGCCACAAAAAGACGCTTTATCGATGTTTAGATAATCAAGCAAATCAATAACGTCTTGTCCAAGCTGATCTAAACGATAAGGGCCTTTTGGTGCGGAAGATTTACCATGGCCACGGGTATCGTAGCAGATAATAAAGTAATCGTTTTGTAAGGCATCGATTTGCGGCTGCCACATATGATAGCTAGTGCCCAAAGAGTTAGAAAATATCAGAGCAGGATTGCTGCTATCGCCAAAAGTGGCATAGTTTAGGGCAACGTCTTTGTTGTCAAATATGGGCATCATTATTATCCTTTTTAATCATGGTAATGTCATTGCAGTAGTAATGGTGGGTGGTTTGAGCGATATTTATGAATAGCACTATCTAATCGTTGACAACCCGTTCAATAATCATCGCAATGCCTTGTCCAACCCCAATACACATCGAGCAAATAGCATAACGCTTATCAGTTTTCTCAAGTTGATTGAGTGCTGTTAAAATTAAACGTGCGCCTGAGGCACCGAGTGGATGACCAAGGGCAATGGCACCACCATTAGGGTTGACGCGCGCGCTGTCATCAGCTAACCCTAAGTCACGCGTACAAGCGAGAGCTTGAGCGGCAAAGGCTTCGTTTAATTCAATGACATCCATCTCATCAAGTGACAGTCCAGTTTTTACCAGTAGTTTTTTTATCGCTGGTGCTGGAGCAAAGCCCATAATACGTGGCTCAACGCCTACCGTAGTTGAGGCCACAATACGTGCACGCGGTTTTAGATTGAACTTTTTCACCGCTTGCTCTGATGCCACTAAAAAAGCCGCTGCGCCATCATTGATACCTGACGCATTGCCAGCCGTCACGGTGCCATCTGAGGTGACGATAGGGCGCAGTTTGGTCAACTTCTCAAGCGTGGTATCAGCGCGAGGGTGTTCATCGGTATCGACAGTGATAGGCTCGCCTTTGCGTTGCGGGATGCTGACTGGAGTAATCTCATCTTTGAAAAACCCTGCCTTTTGCGCCGCTGCGGTCCGTTGTTGACTACGTAGGGCAAAAGCATCTTGGTCAGCGCGATTGATATTGAATTGTTCTGCGACATTTTCAGCAGTTTGCGGCATGGTCTCCGTGCCATACAATTCGTCAAGCTTTGGATTGATAAAGCGCCAGCCCATGGTTGTATCTTCAAGCGTTTGACTACGATCAAAGGGTTTATTTGCTTTACCCATTACCAATGGCGCACGGCTCATGCTCTCAACGCCACCTGCGATAATCAAATCAGCTTCACCGGCTTTGATGGCGCGTGCCGCTATCGCTAACGCATCCATTGACGAGCCGCATAAGCGATTCACGGTAGTGGCAGGCACTTGATAAGGTAGGCCAGCTAGTAACGACGACATACGCCCGACGTTGCGGTTGTCTTCACCGCTCTGATTAGCACAGCCGTAAATAACGTCATCTACTTGTACCCAATCGACATTGGTATTACGTTCGATTAGCGCCTTGATAGGGATAGCCCCTAAATCGTCAGCGCGTATCTGTGCTAGAGCGCCGCCGTAGCGTCCAAAAGGGGTGCGAATGGCATCGATAATATAAGCATCATTTAAACCAGTGATTGAATCAGTCATCATCCTTGTCCTTTTTATTATTTTGAATTTGTAGCATCAATTAGCGTCGCACCCGTCAATGCTTGTAAGTCCGCAAAGCTTAAGCCATCGACCATTTCAGTGACGGCTAAACCTTTATCAGTGACATCAATGACACATAAGTCAGTATAAATACGATCAACACAGTTTTTGCCAGTCACAGGGTAGGTAAGCTTGCTAACGATTTTAGGGTCGCCAGTCTTGGTGGTGTGATTGGTCATCACAAAGACTTTTTTGGCACCGACGGCTAAATCCATAGCGCCGCCAACAGCCGGTATTGCATCTGTCGCACCGGTGCTCCAATTGGCTAGATCACCATTTTCAGCCACTTGAAATGCACCTAGTACGCAGATATCAAGATGACCACCGCGCATCATGGCAAAAGAGTCACCATGATGAAAGAAGCTGCCGCCATCGAGCATTGTGACGTACTCTTTTCCGGCGTTAATCAGCTCGGGATCCTCTTCACCTTTGGCAGGTGGTGGCCCAAAAGCTAATAAGCCGTTTTCTGAATGCAAAAATACATCTTTATCATCCGGTAGGTATTGGGCAATTTTGGTCGGTAGTCCGATGCCTAAATTGACATAGGCACCATCTGGAATATCTTGTGCAGCACGCTCGGCGATTTGATCTCGGGTCAAAACGGTGTAGGAAGTATGGCTCATGATGACGCTCCTTATAGTTGGCAGTATTAAGCGGTGGCTGTAGTAGCTGTGCTAGAAAGTTAAGCGCTAGCAGCTTCAGTGCTAGCAGGCTGGATTTGCACCACATGCTGCACAAAAATACCCGGTGTAATAACGTGCTCAGGATCAAGCGCGCCAAGCTCCACCGTTTCGGAGACTTGGGCGATAGTCACGTCAGCTGCCATTGCCATGATAGGACCAAAGTTACGAGCTGACTTGCGGTACACTAAATTGCCCCAGCGATCGCCTCTAGAAGCTTTGATTAAAGCAAAATCAGCCTTGATCGGATATTCAAGAACATAGTCTTTACCATCGATTTCTCGAGTCTCTTTGCCTTCTGCGAGTAAAGTACCAAAGCCTGTGGGTGTATATACCGCACCGAGCCCCATACCAGCTGCTTGAATGCGGCAAGCCAGATTACCCTGTGGTACTAGCTCCAGCTCAATCTTGCCAGCATGATAAAGCTCATCAAATACCCAAGAATCCGATTGACGCGGGAAAGAGCAAATTATCTTACGCACAGCACCTGTTTTTAAAAGCTTGGCAAGACCATAATCGCCATTTCCTGCATTGTTATTAATGATGACCAAATCCTTTATGCCCAAGTTAATCAGGCCATCAATCAGTTCAGCAGGCTGACCCGCTGTGCCAAAGCCGCCAATCATAATGGTAGCGCCATCTTTGATTTGACTGAGTACGTCAGTGATATTTTTATCTGTTTTGTTAATCATATTAATATCCTATAAAAATCCATATGAGGTAGTGTTTTTAAAATTAATAAGCGGTATATAGGTTGAGTCATTACTCTGACACTACTTAAATTTTTTGTAAGAGAGTTACTCTTAATTGGCTTCATTATTAGAGGTCGTCAATGAGATAGATGATGTTGGTAGTAGACGTTTTTTGGTCAGAATATAGTGAGCAATCATGCCGATAAGAATGCCCCAAAACACAGAGCTTAATCCCAAAAAGCTCATACCCGATGCTGTCGCTAAAAAGGTAATTAACGCCGCATCTCTTTGCTCATCATTTTTCATAGCAATGGTGATATTGGCAGAAATGGCACCGATTAATGCAAGGCCGGCCAGTGCCGCGACAAGCTCTTTTGGAAGCAAGCTAAATACCATCACGATACTGCCAGCAAATAAACCGCCAAATAAATAGAAAATGCCATTGGCGACGCCTGCGATATAGCGCTTTTCCTTAAGTTCATGCGCATCTTTGCCAGTACAAAGCGCGGCAGTTATCGCTGCAAGCACAATAGTGATGCCGCCAACACAGGCGACGGCTAATGAAGCAAGGCTTGCGACACTCACAATAGGCTTGGCTGGCGTGTCATACCCACTTAGATTTAATATAGCCATACCGGGTAAGAATTGACCTGTTAAGCTCACAAGGATGAGTGGTATAGCAAGGTTAAACGTTGAGTTCCACGACCATTCAGGTGCAATAAAAGTGGGTATGGTAATGGCTAAATCGAAATGGACAGGGTTCATTTTGCCAAGTAAGACGCTTAAGATAACACCGCACAGTAGTACCCAGATCATCGTATAGCGCGGCGAAAAGCGTTTGGCTAATAAATAGCAACCGAGCATGCTAAAGACGATAAATGGCATGCTATCAGTGGCTTTAAATAATTCTAAGCCGAATTGAAATAGAATCCCTGCCATCATGCCAGCGGCGATACCGTTAGGAATCCATTTTAATATTTTGTCGAAGTAACCTGTTGCCCCCACGATAAATATGACAATCGCTGAGATGATATAACCGGCAACAGCTTCATTAATACTCATCTGTGGAAATAGGGTAACCAGTAAAGCGGTACCAGGGGCGGACCATGCTGTAATAACCGGTGTTTTATATTTAATGGATAAATATATACCAGGAATGGCAGCACCGATGGAGATACCCCAAATCCAAGACGCCATCATGGCATCTGATACTTGTGCGGCTTGTGCGGCCTGAAAAAAAATAATTAAAGGCCCCGCATAAGAAATAAGAACCGCTAAGAACCCTGCAACCGATGCGGAGAGCGACCAGTCGCTTTTTAAGGTTTGGATTACAGAGGCCATATTGCTTCCTTGCAAATTAGCATTCGTTACGGGGTTGCAAATTAAGATGCATGCTACTAATTGGCAGATTTATTATTAGCCTTCGTCGCCACCGCCCACAGGAATGGTACTACCAGTGATATAAGAAGACTCATCGGATGCTAAAAACAAGATGGCATTGACTTGCTCATCAATCGTGCCGTAGCGTTTCATAAAGGTGCGATCAATGGTCTGATCAACCACCGCATTCATCCATGATTTTTCATCATCAGTTAATGGTTTGGCGTTACGTGGAATCTTTCTGGGCGGCGCTTCAGTACCGCCAGTTGCCACAGCATTCACGCGTATACCATCGTTTGCATACTCAAAAGCGAGCGATGCGGTCATGGCGTTCACGCCGCCTTTCGCTGTCGAATAGGGTATGCGGTTAATACCGCGAGTAGCGATAGAGGACACATTAACAATAGTGCCTGATTGCTGTTTGACCATGGTTGGTAAAACAGCATGACAACACCATAATGTTGGAAATAATGAGCGGCTGATTTCCTTTTGGATTTCTGCTTCAGAGAAGCTGGTAAAAGGTTTCATCCATATTGCGCCGCCGACATTGTTGACCAATATATCGATACGCCCATAGCTATCAAGTGCCTTATCAATAGCCTCTTTAGCACCTTGATGGGTTTCAAGGTCAGCTTGAATGGTAATTGCCTCTCCACCATTAGCGATGATTTCAGCCAGCACCTCTTCTACTAATGGAGAAAAGTCTGCCATGACGATTTTTCCGCCTTCACTTGCCAAACGTAAAGCGACTCCGCGTCCGATGCCTTGGGCGGCACCAGTAACGATACATACCTTATTATCAAATCTTTTACTCATGACAGTCTCCTAAAAACTTGCTCATGCTCTGCTACTAAAGGGATGCCTTTAGGTTCTATTATTGCTCACTAGGTGTGAATTTCTCATAATAAAAATTACTTGGTTTTAGGTTGCTGCTATCTAACCAATTACTCACAGCATCTACCATCCCTAACGGACCACACAAGTAGACATCGACGTCACCATCGTTCAGCCACTCGTTATCAACATGACCGGTAACATAGCCTTTACGCTCATGCTGGCTGTCTTCAGTGGCGACACAGGTGCGGTAGTCAAACCAAGGGTGGTTTTGTTTGACTTCTTCTAGTTTCTGAACTTCTATAAGATCAAAGTCGTTGGTGACGCCGTAGACCATCCTGACAGGATGGTGAGCACCAGACATCTCTAAGCTTTTTAGCATCGATAGAAAAGGCGCAATACCGGTACCACCTGCTAGAAATAGGGTCGGGCGGATTAGAGGGCGCAGGTAAAAGCTACCAAATGGACCCTCAAAATTAATCTCTTGACCTATAGTCGCAGTATCAGATAAAAAGGTGCTCATTTTGCCGTTAGGAATATTACGAACGACGAACTCAGCCTGCTTGGCATTGGGCACAGAGCTGAACGAGTAAGAGCGCGTTTCGTCAGAGTTAGGAATATTAATGTTGACGTATTGTCCCGGAAGAAAGACCAAAGCCTCGGGATTATCAATATCTACACCAAAATGAATAGTGGATTCTGACAGCACATTCAGCTGTTGTAGTTTGCCTTTGAATACAGACTTGCCGACTTTACAGGCTTCAGAAGAACTTGGCACTTTGATCACGCAGTCGCTTTCAGGAATCATCTGACAGGTGAGAACATAACCTTCATCGGCTTCAGCTTCTGTCAGGGCATCTTCGATATACATATCAGGGTGCATGTCGTAGCTGCCAGATTCACAATGGCAACGGCAAGTACCGCAAGCACCATCAAGGCAATCCACAGGGATATTAAATTTTTGACGATACGCTGCTTCGGCGACCGTTTCGTCGGCTTCACATTTGATGAAGCCTGTGACGCCGTCTTCGAACTGTAGAGCAATATTATATTCCATGAGAAATATCCCTTTTCAACACGTATTAATTAAAAGCTAGTGGCTAAATAATGAGTGAATAATGTTTAGACGTGATAAACATCCATAATTTGATGCACATAGTCGTCTTTTAAGACCACATACTTATCCAAAATTTTTGGTTGTTCTTGAGTCATGTCTATTTTGTACTGAGAGTAACCCCAATAGGTATTGGTCTCATGATAGCGAAAAGATTTGTTGATCCAGTTGAAACGCACCGTCACAATACCGTCATTGTCTTCGAGTAGTTCAATATTCGATAAATTGTGCGTGGTACGCGTATCAGGAATGGTCGCTGATGAGCGCTCAGTCTCGATGCGGAAGATGCGATCTTCAAGACCACGGCGGTCCGGATAATAAATCAGCGAGATTTCTCGTTGTGGGTCGCTGATGAGCTGACCATCATCATCCCAGCTTGGCATCCAGAAAGGGCAGTCTTCATCGTAATAAGTGAGCCATTCTTCCCATTTTTTCTCGTCTAATAAACGCGCTTCACGGTATAGAAACTGTCTAATGTCTTCAATGTTAACCGTTGCATTTTTCATGATTGATATCCTTATTTTTTTGTCAGTACTACAATAAATAGCAGAGTAATAATAAAAATGTATTAGTCGCTATTAGCACCGTGTAGCTGCTGCTCTTGCTCTAGAGCTTTTTTCATCTCTTCATGCCAGTAGCGATGTTGGACGGTATATAGTCCTTCATCTTCAGTCTTAACACCACTCATTAAAGGTTTGAGGTCAATAGCGGCAGCGCCTTCATCTGCACCTTGAATCCAGTGCTCGGAGCCTCGGCACATATCATTCCATTCAAGCTTGATACCGTTATAACCTTCTTGGCATGAGCGGAACTCTTCTAAGTCATCAGGGGTTGCCATACCAGTAACGTTAAAGAAATCTTCATACTGACGGATACGGCGTGCACGTGACTCATCGCTTTCGCCTTTTGGTGCGATACACCAGATGCTAACTTCAGTTTTGTCAACCGCGATAGGGCGGAGCATACGAATTTGTGAGCCGAACTGATCCATGATGTAGACGTTTGGATATAGGCATAAGTTACGTGAGCGTTCAATCATCCAGTCCGCCATGGCTTCACCGTAGCTGGCGACATACTCATCGCGATAAGCGTAGTTTGGACGGTCTTGTGGGTTTTCCCACTGTGTCCATAACAGCATGTGACCGTTTTCAAAAGAATAAAACCCACCGCCTTGTCGACCCCATTTGCCAGCGTTCATGGCTTTGATATTGTCTTCTTTGACAGCTTCAGCTTCTTTACGGCGCGCAGTTGTCGCAGCGTAGTTCCAATGGACGGCTGATACGTGATAGCCGTCGGCACCGTTTTCAGCTTGCAGCTTCCAGTTACCATCAAAGGTATAGGTTGAGGTGCCGCGTAACACTTCTAGACCTTCTGGCGATTGATTGACAATCATGTCAAGAATTTTGGTAGAGCCACCAAGCCAGTCTCCGATTGGCTGAACATCATCATTTAAGCTGGCAAAGATAAAGCCTTTATAATTGGCCATCTTCACTTGTTTTAAGTCGTGTGAGCCTTCTTTATTGAAGCATTCTGGATAGCCTGCATGTCTTGGGTCTTTAACTTTAAGCAGCTTGCCTGAGTTGTTAAAGGTCCAACCGTGGAATGGGCAGGTGTAAGTGGCTTTATTGCCTTTCTTATGACGGCAGAGCTGTGCGCCGCGGTGTGAGCATGAATTAATCATGCAGTGCAAATCGCCTTCTTTATTGCGGGCAAGAATGACGGGCTGACGGCCAATGTATGAGGTGTAGTAGTCGTTGTTATCAGGAACTTGAGACTCATGAGCCAAATACACCCAATTGTTTTCGAAGATGTACTTCATCTCAAGCTCGAACAACTCTTCGTTAGTGAAGGCGCTACGATGCAGGCGATAAATCCCTTTTTCGCTGTTTTCTTCTAAAAAATCATCAATAGTGATGTCTGATCCTTCAGGTACTAGATTGATACGCTGGCTCATGGCTGCCTTCCTTGTATAATAACGGTGTTAAATGAGATTCAGTGTTACGCTTGATACGGCAGCTTGGGACGTACCAAACGTAGAGATTTCATATTTATAAACTACTAATATCCAATAACAAGCCCCGATTAACCTTGGGCACGGCGACGTTCGACTTCACTGCCTTGGACGTTTTGGTCGATATCTTTTACTAAATGAAAGTCGAAATCGATACTGGCATATGGTTTATCGAGACCTTTTTCTTTTAGCTTGTCCGCATCTTCGACCATCGTTACCTCTGGTACCAAACCTTCGCGACTGGCAAAAGCAAAGTCATCCCATAGGTACTCATCGCCATCGATGTTAATCTGCGTGGTCAGTTTGCGATGACCGTCAGCACTGGCAAAGAAATGAATGTGAGCTGGGCGATGACCGTGACGTCCTAGCGCGCCCAATACTTTTTGCGTCATTCCTTCTGGTGGTACCGAGTAACCTAGCGGCACGATGCTGCGGAATGCATAATTTCCGTTTTCATCGGTAATGATGCTACGACGTAAGTTGAAATGAGACTGTGATTCATCAAAGAAAGAGTAGTTACCTAAGCTGTTGGCATGCCACACTTCAACTTTTGCGTTTGGAAGAGGCTTTCCATCTTCACCATAAACAGTGCCTTGCATAAATAGCACGGTGCCATTATCAAGGTCAGTGCCATCATCTAGACGCGCAAAGCCCTTTTCTTCTGGCGCACCAGCGACATAGAGTGGACCTTCAATAGTACGTACAGTACCACCGTCAAGACCGGCTGCTTTTAAATCCTCTTCAATCATTAAATCCATGAAGTGATCAAAACCCAATCCTGGCGATAATAGACCGGCTTCTTTGCCCAAATCGCCAATAAACTCAACCCCAGACCAGTATTCGTCGGCAGTGATTTTTAAGTCATTAATGGTTTGCATAAGGTCGGTTACGATACGTAATACAATCTCTTGTACGCGTGGATTGACTTGCTCAGGGAAGTCGATTTTGCCTTTGATGAACTGAGTGGCTAATGCTTCAATTTGGCTGCGTTCCATGTCTCTCTCCTTGTTGAGGACTGTTTTATTAAGGGGTAATTACAGTGAGTATTCTTACTCAGTTTTTATAGATTCTGATATCAGCTGTACTGGCTTGCTTTAGCTGTCATCACTACGAACAGATGATGGATGACGTAACAATGGTGTCACTTCAACCTTCATGTACGGATAGAGCGGTAATGACATCATAATGTCGTGTAGCTCTTCATTACTCTCAACATCAAAGATACTGAAGTTAGAGTACTGACCTGCTATACGCCAAATATGACGCCATTTACCTTGCTCTTGGAGCTTTTGTGATAATGCTTTTTCGGTGGCTTTAAGCTCGTTGACCTTGTCGGCGTCCATATCTGTTGGGATTAAGACATCCATTCTGACGTGGTATAACATAATTATTTCCTTATATTTGATGACGGGTAATTTTTTTAGCTGTTACAGCATTTCAGTTTGAGCATTAGTGGCAAATTGCGGCTTCGATGATTTAAGTGAATTATTGATTGCTTGTTTGGCGTAGTGATAGACTTTATCGCTATCTACTTCGATACCAAGACCTGCGCCCGTAGGTACATTTAAACCAAAATCTTGATAATCAAGAGGCTGTACTAAAACGTCTTCGGTTAATAGCAAAGGACCAAATAGCTCTGTATCGAAATTTAAACTGGGGTATGTTGAGAACACATGGGCGGATGCGGCTGTACCGATAGGACCTTCTAACATGGTGCCACCATAGAGCTCGATACCTGCTAGATGTGCCATTTGTCCGATTAAGCATGCCGCTTTTAATCCGCCTGCTTGATTGATTTTCACGGCAAAGACGTCAGCACAATGATCTGCTGCTAAGGTAAAAGCATTCTGAGGATCTTGGACAATTTCATCCGCCATAATGGCCACATCGAAATGTTCGGTTAAGCGTTTTAGTGCGGCTTTATTACGCATTGAGACAGGTTGTTCGATTAAATCAACGCCGCCAGCTTGCAATAGGCTAATACCTTGCATTGCCTCAAGCTCTGTCCATGCTTGGTTGACATCAACCGTAATACGGCAGTCAGGTAGTGCTTTTTTAATGGCTAATACGTGGGCAACATCATCAACAATTGGGTTGCTACCGATTTTTAATTTAAAAATGCGATGGCGCTTTTGCTCAATCATGCGTTTAGCTTCCGTAATATCGGTCGCTGTATTGCCGCTGGCAAGCGTCCAAGCCACTTCGATACGATCGCGGACACGACCGCCAATTAGCTCACTTACTGGTAGGTTTAGACGTTTACCTTCAATGTCGAGTAGGGCAGTTTCAATCGCGCACTTTGCAAAGCGATTGCCATTGATATGAAGATTGAGCAGCTGCATCGCTTTAGCAGAGGTGGTTGGCTGCTCTTTTAATAACAGAGGCGTAAAGTAGGTATCGATATTAGTCTTGATGCTATGAGGACTTTCTTCAGCGTAGCTTAGACCGCCAATGGTGGTCGCTTCGCCCCAACCTTCATAGCCATCTTCTGTTTGAATGTGTACTAATACCAAAACTTGTTCGTTCATAACGGTACAAGCAAGCTTATGAGCCCTTATAGTAGGTATTGGTACCAATAAAGTATTAATTGAACGAATCATGACAGTCCCTATTAAGTTAATGCTGCTTCCTTATGCTTAATAAGAACTATAGTTATTAGATAACGACATGTCTAAGACCTATTTGGTCTGATATTGATACCTTTTGGGTATTTTGATAATCAACCTTCACCGTGTTATGTTCTTTAGGTATCGATAGGCTTATAGGTCACTCAAGGAATAATGTTCAATGGAATTGAGACATTTACGCTATTTTGTAGCGGTAGCAGAGGAAAAAAGTTTTAATAAGGCAGCAGAGCGTTTGTTTATTTCACAGCCCCCACTGAGCCGTCAGATAAAACAGTTGGAAGAAGAGATCGGCGTCACGCTCATTGATAGGGACAATCGCCCTTTAAAGCTTACAGAAGCTGGCGACTTTTTTTATGATCATGCGCTTCAGATAATAAAAAAATCAGATGATCTGCGGGCGATGACCTTTCGTAAAGGCAGCTTTGACAACACATTATCGATAGGTTTTGTGTCGTCGATACTGTATGGCATATTGCCGAAAGTGATTGCGCGCTTCAGAGAGTTGTATCCAAATATAGAGATTAAATTATATGAATTGAACTCTTGGCAGCAAACGCAAAGCTTAGTAGAAGGCAAAATAGATGTCGGTTTTGGGAGGCTTTTATTTGAAGACGCTTCTATTAGGCGATTATTACTAAGACAGGAGCGTTTAGTGGTTGCGGTTCCTAACAAGCATCGATTGGCAAAAGAGCAACAAAAGAGCATTCGTTTAATGGATTTAACCAATGAAAATTTATTGTTATATCCAATGGCACCTCGTCCTAGCTTTATTGATTTTGTCTTAGAGCTCTTTGAGTCACGCAATCTAAAAGCAAACTATTTTACTGAGGTACGTGAGCTGCATATTGCTTTAGGATTAGTAGCAGCAGGTGAGGGCTTGACTATTGTACCAAAAACGCTTGAGCATCTACGGAGTCAGGAAGTGACTTATATTCCTTTCGAGGACGGGCTTTTAACCTCGCCTATTGTTATGAGTGTGAGGCATTTTGACAAATCAGAGCTATTAAAAACATTGTTGGAGGTGACTTATCAGATTTATGATGAAGAAGGGTTTGATTATAAGCCTGAAAAAATTTAAGAAGATCAATTGCTTATTAATAATCTTAATATGAACTCATAATAGGATAGTTTTATGCCAGAATTCCATTACAAACCCGAAGCAGGCCCGGCGGAAGTAGCACGGCTCGTTTGTGGTAGCCCTTATTATAATCGTCGTGAATACGATTTTTCTGAACTAGAAGACTGACTATAAAGAGCTGATAAAGGTTTAACGCATGCTTAAGTAGCATTATAAATCTGCAACTTCTAAAGTTGAACTATTTTTAAATTATCAAAGAGTAAGTGCTTTGAAAGAGTGTGCTAAGCTTGGGTTTGCTAACTTACCCTAATATGATTATTCGTTTACCAGATTCCGTTATGCGCTTGATGCAGCATATCTCAGCGATATCTAAGTAAAGGTCCGCCACAGTCTTATACATTCTGAAAACCTTGAAAATACCATAAAAAGAGACTTGTCGTATCGCTGCGAACAAGCCTTTTTTTATGAAAGATAAGGAACAGTCTTAGGGTATGTGGTCAAATCTACCCAGCACGATTTTATACAAGTTTATTGAACAAAGCTTTTGGTTAATTTAGTATGTTTTTGCGAGTTGTTAAATATATGGCTTTAGAGAGTTAACATATATGGTAATTATGATTACCGTATATTGGCTATTATTCTAATAAACGTTAGTTTTAATCGTATCAATTTCATTATTTTTTAATTTATGTCTGTTAATTTACGTCAAGGATGACCCGTATGAGTATCAAAGCATTTCCAGCAAAATGGATGACTGAAGAACACGAAATGGTATATGACAGTGCGCTAAAAATGTTTCAAAGCTGGGAGGACAAAGACGAGCAGTGGCGAGAAAACGGTATGATTGACCGCGCGGCTTGGGAAGAGGCCGGCGAGATGGGCTTTTTATGTGCGTCAATACCAGAAGCGTACGGCGGCGGCGGCGGTGATTTTGGTCATGAAGCCGCGATTCTTTTGGCGCAGGCGCAGGCGAACCGAGCCAGTTATGGCGGTATGGTGCACTCAGGTATCGTGGCTCCATATATCTATAAGCTTGGAACTGAAGAGCAAAAAAAATCATTGTTGCCTAAGATGGCGACGGGCGAATATATTGGCGCTATTGCGATGACTGAGCCGACGACGGGCTCTGATCTGCAGGCCATCAAAACTTATGCGATAAAAGAGGGTGATGACTATATTATTAATGGTTCAAAAACCTTTATTACCAATGGTCAGCATGCCAATATCGTGCTATTAGCTTGTAAGACAGACCGCGATAAGGGCGCACAAGGCGTCTCGCTGATTCTTGTTGAGACCGACGATTTAGAAGGCTTTACACGTGGCCGTAACCTAAAAAAGACGGGTCTTGCTGGACAAGATACTTCAGAGCTTTTCTTTAGTAATGTGCGTGTGCCACAAAAAAACGTACTAGGCGGTGTCGAGGGGCTTGGCTTTATACACATGATGCAAGAGCTGCCGCAAGAGCGCCTGATTATTGCTTTAAGTGGCTGCGGCGCGATGAAACTGGCATTAGAGCTGACGCTTGAATATGTCAAAGAGCGTGAAGCCTTTGGCAAGCCAATTTGGCAATTCCAAAACACGCGCTTTAAGCTCGCTGAGGTACAAGCGGATTATTTAGCGGTAAAAGCCTTATGTGATTCAGCAGTTGAGGCGCAAATACAGGGTAAGCTTGACGCCGCGCAAGCATCCTTAATCAAGTACTGGGTGACAGAAAAACAGTGTAAAACGATGGATGAATGCTTACAGTTATTTGGTGGTTACGGTTATATGTCAGAGTACCCAATCGCTCGTATGTATGCCGATGCTCGCGTACAAAAAATCTACGGCGGCACTAATGAAATCATGAAAGAGCTGGCCTCGCGCTTTATGTAATCGCTTATGAGTGAGCAGAATGCGCGCTTCTCAACACTTCCTTATTTAAAACTAGCTACTTAAAAATTAAAGGGATTTATTATGACCCAGACCGCTTATATCTATGATGCGATCCGCACTCCACGTGGTAAAGGAAAAAAGGATGGCGCTTTGCATCAAGCATCGCCAATTTGGTTGACACGTACGCTACTTAAAGAGATGCAGCAGCGTTATCACTTAGATACCAGCCTCGTCGACGATATCGTGCTTGGTTGTGTGACGCCAGTCGGTGAGCAAGGCTCAGATATCGCTCGTATCGCTGCTCTCGATGCAGGCTGGGATCAACGTGTAGCAGGGGTGACATTGTCACGCTATTGCGCCTCAGGCCTTGAATCTATCAACCTTGCTGCTGCCAAAGTCATGTCCGGTATGGAAGACATGGTCGTAGCGGGGGGTGTTGAGTCTATGAGCCGCGTACCGATGGGCTCAGATGGCGGTGCTTGGTATATGGATCCACGCGTTAATGATGCTACTGGTTTTGTCCCACAAGGGGTTGGCGCTGATACTATCGCAACCCTAAAGGGCTTTAGCCGCAGCGATGTTGATGAGTTTGCCACTGAATCACATAGAAGAGCCGCCGCCGCTTGGGAAAAAGGCTATTTTGATAAATCAGTGGTGCCTGTTAAGGATATTAATGGTTTATTACTATTAGACAAAGACGAAACCATTCGTCCAAATACTGATGTTACTACTTTAGCAAAGCTCAATCCGTCTTTTGCTATGCCCGGTCAGATGGGTTTTGATAGCGTTATTTTGGATAAATACACCACGATTGAAAAAGTAAACCACGTGCATCATGCTGGCAACTCATCAGGTATCGTCGATGGTGCTGCGATATGTCTTATCGGTAGTGCGGCCGCTGGGGACAAAGCTGGACTTAAGCCGCGAGCGAAGATTACTATGGCAGCGGTCATTGGCTCAGAGCCTTCTATCATGCTGACAGGTCCGACACCAGCTTGTAAAAAAGCGCTAGATAAAGCGGGTATGCAAGCGTCTGATATCGACCTATGGGAGATAAACGAAGCCTTTGCTGCTGTTCCGATGAATACCGCTAGCGACTTTGGTATTTCATTAGATAAAGTCAATGTTAATGGCGGCGCGATTGCGATGGGTCACCCACTCGGCGCAACAGGTGCGATGCTAATGACGACGGTGCTTGATGAGCTTGAGCGCTGCGATTTAAAAACCGCCATGGTTACGCTATGCGTCGGCGGCGGTATGGGGATTGCAACTATCATTGAGCGTGTATAAAAACATTTAGCAAAAACGATTATAAAAATGATTATGGATGATTAACAAGGATTTAAAATGAGCACCAATAGCGTAGATGCCATCAATGCATTAAAGAATTTTTCTGCCCAATCTGATAATGGAATTATCACCGTCACTATCGACCAAACCGAGCGTAAGATGAATGTCATTGGAGAGGGCTTTAATGAAGCCTTTGCTACAATAACGGATGCTTTTATCAATGACCAGGACGCAAAAGGCCTAATTCTAACGTCTGGTAAATCAACCTTTGTGGTTGGCGCAGATATTGACCAATTGGCTACTATTGAAACGGCCGAGCAAGCCTTTGATCTGGTTGAAGATTTAAAAACTAGCCTGCGTAAACTTGAAACTTCAGGTAAGCCAGTCGTTGCTGCTATTACGGGTACGGCGCTTGGGGGCGGTCTTGAGCTTGCCTTAGCCTGTCATTATCGTATCGCTATCGATTCACCAAAAACCTCGTCTACAACCAAGCTGGGTTTGCCAGAAGTTAAGCTTGGCTTGCTACCCGGCGGCGGTGGTACGCAGCGTTTGCCACGTTTGATTGGTATTCAAAAAGCCCTTGAGCTGATGACCCAAGGCAAAGAGCTGCGTCCACAGCAAGCGCTAGAAATTGGCTTTATCGATGACGTGGCTCATGACAATGACGAGCTTATCAGTAAGGCAAAAGCGTGGATTAATGACAATCCAAAAGCGCAGCAACCATGGGACAAAAAAGGCTTTAAAATCCCAGGCGGTGATAGCAATCATCCAAAAATGGTGCAAGTATTTTCTATGGCCCCAGCGATGGCCAATCAAAAATCCCACGGCAACTATCCTGCGATTACCCATATTTTATCTAGCGTGTTTGAAGGCTGCTTAACCGATATCGACAACGGCCTTAAAATCGAGTCGCGTTTTTTTGTCGCCTGCGTGTTATCAGACGTATCCAAAAACATGATTAATAGCCTTTGGACGCAGCTCAATAGTATTAAAAAAGGACAATCACGCCCGCAAGGGTTTGAGCGATCTAAAGTCAGCAAAGTCGGTATTTTAGGCGCTGGCATGATGGGCGCTGGTATCGCTTACGTTTCAGCTAAAGCGGGTATGGAAGTGGTATTGCTCGATACGGCGATTGAAGGTGCCGAAAAAGGCAAAAGCTACTCTACTAAGCTGCTAGACAAAGCCATCAGCCGAGGGCGTTCAACAAAGGACAAAAAACAAGCATTATTAGACCTTATCAAGACCACCACGTCTTATGATGATTTAGAAGGCTGTGATTTAATCATTGAAGCTGTTTTTGAAGACATTGATATTAAAGCGGAATGTACGCGACAATCTGAAGCCGTTATTCCAGAGACTGCCTTTTATGCTTCTAACACCTCAACCTTGCCAATCACTGAGCTTGCTAAAGCCAGCAAACGCCCGAACCAGTTTATCGGTCTGCATTTCTTCTCACCGGTTGATAAGATGCCACTCGTTGAGATTATCGTTGGTGAAAAAACCGAAGATGCCACGCTAGCAACAGGTTTTGATTATGTTGGCCAAATTGGCAAGACGCCCATCGTTGTCAATGACAGCCGCGGATTTTATACATCACGTGTTTTTGGCACTTATGTGTCAGAAGGCATTGCCATGTTAGCTGAAGGTGTTCATCCTCGCAGTATAGAAGTGGCTGGTATGAAGTCTGGTATGCCGATGCCGCCGCTGGCACTGCAAGATGAGGTGTCACTCAGCCTGTCACTACACGTGATGGAGCAGACTAAAAAGGCAATGGAGGCAGAAGGTAAGACTTTTACGCCGCATCCTGCGATGTCAGTAGTAGAAAAAATGGTCAAAGAATTTGGCCGCGAAGGTAAAAAGGTGTCTAAAGGTTTTTATGATTATCCAGAGAATGGTGAAAAACATCTATGGTCTGATCTCACTGAATTATATCAAACGACAGATGAGCAGCCCTCGCAGCAAGACTTGGTAGACCGTCTACTTTACGTGCAAGCCAATGAGACTGCCAAATGCTATGAAGAAAACGTCGTGCGTACGGTGGCCGATGCCAACATCGGCTCTATCTTTGGTTGGGGTTTTGCGCCAAACCAAGGGGGGACGCTACAGTTTATCAACTCAGTAGGCGTCGATAAATTTGTCGCGCGTAGTCGTGAGCTGGCACAGAAATATGGCGCACGTTTTGAGCCTGCGCAGATACTAGTGGCAATGGCGGCAAAAGGCGAGGTTTTCTCAGATGACTGAATCGATGGTTAATCAAGCGGATGCTATGAAAGACTGCTTACAAGGGCTGCGCGTCATTGATTTAACGCGCAATCTGCCTGGGCCATTTGCGACCAGATTGCTTGCGGACTTAGGCGCGGACATTATTAAGATTGAACCACTCAATGGCGATCCAGCCCGCGCTTTTGGGGATTTGTTTACCGCCCTTAATCGTGGCAAAACCACTTTAAAAGTTGACTTTCGTGACTTGCAAGGTATTGAGACTATCAAAGCGCAAATCAAGGATAGCGACGTGATGCTCGATAGCTTTCGCCCTGAGGTATTAGAAGGCATGGGGCTTGATGCCAAAACCTTGCATGCCATTAATCCAAAGCTGGTCATGGTATCGATTACGGGCTATGGCATGGCTAATAGCGATGGCATCACTCATGATTGGGCGCATAAAGCCGGTCATGATATCAATTTTATGGCGATGAGCGGGGTGCTTGACCAGCTCAAGACGGCAGATGGCGAGCAGGCAATGCCCAATGTTCAGTTTGCAGACTTAGCAGGCGGCAGTGACACGGCGGTGATTGCTCTATTAGCGGCTGTATTTGCAGCCCAGCGTACGGGGAAAGGTCGCCACGTTGCGGTCAGTATGACGCACAGCTTGTATCAGCATCTGGTCATGCCAAAAGCGACTGGAAAACTGGTTGCCAGCTTTTCTGGCAAAAACCCAGAGCCGCAACAGGATTTCTTAGGCGGTTTATTGCCTTGTTATCGGTTGTACAGAACTTCCGATGATCGCCATATGGCGGTGGGTTCACTAGAGCTAAAATTCTGGCAAGGGCTGTGTGAAATATTAAAATTGGCTGAAATTAAAGATGTGCATTGGCAGCGTGGGATTATGCCCAATACCAAGAGCAGCCAAGAGGCAGCACAAATGGTTGCTGATACCTTTGCCAATCAGCCTTTAAGCCATTGGCAGCAGGTTTTTGCATCTACCGATGTGTGCGTCACGCCAGTATTGAGTTTAGAGGAGGCAAGAGCACATCCTTTATTTGCCCATCAAGATGAGTATGGGGCGACACTGGGTTGGCAGTAAGGTAATGAAGCTGAAGTAACAGCATTGTTAGTGAATCAGTTAATAGCTTAATTATTTAGCCACTTAATCTCTTAGCCATTATATTTTTAGCATCTACGGCATTCTTAAGCGACTGAAAAAACATTCCTCTTTTGCGTTAACCCCTTTATGAACTTATCACTATTGGCGCGGTAATCGACTTATTGCATGCAATTTTAGAGAAAACGGCAGTATTTCTAGGCAAATGTATAAGCAATCAAGTTTAAAGCCGTACTGACTCAAAATGATTTGTTATCTATTGTTAAACATGAGCGGATGCTAGGTATAATGCAGCCCTAGTATCGTTTTCACTCATACGTCCTTAATAAGAAGATTTTATTATGTCAAACAAGCGTCCCTTATATATTCCTATTGCTGGCCCCGCGCTATTAGAAACCTCTTTATTGAATAAAGGTAGTGCTTTTTCATCAGAAGAACGCGATAGCTTTAATTTAACAGGGCTATTACCACACAACATTGAGACGATTGAAGAGCAGTCTCTGCGGGCTTATCACCAACTGCGTTCATTTACCAATACGATGGATAAGCACATTTATTTGCGTAATATACAAGATACCAATGAGACCTTGTTTCATCATCTGGTTGAGCAGCATATTGAGGAAGTCATGCCGCTCATCTACACGCCAACGGTTGGTCAAGCTTGTGAAAAGTTCTCGCAAATTTATCGCCGGAAACGGGGCTTATTTATCTCCTACCCTGAGCGTCATAAAATCGACGATATGCTGCAAAACGCCACCAAACAAAATGTCAAAGTGATCGTTGTCACTGACGGTGAACGTATATTGGGCCTTGGCGACCAAGGTATTGGTGGTATGGGCATTCCTATTGGCAAATTGGCGTTGTACACAGCTTGCGGTGGCATCAGTCCCGCTTAC
This sequence comes from Psychrobacter sp. M9-54-1, assembly GCF_016613355.1. Classification (NCBI taxonomy): domain Bacteria; kingdom Pseudomonadati; phylum Pseudomonadota; class Gammaproteobacteria; order Moraxellales; family Moraxellaceae; genus Psychrobacter; species Psychrobacter sp. M9-54-1. Next base: position 37,423 of record NZ_JADGFW010000003.1, on the reverse strand, counting down.
TGTCTGCCTATTTTGTTAGATGTCGGTACCAATAACCAACAGCTACTTGACGATCCTATGTATATGGGTTGGAGAAATCCACGCATTTCTGGCGAGGAATACAATGAATTTGTCGATTTATTTATTCAAGCCGTTAAGCGTCGTTGGCCAGAGGTTTTATTACAATTTGAAGATTTTGCTCAAGGAAACGCCACGCCGTTATTAAATCGTTATCGTGACCAGTTATGCTGTTTCAATGATGATATTCAAGGGACTGCTGCGGTTTCGGTCGGCGCTTTGATTGCCGCGTGCCTCAATAAAGGTCAAAAACTCAGTCAGCAAAAAATAGCTTTCTTAGGGGCAGGTTCTGCGGGCTGCGGTATTGCTGAGCATATCATTCGCCAAATGCAGCGCGAAGGCTTAACCGAAGAGCAAGCGCGCAGCCAAGTATTTATGGTTGACCGTTACGGTTTGCTCATCGATAGCATGACAGAGCTACAAAAATTCCAAGAGCCACTGGTGCAAAAACAATCAGCAATTGAACATTGGGATAAGAGTCAAAAACTCGGTTTAGCGCAAGTGGTGAAACAAGCAAAAATAACGGTATTGTTCGGCGTGAGTGGACAAAAAGGTTTGTTTACTCAAGAGGTGATCGAGTCCTTATGTGCTAATACTGAACACCCAATTGTACTACCGCTTTCAAACCCGACCTCTCGTGTGGAAGCCACACCGCAAGAAGTGATGAACTGGAGCCGTGGTCGCGCCATTATCGCAACGGGTAGTCCTTTTGCTCATACCACTTTTAACGGTCAGTCTTTTGAGGTTTCTCAATGTAATAACAGCTATATATTTCCTGGTATTGGTCTTGGTGTTCTCGCAGCACGGGCGAGAGGTATCAGCGATAATATGTTAATGGCAGCAAGCCAAGCGCTTGCAGATATATCAATGGAGTACGAAAAAGCGCCCGGTGCCATACTACCGCCAATTAAAGTTATTAAAGAGATCAGTAAAAAAATAGCCTATGAAGTGGCACTGCAAGCGGTTCAAGATAAGCTGGCACTACCTATCACAGCGGAGAACCTACAGCGCCGATTGGAAGCGAATTTTTGGTTACCTGAATATCGCAATTATCGTCGTACCTCTTTCTAATTTTTAGAAGGTGTTTATAGGTAAATGATAAATAAATAGTAGATAGCTGGTTCTAGGCTAGAGCATGTCCTTGCTTGAACGCTAACTGAAATTTGCTAAATACAGTTGGTCGGTTGTGGCTGATTTGGTTTAGCATAAAAAAGCCATTAGTTCAGTAGGCGCAGCGGCATCTTTTTATAGTTATCAATTATTCATTCATTAAAACCGTAAAAGCCCTCTACGCTATATAAAATAGCGTAGAGGGCTTTTTGATTTCCTAGGTAGCTTAAGCTTATGGTTCAAACCCATAATAAGCCTCATATGTGCATCAGTATGGGTACTGTTTAGACGTAGAAGTTTTTAGATTTTTTCAGCAATACATTTAGGAATGATGTCGGCAATATTAGCAAAATCAACTATTTCTATATAGTCCGCCCTATTTCTATATCTTCTGAAAGTCCTAAAAAACTCCATAAAAAAAGGCTTGCCGCATCGCTGCGAACAAGCCTGATTTAATATGTGGTGGGCCCAGTAGGACTTGAACCTACGACCAAAGGATTATGAGTCCTTGTTTTTACAACAACAATACACAATGGATGGCGATAATTAGCTGCAATTATTGTCTGAAAGCCTTTCCTGTTAAAGGATTGGATTAAAAGATAAATATACCTATCAACAAGTAGAGATGCATATCAATAAATTTAGAGTATCAAAATAGTATCAAATTAATAGTATTGATACTCTCTAAAAGTCTAAATAGTTATGGCTGCTATCTACTGGTACTTAACAGTAAGGGACAAGTATTCAGTTCAAGGTATCAAAAAAGCTAGCAGCTAGCTGGCTTTATTTATATGTGGTTGAAATAAAGTTATTTTAGTAGGCCTCTTACAAAATTAGCAGAGTATTTTACAATAAATAGTACATTTAACACCTATTAGAAAATATGACAAATATAGAGCCGGCAATGCTATGATCTTAGATTGAAGCTATTAGACAGTATTTTTACCCTGCTTACTTACACCATTGACCTTGAATCATAATACCTTCAATAGGATTTAAACTCATTTGATAGGCAAGATCAGCAAGGCGAGTGATATCCCATAATGCTAAATCAGCATCGTAACCAACTTCTATTCTGCCTTTTTTGGCTAGACCTAATGCTTGTGCCGCGTGAACAGTTGCCCCTGCCAATACTTCTTCAGGTGTTAAATAAAATAGTGTACAGCCCATATTCATTGCTAATAACAACGACGTTAATGGGGAAGTGCCAGGGTTGCAATCTGTCGAAACGGCAATCGGTACTTGATGTTTACGTAACTCTTCAATCGGTGGTAACTTAGTATCACGTAATGTATAAAAAGCGCCTGGTAATAACACGGCCACTGTGTTGCTTACGGCCATCTTTTTAATATCTTCCTCTGCTAAGTGTTCAAGATGATCGCTTGATAGACCTTGGTATTCTGCCACCAAAGCACTAGCGCCTATATTTGATAGCTGTTCAGAATGTAGTTTCACTGGCAAGTCTAACGAATGAGCAGTATCAAAGACGCGTTTAATTTGCTCAGCAGTAAAAGCGATATTTTCACAAAAACCATCAACCGCATCTATCAGACCTTCAGCATGTAAGATTGGCAACCACTGGCAAACTTGTTCAATATAATCATCCGCACGGTCTTTATATTCAAGCGGTAGGGCATGAGCAGCTAAATAAGTGCTGCTAACATGAATGTTGTGCTTGTCACCAAGTTTGCGCGCCACTATCAGCATTTTACGTTCAGTGTCTAAATCTAAGCCATAGCCCGACTTAATCTCGATGCTGGTTACACCTTCTTTTATCAAAGCAAGCAGGCGCTTTTCACTTTGTGCAAATAATTCATCGCTACTGGCTTCGCGAGTAGAACGAACCGTTGATACAATACCGCCGCCTTGAGCAGCGATATCTTGGTAGCTAGCCCCATGTAATCGTGCTTCAAACTCATTACTGCGATTGCCGCCATAGACAATATGAGTATGACAATCAATCAATCCCGGCGTTATCCAATGACCATTAGCGTCTGTGATTTGTTGATTTTGATAGTGCGTTAGGTAGGGCGTTACTTGCGTATGTGCTCCGATCCATGAAATTCTACCATCTTTAATACCAATAGCAGCATTTTCTAGCTGACCATAAGGTGTGGCTTCATTTTGACCATTGTTTTGATTGTGGCTATAAATATCAAATCCGTAGTGTGTTGAAAAGGTTGCTAGATTGGCATTAATAATGATGTGATCGAAGTCAGCCAAGCTATTCATAGAATCTTTGGTATTGATAGATTCTTCGAGTATTTGTGCATTAGAGTGGTTCATAATAAGCTCCTGCTTAATATTTAAAAGCCTTTCTTTATTTATAAGATCAGTAAATGCTGCTCTATAATCGTCGCCAGTAGTCTTGCTGCAACTTTGCAGCTACGCGAATCAATATCAAAGGTTGGATTAATCTCAGCAATATCCGCTACTTTTACTTTCCCTGAGGACAAAATAAGTTTGACCGCGCGCTCAACGAAACTGAGCTCAATACCGTACGCAGCTGGTGCACTAACACCAGGTACAACGCTAGATGGTAAGCAGTCCATATCAATGGATAAATAAATAATATCAACGTTATCGATGAAACTGGTTATTTGAGTAGCAATTTTTTCCCACTTCTTATTGGTGCACTCTTCATCACTGATGATATGCACGCCCAATTGCTCAGCACGGTCAAAGAGAGCGGCAGTGTTGGAAAAACGACTGACGCCGATACAGCAATAATGAAAAGGCTGACCATGTTCATCAAGATGCTCAGCAATCTGTCGAAATGGCGTGCCAGACGTTGCGACATCAGACTGACGAATGTCCAGATGCGCATCAAAGTTAATAATGCCAATACGCGGCAGCGTCTTTGTAGCATTGGCAGCATTGGCAGCATTGGCAGCATTGGTAATATCTGTCGGCTGTAGCGCTTGCCACAATCCTAAAAAGCTACCATAAGCAATGGCATGACCACCACCAAGACCGATGGGTAAGCCGCCTTGTTCAATAATATGGCTTACCTTATCGGCATAATTGACTTGTGCTTGTTCTAGAGTACTCGCAGCAAAATCATCATTATCATGACAGTGAATATCACCTGCATCCCCTAATAAGGTTGGCAATTGATTATGAAAGCGTTGTTGTAATTCAGCGATGACCGGTAGCGCAGCAAATGCCTGACGAATCAAGGGCGGAGCCGCTCTTGCACCCACGCGTCCTTGATTGCGTCTGACGCCTTGATCACAAGCGAAACCGACCAGCCCAATGTGCTGGCCGTTTTGCTGACTGGTGCTATCAAAGGCATAAGGCTGCGCTATTTGATACCAGTAGCGGGCACGAGCTGTCTCAAACGGCTCTGCACGCCCTGTCCAGCGACTCATATCAGCTGCCGTATGGCTCACAGATTGCGTATGGATAATCTTGCTCGCTGCTTTATTTGTCAGAGAGGTCATTGCCAGCTTCCTTATATTATTCGCTTTTATGCTATTGGCTGTTATCAACCAGTTTTTATCAATCAGCCGTTATTTAGAATCATACCAATTACTACGTAATGACTGCCAATGCTCAGCAAGCGTACCGTCTAATACCAGCTGCTTTGCTGCTTCGATATCAGGGGCTAGATAGCGGTCTTTACCATAAAAGGTCACTTGCTCGCGCAGTTTCTGATGTGCCACTGTCAAAGGCTCTGAGGTTTCTAATCCGCGATGGAAGTCGATACCTTGACCTGCAGCCAATAGCTCAATACCGATAATAGTCGCGGTGTTTTGTGCCATCTCATATAAGCGACGGGCGCAATAGGTTGCCATCGATACATGGTCTTCTTGGTTAGCAGAAGTTGGAATGCTGTCGACACTACCAGGATGGGCGATAGATTTGTTCTCTGAGGCAAGCGCTGCTGCGGTCACATGAGCAATCATAAAGCCTGAGTTGACCCCAGCATTATCCACTAAGAATGGCGGTAAGCCACCTGATAAAGTCGCATCGATCAGCAAAGCAATACGGCGCTCAGACATAGAGCCAATCTCGGCAATGGCCAATGCTAAAATATCGGCAGCAAAAGCCACTGGCTCAGCATGGAAGTTACCGCCAGAGATAGCAACGGGACCGTCTTCATTGTTAAAAATAAGTGGGTTGTCCGTGACAGCATTTGATTCAATCAATAGCGTCTTGCCTGCTTGATTGATGATATCAAGGCATGCGCCCATCACTTGCGGCTGGCAACGTAGGCAGTAAGGATCTTGTACTCTGTCGTCTTGCTCGCCATCATGTGAGGCGCGAATAGCACTACCTTTGATCAGCTGACGGTGCGCTTTGGCGATTTCGATTTGACCATGATGACCACGTACTTCGTGGATACGCGCGTCAAATGGGGCATCCGAGCCTTTGGCTGCATCGATAGATAGTGAGCCGACGATGGTTGCCGTCTCAAGCAAATCACGTGCTAAGAAATAACCACGTAGTGCCAATGCCGTTGATACTTGGGTACCATTAATAAGAGCAAGGCCTTCTTTTGCCGCAAGGGTGATTGGCTCAAGACCATGCTGCGCTAACGCATCAGCGGCCAGTACTTTTTTACCATCAACATAAACATGACCTTCGCCCATCATCGCTAGTGTCATATGTGATAAAGGTGCGAGGTCACCAGAGGCACCTACTGAGCCTTTGGCAGGGATATTTGGGGTAATTTGATTGTTAATTAAACCCAGTAAGCTATCGACCACAGCGCGGCGTACGCCAGAGACGCCTTGTGCCAAACTGGTCACCTTCATCACCATAATCAGTCGAACCACATTGGCTGGTAACGCTTCGCCAGTGCCCACCGAGTGAGAGACGATAAGGTTACGCTGTAGCAACTCTAACTGGTCATCGCTGATACGGGTTTTTGCCAATAGACCAAAGCCGGTGTTGATGCCATAAGCGCTTTTATCACGGCTAATAATCGTTTGTACATCTTCGTGTGAGGCATCTATCGCCTTATAGGCGCTCTCAGGCAAGGTCAATATGACGGGCTGCTCATAGATATCGCGGAGTATTTCAAAGCTAAGTTGACGTGGCTGTAGGGTTAGTTTCTTGATAGCAGTCATGATGGTAGTCCTAATGTTAAAGGTTATTAGCTGTATTTATTATATGGTGGGGTAGTGATGTTGTGCTTGTATTAATAGGTGCAATCTATCCTAACTTATCCAGCCAAACGACATTGCCAAATGTCCAAAAGCTGCTGCCAACAAGATACTCAGTGCTACACGCTGGAACCAAACGATGACCATTTTGCCAACAGAGATGGGAATTTCAGTTGCTAGTACACAAGGAATCATGGCAGAAAAAAACAGCACACTGCTAATAGAGATGACACCTGCGACGTAACGGGTCAACATATCCGCTTCACTGAGCAATAATGCGGGCAAGAACATCTCAGCCAATCCTGCTGACATGCCTTTGGCAGCGACGAGCGGCTCTGGCAAACCGCCCAACCAAGTAAAGGGATAAAGTAGCAATCCTAGGGCGTCAAATACGGGCGTATACTTGGCCAATAATAAACCAGTGAGTCCAACGGCGATGATAGAGGGCACAATCGCTGCCGCCATGATCAAACCATCACGAAAGTTGCTCCATAGAATGTGTTTAAAATCCGATGCATGGCGTGACGTAGATAAACCCAGCTCATAAGCTGCTTTTAGGCGCGTGCCTCTTTTATAGTCTAAAGTTGGACGCTCTACTTCATTACCAAATAGGCTAATTGGGGGAATGCGGGCAGTGATGGCGGTGACGATAAAGGTAATCACTAGCGTTGACCAAAAAAACAGATTCCAAAATTCCATCAGCCCCAGTGTTTTGGCGACAATGACCATAAATGCGGCAGACACGGTAGAAAAACCTGTGGCAATGATAATAGCTTCACGCGCAGAATACTGCTTTTGTAGATAAACACGATTGGTAATCAATAGCCCAATCGAATAACTGCCCACAAAAGAGGCAACGGCATCAATCGCTGATGCACCAGGCGTTTTCCAGATAGGTTTCATGATCGGCTGCATCAATACACCAACCATCTCAAGCAAACCAAAACCCACTAAGAACGCCAGAATCAATGCCCCAAGCGGCACAATCATACCAACAGGTAATGCCAGTTTTTCAAACAAAAACGGCAGCATATCCTTTTCCATCATAAAGGCGGGCGCGTTACCGCTGATATACATCACGGCTAATACCAGTCCCAGCACTTTAAAAACGGTTAGGATTTTATGGGTGATATTTTTGCGCCATGAGCCATCGATAAATGGCTTACTTACACCAAATATCATCAGCATAAACAGTAAGATAACAGATAAAGTATGTTGCTGATTGACCAGATAAGTTGCGCCGTGATCGAACAAAATTGTGCTCTTCTCACCAATGGTAAAAGGAACAAAAAACATCACCAGACCAATGGCACTAAATACAATAAGCTGTATCAGCGCCATAGGCTTTGATAGCAACTTCTCAGGCGGCGTCATATCAGGTGTTGGAATGCCTAGTAGTAGGTCAGGTACTGGACTAGCTGGTGGCATAAGATCTTGGTTAGACATATTATCATCCTTGATAAAGTATTGATGATGTCCTTATGTCGATTGATATCGTGTAAGGACAAGGGCAAGTTATTTAATCATCGGTAGCTTTAAGCCATAATCTTTGGCAGTTTGAATCGCTAGCTCGTAGCCTGCATCTGCATGACGCATAACGCCAGAACCACAATCATTGACTAATACTCGTGCCAAGCGTTTGGCTGCCGCATCAGTACCATCAGCGACGATGACCATGCCTGAGTGCTGCGAGTACCCCATACCTACGCCACCGCCATGATGCAATGATACCCAAGTAGCACCGCCTGCGACATTGAGCATGCCGTTCAATAGTGCCCAATCTGACACCGCATCTGAGCCATCTTTCATACTTTCTGTTTCGCGGTTCGGGCTGGCAACAGAGCCAGTATCCAAATGGTCACGACCGATAACGATAGGACCTTTTAATTCACCGTTTTTGACCATCTCATTAAAAGCAAGACCTGCTTTGTCACGTTCACCAAGACCTAACCAGCAGATACGTGCTGGCAAACCTTGAAACTGAATGCGCTCTTTTGCCATGTCTAACCAGCGATGAATATGCTGATTTTCAGGGAACAGCTCTTTAATCTTTTGATCGGTTTTGTAGATATCTTCTGGATCGCCTGATAATGCTACCCAGCGGAATGGCCCTTTACCTTGGCAAAACAGCGGACGAATATAAGCGGGCACAAAACCCGGGAAATTGAAGGCATTTTTTACCCCTTCATCAAAGGCAACTTGACGAATGTTATTGCCATAATCAGTCGTTGGAATGTCCATTGCTTGCAAGTCTAGCATCGCCTGTACGTGTACGGCACAAGACGCAGCGGCATCTTTGGTTAAGGCGGCATGTTGGTCTGGATTTTCTTGTGCCGCTTTCCATTCTTCAACTGTCCAGCCACTTGGCAGATAGCCATTGATTAAGTCATGAGCGGAGGTTTGGTCAGTGACCAAGTCAGGTTTTATCTCGCCTGCGTTGGCGCGCTTGACCATCTCAGGCAAGATGTCTGCCGCATTGCCAAGTAGGGCGATTGAGACGGCTTCGCCAGCATCAGTATGTTGTTTAATCAGCTCATAAGCGTGGTCAAGATTGTCTGCTTGCTTGTCGACGTAGCCTGTTCGCAAGCGGAAATCAATACTAGACTGCTGACACTCGATATTTAGTGAAGTTGCTCCGGCAAAGGTCGCGGCGAGTGGCTGCGCGCCGCCCATACCACCAAGACCAGCAGTCAAAATCCAACGTCCCGTCCAGTCGCCGTTATAATGCTGGCGACCTGCTTCGACAAAGGTTTCATAAGTCCCTTGAACGATACCTTGGGTACCAATATAGATCCAACTACCTGCTGTCATCTGACCATACATAAATAAATCTTTACGATCCAGCTCGTTAAAATGCTCCCACGTTGCCCAGCGCGGTACGAGGTTTGAGTTGGCAATCAGCACCCGCGGCGCATTTTCATGAGTTTGAAAGACGCCAACAGGCTTGCCAGATTGCACCAGTAAGGTCTCGTCATCTTCTAATTCTTTCAATGACGCCAGGATTTGATCATAGCTTTCCCAGTTACGGGCTGCGCGTCCGATACCGCCATACACAACCAAGCTTTTTGGGTTTTCAGCGACGTCAGGGTGTAAGTTGTTTTGCAGCATGCGATAAGGCGCTTCAGTTAGCCAGCTTTTGCAGTTTAATGTGCTGCCAGTAGGTGCAGCGATATTGCGACTCTCGTCACGGCGGGTGAATTTATTATTTTTGCTTGTGGTGTTTCTGCTCAATCCATTATCGGTAGTCATGCTCAAATCCTTGTGATTGTTTATACAGTTTGCTAGTTGCCGTTTTTTGGCAGCATTATTTGGTGGTATTATTAATTTGTATATACAAATTATCAAAGATAATTTTTTCATGCAAGCGTTTTTTTATCAGTAGCTAAATTATTTATAAGTCTGCTTTATTCGATAGGCGGTGCTAATGGTGATGATGATAATTGTCATGATATTATGTCAGCACTTGCATAGTTGCAGTCGGTGGTTAAAGATAAGCATGACAAAGGGGAAGCGTGATATGACAAAAACAGTTCCAGCCTATCAGCGGATTAAAAACGCAATCTTAGATAATATTCATTCTGGAAAATGGCAGGCGGGCGCAGCTATCTCCACCGAAATGGCGCTGGCAGAAGAGTTTGGGGTATCGCGAATGACAGTAAACCGCGCCCTAAAAGAACTAAGCGAGGAGCGAGTATTAGAGCGTCGGCAAGGGTCGGGGACATTTGTCGCGCAGCAGCAGTTTAATCATACCTTTGTCGAAGTGCGCAATATCGCTCAAGATTTAAAGTCGGCCAATCGCGATTATCAGGTACAAGTGTTGAGCAAACGCGCTATTACCGCAAGCATGTTAGATGATGAGATGCACCGTAAGTTTGACATTGATGAAGCAGCCTTTTCTTCTAATGCAAATGAAACTGATAACAATACTAATAGCGCTGAAGCAGCGATTTTATATGAAGTAAAAATCATCCACTTTGCGGATGGTCAGCCGATACAGTTTGAAGAGCGCTGGGTCGATGCGACAAAAGTACCAGAATTTATTGAGCAAGATTTTAGTGTGGTCAATACCAGCGATTATCTGATTGCTAAAAGTCCGCTTGAGCGTGGTAGCTATACTATCCGAGCTTTAGCAGCGCCTGATGAGATTGCTGATGCACTACAGATTGCCCCGCAGTCACCGACGTTAGTATTGTGTCGTCAGACTTATTCGGCTGGTCAAGTATTGACCTTTGTGAAGATGTGGCATGCAGGAGATCGTTATCAGTTTGCAGGAGAGCTGTAGGCTTTATTTTTAAATAAAGCTTTCACTGACGAATCTGGTAATCTCTTAGTATAAGATTTTTGATTTCGAGCCCTATAAATCAACTCTCCCATCTATTTTTATCGATAGCGTATCTAACTAGGGCGTTTCCTCATTTTAGAAATGGTGATAAAAATGAGATAAATTGCCGCCAAATATAAGGAAAATAGCGCAGTTAATATCGGGATATTGCCCAGCTATGCAAGCAAAATTTGTACCAGTCTAGCGTATGTATTCAAAGTATGTATCTTATTTAGCATCTTCTATAACCAATTACCGTATCTCCTACGCGTTATTTATTCTGCAATTAATCCTCACTGATTCTTTTATTGTAGCTGTCTTCTGGACAATTTTTGCTACAGGAATGATTTCAATTTTATTTCTTAAATAGACTTAACAAATACTGATTTATTGGGTATTAGCAATACTTATATTCGCTATTAATTTATAACGTTTGACTGTGACTTTTTGGCAACATATATTAGATAAATATTAATTAGTGATATGATTTATATCGTTAACGATAATTCGTTTTGAAAAGCGCATTAGAAATTTTAATATAAGCCCTTAGGTTTATTAAGAGATATAGATAATTTTGGTAGAAAGCTCACACGCTTATCAATCGAAAAAATAAGTCTTAGAAACTGGATCTTAGAAACTGAGTCTTAGAAATAAAGGAATGTATAGCATGAAAATTTATAGTCATGAAAATCAAAAACTTCATCATCCAAAGTCTTACTTCTCGCGTGGACAAATGCGTGAGCCTCAAGAAAAGCCTGAGCGATTGGTTGAGCTTTTAAAGGCACCAGAAGAATTAGGCTTGGCAGTAACGACTGCTAAAGATATAGGTATTGCGCCGATTTTAGCCGTGCATGATTTGGATTATGTTGATTTTCTAAAGCATGCTTATGATGAATGGATGGCAATAGATGAAGAGATGGGCGAGGAGGTTCAGACAACCGTTTATATTCAAAATAATAACCCTGGTCTTGGTATCTTAGCAAAAGCGGCGAAATATCAAGCCGATGGTAGTGCACCAATTGGCAAATACTCATGGACCTCCATTTATTGGTCAGCTCAAACGGCACTCAATGCTGCTGACACTTTATTAAACGATGAAGACAGTCAAAATAATGTACAAATATGTCTGACCAGACCTGCAGGCCATCATGCTCGTAAAAACGCCGCAGGTGGCTTTTGTTATTTAAATAATGCGGCCATCATTGCTCAGCACCTCCGTCAAAAATTTCAAAAGATCGCCATCATAGATACGGATATGCACCATGGTCAAGGTATTCAAGAAATATTCTATGACCGTAAAGATGTGCTATACACCTCTGTACACGGTAGTCCCATCAACTTTTACCCTGTAGTCGCTGGTCATGAGCACGAGAGAGGTGAGGGCGAAGGCTATGGCTATAACATCAATTTTCCGATGCCGCACGGTACTAATGAAGCTGGATTTTTTCATTATGTCGATCGCTCAATCGAGTCCTTAAAAATATTTGACCCAGATGTCATCGTTCATGTCTTAGGATTTGATGTCTATAAAGACGATCCACAAGCCAAGTGTCACGTTAGTACGGAAGGCTTTAAAACCCTCGCACAAAAACTTAAAGCGTTAAATAAACCCATTATCGTGCTGGTTGAAGGAGGATATTGCATAGAAAAGCTCAATGAGAACCTACAAGCTTTTATCTCTGGGTTTACCTCAGAAAAATAATAATTATCAAACAAAAGTAATTTTTTAATCGCTACCCACATAAAGGATTTATTAGGGTAATTGCTCGATTAACTCACAACAACAGGGATGTTTAATATGAGTGTTTCAATTATCAAAGCGATCAGCTATGCCGGTGTGTATGTTGGTGCAGTCATTGGTGCAGGCTATGCCAGTGGACAAGAAGTGCTGCAGTTCTTTGCAGGCTATGGCTTTATCGGAATGTTGGGCGCTGTCATTACTATGATTATGTTGGCATGGTACGGTACAGTGTTTATGGAATTGGGTCATCAGCTTGAAACCAATAGCCATCGTGTGGTTCTCAATTATTTATGTGGCAAAAAAATAGGTTTTTTTGCTGATTATATTCTTTTATTTTTCATGTTTGGCGTCATTAGTATCATGTTTTCAGGTGGTGGTGCAGCTATCCATCAGTACTGGGGTCTACCATCCGTTGCTGGCAAAATAATTATCGCCTTAATGACACTATCTACTGTAATTTTTGGTTTTACCTCCTCTGTTAGGGCGTTAGGAATCATATCTCCCTTAATGATTTTGGCCGTCGTTGTTATCTCTGTCATTACCTTCACTACGCACGCCGATCAACTAGCAACTGTGGACGCTACTATTCAAACGCTTAAGCCCGATACAGCCACTACTTTTTGGTGGACATCAGCGATAGTTTATGTTTCATACAATGTCATTCCAGGCGTATCCACTTTTGCCTCAATTGGCAATAAAGAGCCAAACTTAAAGACAGTTAGAATGGCGGGCATAATCGGTGGAATGACCTTAGGTATTTGTTTGTTATTCATTATTATGGCGCTCTTATCTGATCTTGAAAATGTGATGAGCTATGAGCTTCCGTTCTTAGAAATAGCGCGTGGTATTGGTCCGACTACTGGGTTTTTATTTAGCATCGTGCTTGTGGTTGCTGTATTTACAACGGCGGTTTCTAATCTTTATGGCTTTGTGATCCGCTTCTTTGATTCAGATACGGAAACGTCGAAGTTTCGTATTTTAACTATTGTGGTCGTTGTGCTCTCTCTGCTTGCTTCACTATTCCCATTCAGCACATTAGTAGGCACATTGTATCCAGCTTTAGGCATTCTCGGAATGTATGTTCTGCTCTGTGCTTTATATAAGACTTTTAAAGGTCAGATATTTATGGCTGAACGACCAAAGTTGTAATAAAGAAAATGAAGGGGAATGGTATGCGATACAAAGTAATTGTGATTGGTGCTGGTATGGTGGGTACGTCCATCGCTTGGCACCTACAAAAAAATAATTCTCAGGTTCTATTATTAGATAAGAAGCCACCGGGATCAGAGACATCGTATGGTAACGCAGGGTTGATACAGCGAGAAGCAATTCATGTGCATCCATTTCCCAGACATCTTGCGGAACTCATTAGAGTGTTACCGAATCAGAATACAGATATACGTTATCGCTGGCCTGCGGTCTTCCGTTATCATCAGGCTTTGTTAAAGTACTGGCAGTTTTCTGCGCCTTCTTCTGTCCAAAAAATAGAAAAAGAGTGGAAGACTCTGATTGAGCATTGCACAAGTGAGCATCAGGAAATGATTACGGCAGCTGGTGCTGAAGACTTGATAAGACGAGATGGCTGGATTGAGATGCATCGAGACGAGGATAAACTTAAAACAGCGAGCGTAGGTGCTGAAAGTTCACAGCAACAAGGTATCGAGCACAAAGTTTTATCCATTGCCCAATTAAAAGAATTAGAACCCAATGGTAATTTCGATGACTTTATCGGCGCTATTCATTGGTCTAACTCTTGGCAGGTATCAAACCCCGGAGCCTTGGTAAAAGCCTATGCAAAAAGCTTTCAAAGCATGAATGGGACAATAGGCGAGTCTACGGTTAAAGAAATACGATTAGATGGTGATGGCTGGCAAGTGATGACGGATCATGAGACTTTTTATAGTGATGACGTTGTTATTGCGGCAGGCCCCTGGTCTAATCAATTGATAAAGCCTTTGGGATATGATTTGCCTTTATTTCCTATGCGCGGCTATCATCAGCATTTTGAGACGACTCCACAAAACACGATTCACCACAGTCTGGTAGATATGGATAAAGGCTTTGTCATGGGACCAATGCAGCAGGGTATTCGTATTACTACCGGTGCTGAAATGACGACCATGGACGCACCAAAGAATTTTGATCAATTGAACGCTGTGTTGCGTTTTGCGCAAGCTGTTTTACCTTTGAATCAACGAGTAGAGACAGAAGCGTGGGCAGGCTCACGGCCGTGCATGCCTGATATGAAGCCGATTATCGGAGCCGCTGGTAAGCATAATAATTTATGGTTTGCCTTCGGACATGGTCACCAAGGCTTTACTTTAGGACCTATCACTGGACGTATTATGGAAGAGTTATTACATAAAAAGCCTACAGTAGTGGATATTAAACCTTTTAATGCTCAACGATTTTCTAACACTTAATACATATTTTTTTAACTATTATATTTTAAAAACATAAGGATGAATAAACATGAAGAAACTTCACAGTAACCAACGTATGAGCCAAATCGTTACTCATAATCAGACGATATATTTATCAGGCCAAGTTGGCGCTATCGATGAAGATGTGGCTGCCCAAACGTTAAGCTGTCTAAATAAAGTTCAAGGTTTATTAGAAGAGGTAGGTAGTGATAAATCAAAAATTCTGACGGCAACCGTGTGGTTAAAAAGCATGTCAGACTTTGAAGCGATGAACGAGGTGTGGGATAGGTGGTTTGCAGATACGCAGCCACCTGCTCGAGCTTGCGGTGAGTCAGTATTGGCACATCCTGACCTATTGGTAGAGATTACGGTCATTGCTGCTGAGTGAGCCATTTAGATACTTAAAAAGAATAAAGACTTTTATTAATATAAAAAATATTAAGGGACTAATAATGAAGAATATCATCCATGGTGGTCAAGCGATCGTAGATAGTCTGCAATTACATGGAGTCAGTCGCACCTATGTCGTTCCTGGTGAGAGTTATCTCTCGGTATTAGATGGATTATACAACGCTGATATCCAAACAATTATATGCCGACACGAAGCCGCTTGTACCTATATGGCAGATGCTCATGGTAAGTTTACGGGTCAACCAGGTATTGCCATGGTGACCCGTGGACCGGGCGCTGCGCAAGCTTATACTGGTATCCATACTGCATGGCAGGATGGTGTGCCACTTATATTATTCATTGGACTTATCCCTGTTGCTGATAGAGATCGCGAGTCATTTCAAGAGTTTGACCCTAAGCAGTGGTTCTCTAGTCAGTGTAAGCGTGTATTCATATTAGATGAAGTTTCAAGAGCATCTGAGATTGTGGCAAAAGCATTTCATGCGGCTTTAGAAGGACGACCAGGTCCTGTCGTTGTGGGACTGCCTGAAGATATTATTCAGCAGGAGTTTCACGGGCAATTGCATCCAGTGATACCTGTTGCTGAAGGTTCTATATGCGATGATAAGCTTGAGGTAATATTAAATGCGTTATCGAATGCTGAAAAGCCGCTGATTTTTGCAGGAGGACAAAATTGGACGACAGAGGCTTCTGTACAGCTAACAAAGTTTGCCGAAGATAATTGTATTCCTGTTATTCATGATTGGCGAGCCTCAGACAGAGTGACTTTTAACTCTCCTGCCCACGCAGGCTATCTAGGTTACGGGCGCTCGGATGAGTGTGCTGCTCTTATCGAAACGGCTGATGTGCTGCTGACGATAGGTACTGTGTTAGGTGATGTCGCTAGTGATGGCTATAAATTGCGACAGTCTTTTGATAAACCTAACTACATTGTCAATTTAGATACTAGTTTGCGCGGTCATAGTGGCTCAGTTACTGCGCATATTGTCTCTAGCCCTATTAGTTTTGTTAAAGCGATGAGTAAAATGTCGTTGGCAAAATCAGCGTCTCGTGAGACTTGGTTTAATTATTGTCATGAACAACAAAGAAAGGATTGTGCTTTTCCAAAAAAAGCAACAGAAACTCATCACATCACTGATGTAGCCGCTGATCAAAATTATGCCAGTATGACGCAAGTGATCCAGCAGGTCACTAAGCAGTTACCTAAAGATGCCGTATATAGTTTTGGTGCCGGTAATCACTGCTTATGGGCGCAGCGTTATCTGCCTACGCATACTTTCCCAAGTCAGCTCAGTACTAGAAATGGCGCGATGGGCTATAGCTTGCCTTCAGGTATTGTTGCTGCTTTAGAGTCGCCAGAACGCCTATCGATTGTGGTCACTGGCGATGGCGAATTTATGATGAATGAAGCGGAATTATCAACATCCATTCGTTATGATGCCCCTGTTTTAATTATTTTGATGGACAATCAACAGTTTGGTACTATCCGCCAGCATCAAGAAGCACATTATCCTGACCGGGTGTCTGGTACGCAGCTACAAAATCCTGACTTTGCAGCACTCGCTAACGCCTTTGGTGCTCATGGCATACGAATCACTAGTAATAACGATATTAAAGCGAGTGTCACTGAGGCGATGCAGGTCGTCACAGAAGAACGTAAAACGGTATTGTTGCACGTGATTACTGATCCTGAGGAGCTAATGCCCTAGCTGTTAATTTAATTAATATCTTATGCTAATAATTATTCATAACAAGGAAGTATGATGACCAGCTATCAAGTAACGAATCCGGCAACTGGAGAGATAGAAAAGCAATATACCAATCATTCTGATCACGAAATACAGGCTATCATTACCGAATCAGATGATGCTTATCAGGTGTGGCGTACAAGTGACATCAACTCGCGTGTACGAATATTAAATAATATTGCTGATCTGTATGACAAGCAACGGCAAGCCTTAGCGAGAATTATGGCACGCGAAATGGGTAAGCCTGTGGCGCAAGGTGAGGGGGAGCTTGCATTAGTCAGTGATATATTTCGCTATTATGCCAAGTATGGTGAGCAGTTCTTAACGACAGCAGATTTGCCTAATGCTCAAAACGCCGTAGTAAAAAAAGAACCTATCGGAGTATTGCTGGGCATCATGCCATGGAATTATCCTCATTATCAGGTAGCACGATTTATTGCACCGAACTTGATGCTAGGTAATGCGATGGTGTTGAAGCATGCGCCTTCATGCCCAGAGTCGGCTGTAGCTATTACTACTATATTGGCACAAGCATGCTTACCTAAAGGTGTTTATAATAATATTTTTGCAACTAATGACCAAGTTACATCGATCATTAATGACAAGCGTATTCAAGGGGTTTCCTTAACAGGATCGGAGCGGGCAGGTGCGGCTGTTGCACAGACAGCAGGTGCGGCACTGAAAAAGGTAGTGCTCGAATTAGGAGGTTCGGACCCATTTATAGTCTTAGCAGATGCAGATATCGATCAAGCAGTAACCTGTGCATTCATTGGTAGATTTGGTAATGCTGGTCAAGCCTGTAACGCGGCAAAACGTATTATTCTACAAGCGGATATTTATGAGGAATTTGTAGAAAAATTAACCCATAACGTTGAGTCGTTAGAGCCTGCTGATCCATTATGTAAAAAGACTTTTTTAGGACCATTATCTTCTAGCCAAGCTTTAGAAACACTTCAAGCACAATACGATAATGCCATAACGCAAGGTGCTACAGTACTAGTAGCGGGTGGACAGATAGAAAAATCGGGGGCATGGTTTAAACCTGCGCTATTAGCTGACGTAACCCCAGATATGCAAGCCTATTATGATGAGCTGTTTGGACCAGTAGCTGTCGTATATAAAGCGCTTGATATTGAGGAGGCTATAAGGCTTGCTAACGATACGCCATTTGGTCTAGGAGCATGTATTCATACGCAAGATATGGCACGTGGACAAGCAATCGCCGAGCGGCTGAATGTTGGTATGGTGACGTTTAATCAAGCACCGGGGACAGCAGCTGAAATGCCTTTTGGTGGTGTTAAGCGCTCAGGTTTTGGCCGCGAGCTTGGTCCTTGTGGGATGAATGAGTTCGTAAATTTTAAGCTATATAATAAATAAGCGTTTATACAGTCCCGTTATCTCTAGCTATATTGTATTATGAGCTGAGGACAATGATGAAAGGTGCGTTAAACATTCACAGGCTGGATGAGTATCATAAAAACTAAATCCTCTGTGTTTTTAGCAGGCCTTTCATGTTGATTGGTTATCAATATATCTAGAGTATAAGTGCTGAAACTACCATGCTGCAACAGAAATTAGCCGATAGCTTGAATTGGACATTACTTCATGTATTAATTGTTATCTATGAGGAAGGGAGTATTAGTACAGCTGCAAATCGCTTAAATATCACCCAATCAGCGGTCAGTCAAAACCTTAAAAAGCTTGAAGAGCAGCTCGAAAGTCAGCTGGTCATTCGTAATACCAAACCGTTAGAGCTTACACCCATCGGGCATTACTGTCTTCAAGTTGCCCAAACGATATTTACAGAAATAACCTCAATTGAGGCTATGAAGGGTAGCAATTCACATCTCTTAGAAGGCGAGATTAAATTGCTGGTCGCCAGTCGACTCCATAATCCAAAATACAATGATTTTTTAGTATATTTCAAAAAAAAATATCCAAATATAACTTTAGATTTGACAGTAAAATCAAGTATGGATATTTTAAATAACCTCAAACAAAAGACGCCTGCTGTAGGTATCTGCTTAGCCCGACATATCCCAGAAATCCTTAATCACCAATTATTATTTACTCAGCGGTATTACCTATACTGCGGCTATCACCATCCTCTGTTTTCAGTGCCTGATTTGAGTTTTGATGACTTGTTGACGGAGGATTATATCGCTTTTAGTAGTGAAGATATTGGGGATGTTCTTTCGCCAATTACGGTATTTAAAGAAAACCATGATATCACTGGCCGCATTAGTGCTTATACCAACAATTTAGATGAAGCGGTCCGTTTGATTTATACTGGCTATGGAATCGGCGCGCTACCAGATCAATTTATTGCTGCAACGCACCTAGAGTTTAAGCTGAGACGTTTACCGCCAAACGAAGGTATCGCTGATATACCCGTTTATCTTTTTTGGCATAAAGACCGCGCTTTATCACCTATCGAAGCTAAATTTATTGAAGAGATTATAGAATTTGATGTTTCTCTTTAATTAAAACCCTCAAACCCCAATATTAACAACACCATCTGAGAAAAGTGATTTCATACCTAAACCTTCTAGACTATACAAACGATAGTATTTAGGTCTTTTTTGAATCATCAGTGTAAAATAAATCCATTGTAATGGAAAGGTTAATGATATTTCGGGCACCATAGTATTGGGTGTATGCCACCTAATAAATGATAGTTTTAAATTAATATTGGGTTTACTCTAGGGCGTGTCTTCAATTCAATCGATGGACATCTAAATGAACTAAAAATGGCTAAATTTTGCCAAACTTCATCAAATAGCTAGGTAATATCCCGATATTAACGGCGCTATTTTCCTTGTTTGACTGCAATTTATCTCATTTTTAAAATGAAGACACGCCCTAATATTGAATCTTTCTTCGCTATCGATATTAACTTTAAAGCTATCCCTTAATAAGAATAAATATCAGTTCAAAAGTTTTCTTTTTAGGTGATATTAACATCATTGGGGGTCTGACTATATATACTAATATATTCAACGAATTCTTTTATTTGCTATAACGCCTGTTATAAAAACAAAAGTTAGCCCCTTATACAGAGATTTAACTACTAGCATAGCTCAGATATCTAAATTAGTTGACCCTTACACCTTTTCAACCTTTTTAATTTAATTAAAGGAAGTCAATGTATTTAGGTCATAAGTTAGATATCTGAACGTAATTCTCTATTAATTAACCCGTATTGCGTAGACCCGCTGCCAAAGCATTGATACTACGTATTAATGGATCTTCAACAGCAAGATCATCGTCATTATCTGTAGCGTCTTTTTGTCTGGCACGTTTTAATAGCTCAATTTGGATATAATTAATCGGATCTAAATAAGCATTTCGCCATTGTAGGGACGCGGCAAGGCTTTGCTGATGCGCCAATAACGATGTCTGGTTAAGCAAAGAGTTCAAACCTGAGAAGGTTAGATGATGCTCATCGATTACCGCTTGCATAATCTTTTCACGTAATCCCTCATCTTCACATAACTGGCTATAAGCCTGAGCAATGCTCATCTCAGATTTGGTAAACGCCATTTCAATATTGCTAATAAATACGTTAAAAAATGGCCAGCAACTGTTCATCTCCCTCATTAAAGCTTCGTCTTGTTTAACGCTATGAAGAGCACTACCTACGCCATACCAAGCTGGTAGGGTAAAGCGCGCTAAAGACCAACCAAATACCCAAGGAATCGCCCGCAAGGTTGTCTTACTTGGCAGACCTTTGTTGCGGTGCGCTGGGCGTGAGCCGATATTTAATAAAGAGATTTCCTGCACTGGCGTCACTTGTGAATAGAACTGATAAAACCCTTCGGTATGGTCCGTAAGCGTACGATAACTTTGTTCACCCGCATCTGCTAGACGCGCAAAGAGTGCTTCATAATTTGGTAGTTCAGGCGGTTGCACCACAAATCTTGTTGAGCACGCTTTAAGCGTACCAGTGATGCCCATGGTAAGCTCAAATACAGCAGTATCGGTGTTGGCATATTTGGCATAAAGGACTTCACCTTGCTCAGTGACTTTAATTTCTCCATGCAGTGTCCCTGCGGGCTGAGCGGCAATTGCATTATGCGTTGAGCCACCGCCACGACTGACAGAGCCACCGCGCCCATGAAACAGGCGTGTTTTGATACCATATTCAGCAGCGATACGGTTAATGGTTTGCTGCGCGCTATAGAGCTGCCATGCAGACGTAATAATACCGCCATCTTTCGATGAATCTGAATAGCCTAACATGATTTCTTGGGTATTATCTGAGTGCGCAAGCAACCCTCGATATAGCGGATTGTCCAACACGGCAGGTAAGATCTTATCGATATTTTTAAGATCTTCAATGGTTTCAAACAAGGGTGCGACGGGTAAGTCAGCAGACAGCTGACCTGCATCATCAACCCTGCATAAGCCTGCAAAACGCATCAGTAGTAAGACTTCTAATAATTGACTGGCATTATTGGTCATCGAAATGACATAACTGCCAAACGTATCTTGCCCGACCAGCTTACGTAATGTTGCCACTGAGTTCATCAAGGCTAATTGTTCACGGGTTTTATCAGTCAAGTTATCGGTATAAATGAGCGGTGTACCAGGCTTTGCAAGTAAACGCGTCAACCACTCTTGGCGCTCGGTTTCACCCAGAGTCTGATAGTCTGGTAAATTTGAGGCATTGGCGAAAATATCGGCGATCACATCGCTATGATAAGACGACTCTTGGCGGATATCGAGCGCTGCTAGATGAAAGCCGCAGGTTTTGACCAGACGAATCGTATCGAGTAATAGCCCTTCGCCATGAGCCTTGTCATGAGTATTGACACTTTTTCGAATGATACGTAAATCTTCTAACAACTCTTGTGGGTTGGCGTAAGCATCGTGTGCGGCGTCGAGGTCTGTACCTTTGCTTTGAATGTGGCGATTGGTCGCTTTTATTTTGGCAAGGATAATCGATAGCAACCTACGGTACGGCTCATTGTTGTAATCGTCAGGATTATAATAAAATACTTTTTGCTCGAGAGTGGCATACTCCTTTATACGAGCATAAACGTCTGGCGCAATCTTAATAATCGTATCGCTATGAATAAGTTCACGACGCAGTTTTTTTAGCAGTACTTGATAATGACGCAGCACGGTATCAGCATGCATCAATACCGCCATTTCTGTAGTGTCATGAGTGACAAAGGGATTACCATCTCTATCGCCACCTATCCAAGAGCCAAAGCTCATGAAAGCAGGTAACGGGTAGTCTGTTAGCTCTGGATAGATGTCAACAATGGCGTCTTTAATATTGCGATAAACCTTTGGAATGGCATTGAATAAACTGGCATTAAAATAATGCAGGCCATTATTTATCTCATCATAAACTAAAGGCTTACGCGTACGCACTTCATCCGATGACCATAATAAATCAATCGTCTGCGCCGTTTTCTCTTTCGCTTGTTCGTAGGCAAAGCTGTCTTCTGCAAGATTGTTTAAGGCGTCGCTATGAGTAAATAGACTCTGCAATAGATTCATGGTCGTACGGCGGCGCGCTTCAGTAGGATGCGCGGTAAATACGGGTATAAATTTCAGCTGCTCAATCAGCTCTTGCATTTGGGCAGGTTCAATATTGCGTTCGCGACATTCTAGTAAAGTACGGCGAAACGAGCCTTCCCAGCTTTGATCGGATTGCATACGCAAGGCATGACGCTGCTCGCGTAAGTAATTTTCCTCACTTAGATTTGCTAAAAAGAAATAGATAGAAAAGCTGCGGATGACATTTTTTAAGGTTCGATTATCTAACGAGGCGATGAAGTCGATAAGTTGTCGCTTATTCGTTTCGTTAGGCTCACGGCGTTGTTGAATAAAACCTTTACGCAGGGTTTCAATCGTATTAAGTGTTTCTTCGCCCGTCTGGCGAGAAATCGCATCTCCTAGGAATGAGCCTAATAAGCTGATGCGCTCACGTAATACGTCGTTATTTATAGTCATCCTTAACCTTCTCGTTAAATTAGTGGGTGAAATAGTCCTGATAGGCTAATTTATATCGCAGTCTATTGTTTAAAACAATAGGTAAGACCATTATTTATGACCATGTTCATCACTGTAGCCTATCCAGAAGTCTGCATTATCCACGCCAGCCTTTCTGGGATCAAAGATAGGATTAACCCCTGTTCCGAAAGTACGGCGCAAATCATGTGGAGTAATATATAGGTTTGCTTGATTACCTATGGCCTTATAACTACCGCTTAAATCTTTTATATGGTCATCGCTGGCTTGCAAGTCACTTGGGAATACCCATTGCTTGCCTGAACTCAACCTCCGCCTTTCCTCAAGTAGAGCCTGTAGTATATTACTAGTAGGCATATGATAATCAGAACCATTTTTTGTATCTTTAAATACTATCCGGCCAGCTTTAAGGTCGATGTCAGACCACTTTAAGGACTGCGCTTCATTCAAACGTACACCAGTGAACATAAAAAGTAGCATGATATCTCGTGCATTATTGCTATGAGGTGCTTGCATGTGTGAGCTTCTATCAACATAATTTAAAAGTGTTTTGAGGTACATACCTAAATATTCTTCTTCAATATGCTTGGTACGTGGCTTAACTTTATTCCAATCTTTCTTGGCGTTAAGTATGCGTACTGGTTGCTCTTTAATTAAAAAATCTTCATCATCATCTAAAAAGCTATCACGGCAATAATTCCAAACTGACCTTAGAGCTCTCATAGTTGCGTTAGCCTGAGCTTCACTATGTTTACTTATCTCTTTATGCTTATCACTTATCATTGACTTAGTAATATCATTTAGAGAAATATTTAACCAGTCTTTCAGCTTCTGTAGTATTTGACGATCATAAGTAGTAATAGTGCCTTTAGCTAAGCCAGTCTTTGTTGATTTAAAGTAGTGATAAGCTTCTTTAAGTGTCGGTACATTATTGGTCTTATCTTTCGGATCTTCCAAGTTCTCGTGAAGGCCATCGTAAACATGCATACCTTTTTTTATGTTTGCCATCATTATGCTGGCTTTTTCACGTGCTTCGGTTAGCGTAATTAAATGCGCTTCTTCTACCTCGTTTCTATGCAGCTTTCCGTTGATGCGCTTATGCAATGTATAGCGCTTTGATTGCTTTCCTACACGTAGTGCAAAACCAGTTAGTACATCGTCCATGTAGATTTCAGTACCTTTAGCGGTATAGTCTACTGAATCGATAAATTTTTTGGTAAGTTTAACCTTCATATATCACCCATGCAGCAGTATATAACCATAGTGTTAGTAGTATCATACTTTAATTACTATAAGGGTCAAAGTATCAAGATAGTATCAAAAAACCAACTAAGTCCATGCAGTCACATAAATTTTAGACAATAAAAAACCCTTACAAGTCAATGACTGTAAGGGTTTGAATATGGTGGGCCCAGTAGGACTTGAACCTACGACCAAAGGATTATGAGTCCTCTGCTCTAACCAACTGAGCTATGGGCCCTAACGTTAGACGCACAATGATACCCGATTTTTTTAAATTTTCAAGTAAAAGATGGCCTGTCAGACAGATATTATTCAAAAAGCCACTTTTTTCCTGGTCAAACACCACCGCCAGCCAATGTCAGGCTGCGACCACCATCGACAGTAATTATTTCACCCGTCACATAACGGGCGTGCGCCAGATAAAGCACACTATGGGCAATTTCCTCAGGTTTGCCTATCCGCTGCATAGGAATGGAGTCGATGATGCTTTTTTGCTGCTGCGGGTGAAGTGCTTGGTCGCTATCTGCTTCTGGTAGGATGTTCACGCCAGGAGCGATGCCATTGACACGTACCTCTGGCGCCATATCAAGCGCAAAAGACTGTACCATCATGCGATGCGCCGCCTTTGCCATATTGTAGATGGCATAATCTTTAAAAGGTTTATTATGCGCATGGATATCGAGTAGGCTAATGATACAGCCCTGCCGGGTCCGTAGATAAGGATATAGCGCTTGGCTTAATAATAAGGGCGCTTTGGCGTTGGTTAAAAATAAATCATCCCATTGCTCTAGATCTATATCACCAAGTGGACTTGGATAAAAGCGAGAGGCGTTATGCACTAGGACATCGAGTTGCCCAAATGCTTGTATAATATTTTGAGTAAATTGCTGTAGCATCTCGCTATTGTTAACAACCGTCAAATCTGCAAGGACGACGACCGCGCTATCAGGACGACTGTGATTCAGCGTATCGGCTAGGTCATTGGCTTCTTGCTCACTATGATGACAATGAATAATGACACGGTAGCCTTGCTCATGGGCGGCACGGACAATAGCCGCACCAATACGCTTAGCGCCACCGGTGACTACCATTACGGGCGCTGAGGTATTAGAATATTTTGATTGGCTTAAGCTAAATTCTTGGTTCATATTAAAGGTATTTTTGTTATTTAAATTGCTGGTTGAAAGTGCTTGTTTACAAGACAGGTTATGTTTGTAAATGCTCAATTCTACGTCGGCGTAATGCTTCGCCTATCGCTGGGCCTTTTAGTTTCTGGTCAATATTATCCATGCTGATTGCATGAAAGCTATTTAAGGCGAGCATCATTTGGCGGTGCTGTATGGCCAGTTTTAAGACATGACTGGTGACCAAGAGCTGCGACAGTTTCTCGGGCGCTTTATGAGCGCTACAAGCTTGAATAAGATCGATTTTCTCGGCGGCGCTCAGCTGGTCTATGCGGCTAAGATTTTTCGCTTGCTGCACAAATAAAGTGGCAAACTGGCTATGCGCTTTTGGCACCTTTGTACTGTTTCCTATCCCATGAATACCTTTAACCGCTGCCTCTATATTAACCGAAAGAGTTTCTGTAGAGTTTAAAGTAAATAAATCTGTGTTCAGACTGGCCATTAATAACGCCCAGCGCTGCGATAAATTTAATTGCATTTGACCGGCGAAATACAATGCGGTTTGTACAATCTCTCGTATTTGATCGTACTGTTTATCATTCCAAACTTGCTGTAGTGGAGCAAAATACTCCGTCAACGCCCCAATCTCAAACAGCTGTTGCCAATATACCTGCGGCGATACTTGCATCATAGCACGGCTCGATTCTTGCCAAATACGCTCACTACTTAGATGCGCAAGCTCGCCTGAACGCACCAACTCACGCATCAATAGCAAGGTTTCATCGGCAATACTAAAGCCCAAATCATAATAGCGGCCATAAAAACGGGCGGTGCGCAGTACCCGTAATGGGTCTTCACTAAACGCGCTTGATACATGACGCAAGGTTTTGCTATGAATGTCGTTCAAACCGCCATAGTAATCGACAACGTCGCCACTTATCGGCGTATCATCCATAAGGCTTTTAACTTCTATTGCCATAGCGTTGACGGTCAAGTCGCGACGTTGTAAGTCTTCACGTAACGTCACATCAGGGCTGGCATGTACGCTAAAGCCTTGATAGCCCCGCCCTTGTTTGCGTTCTGTACGCGCCAGCGCATACTCTTCATGACTAATAGGATGCAAAAATACTGGAAAGTCTGCGCCCACTTGCTGAAATCCTGCATCCAGCATATCTGCGACCGTCGCGCCAACGACGACAAAATCCTTGTCTTTGATAGGACGACCCAATAATTGGTCACGGACAGCGCCGCCGACGAGATACACTTGCATAATAGTCTCTTTATAATTATTCAATATTTGCCATATTATTCTACCCAAAAAAAACCAGTCAACACCGATATAAGTATTGACTGGTTTTAGTATAGCAGACGGTTTCTATAAATGAACGCTAGAAGACCGTCGTAATAAGGCGTTTATATATGACATAAACGACTATTTTTGCTCATTGATTAAGTCTTGAGCTTCAGTAACTGCAAGCGCTGTCATATTGACCACACGGCGTGCTGTCGCTGATGGAGTTAGGATATGCACAGGTTTGCTCGCGCCTAGCAAAATAGGTCCAATAGACGCACTGCCAGTTGCCGTTTTTAGTAGGTTGAAAGCAATATTTGCTGAATCAAGCGTTGGCAAGATAAGCAAGTTTGCTGAGCCTTTTAGGTTGCTTGATGGTAAGTCATTGGCACGGATATGCTCATCAAGTGCTGCATCCCCTTGCATCTCACCGTCGAAGTCAAAGTCCACATTCATTTCTGTCAGTAGCTCATACACTCGACGCATTTTTACTGCGCTTTCGCGGTCTGAGGTACCAAAGTTTGAATGCGAAACCAAAGCCACACGCGGCGTAATATTAAAGTGACGTAACTGATCGGCTGCAAGTACCGTCATTTCAGCCAACTGCTCAGCCGTTGGGTCTTCATGGATGTAAGTGTCGGCAATAAAGATATTACGATCTTGCATCAATACCGCGTTCATCGCATAAAAATCGCTGACGCCTGCTTTTTTGTCGATAACTCGGCTGACGTATTTTAAATGCAGATGATAGTAGCTAAAAGTACCACAAATCATGCCATCAGCATCACCGTTTTCAACCAGTAGGGCACCGATTAAAGAAGTCTTACGGCGGACATCACGGCGCGCAAGCTCAATACTGACACCATTACGTTTATTTTTCTCGTAGTAGCCTTGCCAGTAGTCTTTATAGCGTGGATCATCGTCTTGATTAATAATGGTGATGTTTTCGCCATCTTTTAGACGCAGCGCTAATCTTTCAATGTTCTTTTCAATGATGGCAGGGCGACCAACCAAGATTGGATGCGCCAATTGCTCATCAACGACCACTTGTACGGCAAGCAGTACGTTGCGGTCTTCGCCTTCACAGTAAACAATGCGTTTAGGATCGGCTTTCGCGCGGGCAAAGATAGGCTTCATCACGAACGCTGAGTTATAAACAAACTCAGACAAGCGTTGACGATAGGCTTTCATATCAGAGATAGGCAGGGTTGCTACGCCAGAATCCATCGCGGCTTTGGCAACCGCAGAGGCGATTTCGATGATTAGGTTTGGCTCAAGAGGGCCTGGGATAAGGTAATCACGGCCAAAGCTTGGCGTACTCTCAACGTTTTTCACGTTATTCATTGGTGTCGCTTCAACATGCGCCATAGCCGCGATGGCTTTTACGCAAGCGATTTTCATCTCTTCATTAACCGCTGTCGCCCCAACGTCAAGTGCACCGCGGAAGATATAAGGGAAGCATAGCGCGTTGTTTACTTGGTTTGGATAATCTGAGCGACCGGTTGCCATGATAACGTCTGGACGTACGGCGTGCGCCACTTCTGGCATAATTTCAGGCGTTGGGTTGGCAAGGGCAAAGACAATTGGGTCTTTTGCCATACGGCGCACCATGTCTTCAGTCAAGGTGCCAGGCATTGATAGGCCTAAGAACATATCGACATCATCCATCACTTCTTCGATGGTAGTGGCGGTGGTATTGCGCGCATAACGCTGCTTGGTTTCATCAAGGTTTTCACGGCTGGTGGTAATGATACCGCGTGAGTCTGATACAAAGATATTGTTTTTATCTACGCCAAGCGCACAAATGATATCCAAGCAAGAGATGGCTGCCGCACCTGCGCCAGAGCAGACCACTTTAATCTCTTCGATTTTTTTGCCAGTGATGAGCAAGGCGTTTAGCATCGCCGCGGCAACAATGATTGAGGTACCATGTTGGTCATCGTGGAATACCGGAATATTCATGCGCTCACGCAATTCGCGCTCGATTTTGAAACATTCTGGGGCTTTGATGTCTTCAAGGTTAATACCACCAAAAGTAGGCTCAAGCGAGGCAACCGCTTCGATGAACTTATCTGGATCATTTTGGGCAATTTCAATATCAAAAACGTCAATACCAGCAAATTTTTTGAATAAAACCCCTTTACCTTCCATGACAGGCTTAGACGCCAATGGACCAATATTCCCTAAACCAAGCACCGCAGTACCGTTGGTTATCACGCCAACCAAGTTGCTACGAGCAGTATATTTAGCCGCTAACGCTGGATCTCTTTGAATCTCAAGACAAGGTATCGCAACCCCTGGAGAGTAAGCAAGTGCCAAATCGCGTTGGTTGGCCAGTTGCTTGATAGGCGTAACTGAGATTTTACCGGGGCGCGGAAACTCATGGTAGTGTAAGGCAGATTGTTCAAACTGCTCTTTTTCCGTAGTAGGGGTGTCCGTATTCAAAGTGATATCGTCATTCATAATAATTGCCATGGTTGGAATAATTGGAATAAAGTAAATGGTGATAAAAACCAATGTCTATGCTTCATTATCATGACTATGATAATTAAGGCACATTTATACTAAAAAGGTCGTGCTCGGCGACTAGACATCAGCGTAAAAACAGCAATCTCACAGGAAGCGTTATTCTAGCACTATTGGTATTTCACTGCCTAGTCAAGTCATCTCAATTAGGTGAATAATATAATAAAATGATATTCGTTATTTCGCTGTTTGATAATGGCAAAAAACGCCCCTCGATATCAACCATAATTGCCTAATGTTTCAAAACATTACAGAATAGCAGCTTGTCCGTATTCTCTTACGAAGAACAGCTGATTGGCATTTGCGGCGCATGTGGCGCGGGCGGCATGGTATCGAGCTCAGTGGCGATGTCTTGGACGTTGTAAGGATTGGCAAGTAAGTCAAAGACTCGATTTAACTCTTCAAATTGGCCTTGTTCCGCCACCGTAATCGCCCGCTGTGCCACACTATTACGTAGTACATAAACCGGATTATTGCTATGCATTTGTTCAATAGAGGCTTCGCTAGATAACGGCTCTAGCGCTGCTAAATACCTTGTTGACCATTGTTGCCAAACGTGCTGTGCCTCATTATTAAACTCAGCAGTCATTTTTGCCAGCAATTCTTGCTCATACGGATATTCATTTGGCGCGACCAAACCCAATAGCGCGCGGAAACTGTTGCTATAGTCGAGTAAATTATTCTCTAACAAGGTTAACCACTCAAAAGCGAGAGCCAAACTTTCTTTACTATGCGGCAGCCCAAGCTTACGGCAGAGGCCTTGCTGATAATGCTGCATAAAGGTGGCTTCATACGGCGCTAGGCAATCAGCCAAGGTATCGCGTGTTACGCCGTCCAAGCGCATAAAATGCGGTAGCCAAATATTTAAGTTCCAATGACCGATAGCAGGTTGGTTTTGATAGGCATAACGTCCAGTATGATCAGAATGATTGTTAATCCAGGCAGGGTTAAAGCGCTCCATAAAACCAAACGGCCCAAAGTCTAAGGTACTGCCCGTAATCGATAGGTTGTCAGTATTCATCACCCCATGGGCAAAGCCAATCAATTGCCAATCGGCAATCATACGTGCGGTTCGCTCAACCACCGCTTGTAAAAATGTTAAGACTGGCGTCTCGCTATCACGGCATTCTGGATAGTAAGTATCAATCATATAGTCGGTAAACTCGCCAAGCAGGTCGGGCGCAAAGCTTGCAATCCACTCAACATGACCCAAGCGAATATGGCTGTCAGCGACGCGCATTAATGCCGCGCCTGCTTCCATACGCTCACGGCGAACTTTAGTATCCGATACCACAAAGCCCAAGGCATTAGACGAAGGGATGCCAAGTTGTGTCAGCGCATGACCGCACAAATACTCGCGAATGGTACTACGCAGCACCGCACGCCCATCGCCCATGCGTGAGTAAGGGGTCAGACCAATGCCCTTTAAATGCAAATCTTGTAATTTATCATTATTATCGAGCACTTGCGCCATCAGTAAACCGCGACCATCGCCCAATTGTCCCGCCCACTGTCCGAACTGGTGACCAGCATAGGCCATCGATAGCGGCCGAAACTCAGCTGGCACGTATTGACCACCCAATATCTCAACCCAACGCGCCATCAGCTCATCGTCATCGAGCCAGCCTAATTGCTTGGCAACTTCGGTGTTAAAGTGACCAGCGCGCGGATTATCAAGCGGTGTCGGCTGCTGTTCATGATAAAGGCGAGTATCTAATGTGACGTAAGTATTTTGATAGCGCATAGGTGCGTTCCAATATAAAGGTATGTATTTTTAATATAAAAACTTAAGGTTAAAAGCGAGTAATGAAAGCGTGTAAAGAGAGTAATAAACTTACTATAGCATAGCCTTAATAATGCCGCGTTTCACTCTGTCCATCTCTTGTAATTGCTGTATAAACAATGAGTGAGCAAAAATAATAAGTGCGTAAACGAGCAGCGCACAACTCATGGCTGAAAAAAACCCCCTATCTTTACAGATAGAGGGCAGGAGAAACGTACAATAAAAGCTAAGATAATAAATCTATAAACGCTTATGCCGCTTTTGGACTTTGACCGATAGAGCGAAACGCCGTTTTTAGATTGCTGTTATGCGCCAGTATCTTTTGCTCAACTTTGGCATAGTCGTGCTTTAGCATCTCTTCAACTTCATGCAGGCGATCAGCAAACTCGGTCTTTTTTAGCTCAATAGTTTTGGCTTTTAGCGCTTTCCATTCTTCGACCGTTTGCGTAAAGGCATCATATTCAAACTTGATACGATCTTGGAAACTCTTCATCGCATGCGGAATATCAAGTCCGTTTGCGGTAGCGTTATCAATCTGCTGTTGGGCTTTTTTGAACTGCATTTGCACTTCAGCATGCTTAATAGTAGTGTCGTCAACCGTACGCAATTCACTGGTTAGCCCAAGTTTAGATAAGCCCAAGATAAGCCATTTAGTTGGATCATATTGCCACCATTTCACACCATTACGATAGTCGTATTGGAAGAAGTGATGATAGTTATGATAACCCTCACCCCACGTAAAGATAGCAAGGAAAAAGTTATCACGTGCACTATTGGTATCCGTATAAGGACGCGTACCAAACATGTGGCATAGCGAGTTA
Source organism: Psychrobacter sp. M9-54-1 (assembly GCF_016613355.1). Classification (NCBI taxonomy): domain Bacteria; kingdom Pseudomonadati; phylum Pseudomonadota; class Gammaproteobacteria; order Moraxellales; family Moraxellaceae; genus Psychrobacter; species Psychrobacter sp. M9-54-1. The sequence continues at coordinate 5,729 of NZ_JADGFW010000003.1, read as the reverse complement.
ATAAAGAAGGTAAAGTGGTGGGTCAGTACCAAGCGCAGTAGACCTGCCAATACTAGCGTGCCCCAAACGTCACCTATTAACCAACCAATTGCCGCAACCATCGCAACGTTGGTAGCCAGTACCCATAAACCATAGTATTTATGCTGAATCTGTAGCACTTTATCTTTGGTCAAATCAGGAATGTTTTTATAATCAAAGCGACCACTAGGATAATTGCGTAACATCCAACCGATATGACTGAACCAAAAACCACGCCTTGCTGAATAAGGATCTTCCATGCGGTCATCAACATGACGATGATGCGTACGGTGGCCCGATACCCAGTCAAAAGCAGAGCCTTGAACCGCAAGGGTTGAGCCAAGTAATAGGAAGTTTTTTACCAAGGGGTGGGCTTTATAAGCGCGATGCGACAATAGGCGGTGATAGCCTGCGGTAATACTAATACCGGTCCACACCATAAAGGCACCAAATACACCCCAAACCGGCGCACTAACTTGATGGGTCAACAGGTACCATGGCGTAATAACGGCAGCAGCAATAGGCGTTGCAATCAGAAAAATCGCTGGAACCAAGTTGATTGGCGACTTTTGAAATTCAAGCTCAAGCGGATCGATACCCTCATAGTTAGCGACTGCATTGGCATCTTTATAACCGCTCGTCGTCGCAAACTGCGTATCGGCAGCCTCATCAGTTTTGCTTTTGCCAGTATCAAGCCACGTCTTCACGCGCAGCGCCTGAGTACCAGCATGCTGTATAAGCGTATCACCCGACTTCATGGCGAAACGCAAGCCCTTAAGTGGTAAGCCTATTACTTTTTTAGCAATCATGTAATAATCCTAATGATATTAATTTCAGCCTCCATATTAACCTAAAAGACTAGTAAAGTGAACAGTTATACACTAGAAAAATATTTCTAAATAACAATAACTTGTAGGAGTTATGGTAGCGATTAACCCAAATAATCCCTTACTTATCAGCAGTTAAGTGAAAGTGTAAGCAAAAAGATAAATATGTGTGCGATAAAAATGTATAAACGACTATCGAGCCAATTAATTAGCTGGCTTTTTTAAGCCATTTTCAAGCAAGTTTTTTGAAATATGACAAAAAGATAGGTAAGAAGCTCCCTTACTTAGCGCATGAGAAAATAGGTTGGATAATCGGTGATGATGACGTCGACTTGCCACGTAATAAGCTGTTTAATCGTTTCGCTATCATTGACGGTCCACGCGCTGACTGGCAGGTGATAACGATGACAGTGCTTAATGACAGCTTGAGTCAGCAATGGATAGTGAATACCTAGCTGGACGCAGCCAAGTTGCAAGGCAGTTTGTGGTGCGCTTAGCAAAGTTTTAGGGCTGCGAATCAGTAAGCCACGCGGAATATGTTGTAAGGTTTTATTGCGTTGCAGCCGCGCGTGTAATTCGACATCAAAGCTGGTCAGCGCTATGGGTAAGCTGGCAAGCGGACTGTCGGTTAAATCGTGCATTAACGCCTTGATTAGTTTGCTGTAATCGGTGCGCTCATGCGTCTTAATTTCCAGCTCAATATAGCCAAAACCTGTTAGTACAGAGGCTATTTCGGCTAAGGGCGTAATCTGATGACCGGACTGTAAATAGCGTCCAATCTCGGCAAGACTCAACTGGTCGATGCACGATTGCTGGGCGCATAGGCGTTGTAAATTATCATCATGAAAGACCAGCAAGTGACCATCGGCGCTTAATTGCACATCAAATTCAACGCCTATTAAACCCGCGCTTTGTAGGTTTTGCGCCAGTTTAAAGCCTGCTAAGGTGTTTTCTAATGCTTCACCGCGCGCCCCGCGATGGCCCAATAAAAGGGTATTTTTAAAATTTATCATTATTAATAGCTATCAAAAATTCTTATCGCTATCATATCGTCTGTGCAAAATGGGGTCTAATAAAATATTTATCTGAGAACAGAAGCATTACTTATATAGCGTACGTAGGAGCTGCAGCTACGATATAAAATATGTCTTTGTAGCTTTTTTGCAACCAAAGCAAGGTTTTGTACACAATGTTGGACGTTATTTGTATATCAATAGGCTACACTGATGACCATTTAAATCAAACGCCGTATAATAACGTGGTTTTCAAAACTTGCATGACGATTGTTAACATTTAAATGTCATGATGCGCATGTAAGTTTTTGAATGTTAAAACACTGTCCGTCAGTGGCGGTACGAATCAGGAAATTGGAGCAAAAAAAGATGAGCGTAGCAAACAAGAGTTTGAGTAAGTGGTATAAGGTTGCTGGTATTGGTATCGCCTGTAGTTTGGTACTTACAGGCTGTAACCGCTCAGAAAAAGAAGAGACCACAGAAACTGCCGAGCTAACCGAAGAGACCGCTACTAATGAAAACGCGGCTGCTACAGCGGTAAGTTGTGATGATCCAATGGTACAAGATCGCCTCAAATCAGCCTTAAAAAATACGCTCAATCAACAAGCGCAAACCTTGGCAGCAAGTTACGCTAACGATGCTGAAATTGCTTTAAGTAGTGGCGTTGTCACTGGTAAAACCAATGGTATCGTCATCGATGTGCAAAACGCTGCGGTATTACAAGCCACAAATGATAATGGCATGACCACCTGTCAGGCGAGTGTCAGCATGACTTTGCCAAGTGAAGACTTATACCAAGCCAGCCAACTGCAAGCCGCTAACAATCAGCCAAGCTTACAATCACGCCTAGCCAATGACAATATCCGTATCAATAACAACATGCTTGTTGACGATGCCTTTACCTATGTCGTTGGTACCCAAGGCGGTCAAGTACGTACGCGTATCGCTGGACAGCCAGCGCTGCTGACCGTAGTATCAGAAGTAGTGGCAGGCTCAGCCTTTCAGACAGCGCTAGAAGAGCAGCGTGCCGCGCAAGCAGCCGAACGCCGCCCTCAAGCGGCACAAAACAATAGCGAAAACCAAACTCGCCAACCAAGACCGGTAACGCCAGCGGCCCCTGTGCGTCCAGCTGAGCCTGCTACGCCACCGACTGTCAATCAAAATAGCAGCAGTCAAAACAGTAGCCAGAACACGAGTAATCAGGATAACCAAAGCAATAACCAAGCTGCCCCAACGCCTAGTACTTCAGCGCCTGCGACTCCAGCTGCACCTAAGTCAGTCCCTAAAGATGACAGTATCGATATGGTGATTATCGAAGATAAAGACGCGACTTATTAATAACCTCTCAGTTTTTTAATAAAATGTCAGTATCGATTATTTAAGCCTAGCGTTTGAAATTTAAAAGCCCGCAACTTATGATATTTGCGGGCTTTTTGCTTGCATGGATTTTTAGCGGTCAATTTTTGAAGGTCAGTAAAAGCTAAACTATTTATTCTCAGCGAATTTTTGTAATACTTGACTGTCCCATAGCACTTCAGAAACTTGCTCAGGGTCAGTGCAAAAACGCGCAGCAACAAACAGCCAGTCAGACAGGCGATTGATAAAGCTAACTGCCGTTGGACGAATAGCTTCTGGTCGCTGCTGCTGCAATAGCACCGCTTGACGCTCAGCTCGGCGACAGACGGTACGGGTGACATGCAATTGGCTGACCAACACTGAACCTGTTGGTAGGATAAAATCTTTTAGCGCCGGCAAAGTGCTATTCATCGCGTCAATCTGTTGCTCTAACCATGCAATGTGCGCGCTATTCACGCCTTCATATTCTGGCATGGCAAGCTCGCCACCGATATTAAATAGCAGATGCTGAATAATCACTAATGCTTGGGCAAAGTCGGCTTCTTTTGTCGCGTCAGTCGAGTTTTGCGCCAACTGCGCGCGTACCAAACCAATATGTGAGTTGAGCTCATCGACATCACCCATGACGCTAAATAGATTGTCCGCTTTACTCACGCGGCTGCCATCTGCCATGCCTGTGGTACCGTCATCGCCAGTACGTGTATATATTTTGCTTAAACGATTGCCCATGTTTTATCCTTAAAGGTTAGTGTTTGTTAAAAAGTCAGTATTTTTTAGCATTGCGAATGTTAGTTATGCGCTCATTGTAGTATTTTACGAGCATTTTCGCTAAGATAATGGGTTAAGTTTTATACTGCTACTTTTTCAAAAATAATAATGACGCTAAATATTGTTATAAATAAGCGTTTTCATTATTTAAGTGTGCAGTAAGAATATTTTCGTTTCACTCTTATCTTTTTTATCAAAAGGCTTTTTTACTATGACCACACCTCTTGCAGACGCGATGTCTCAGCTTGCCATTTATGACTCACTCAACGGACGCAAGCGGTCATTTAAGCCGCTGGTTGCGGGCAAAGTCGGCATGTATGTGTGCGGAATGACGGTCTATGATTATTGTCATATCGGTCATGCGCGGGTGGTGGTTGCTTTTGATATGGTGGTACGCTGGCTTAAGCAATTGGGTTATGAGGTTAATTATGTGCGGAATATCACCGATATAGATGACAAAATCATCGCTCGCGCAGCCGAAAACGGCGAAGAGATTGGCGCATTAACGCAGCGCTTTATCACCGCGATGCACGAAGATTTTGCGGCACTGGGCTGCTTAGCACCCGATGCTGAGCCACGTGCGACCGATTATATCGACGAGATGCAGCAGATGATTGGCAATTTGGTCAGCAATGACTATGCGTACACTGGCGATAATGGCGATGTCTATTATGCAGTCGATAGCTTCCCTGATTATGGCAAATTATCCAAGCGCAATTTGGACGATATGCAAGCGGGCTCGCGCGTTAATGTCGAAAATGACAAGCGCAATCCGTTTGACTTTGTCCTATGGAAAGCGGCAAAACCTGGTGAGCCACAATGGGCATCGCCATGGGGTCAAGGGCGTCCGGGCTGGCATATCGAGTGCTCGGCGATGTCGACCAAATGCCTTGGCAATACTTTTGATATTCACGGCGGCGGCCATGACTTACAGTTTCCGCATCATGAAAACGAGATAGCGCAATCTGAGGCGGCGACGGGCTGCGAGTACGCACGTAATTGGATGCATGTTGGCTTTATCAATGTTGATGGCGAAAAGATGTCCAAATCGCTAAATAACTTTTTTACCATTCGCGATGTGATTGCCAAGTATCATTCTGAAACGGTGCGCTTTTTCTTGTTATCAAGTCACTATCGCAGCCAAGTCAACTTCTCAGACAAAGCCTTAGATGAAGCGCACAATAGCCTAAGCAGACTATATCAAGCATTAAAAGCGGCTGAACAACAAAAAGGACAAACACTCACTATCGATGATGCGCTAACAAACTCTGCTTATGATAGCGCGGCAGGACAAGACTTTATCAAAGCCATGAATGATGATTTTAATAGCTCAACGGCTATTAGCGTATTATTTGGGCTGGCACGAGATATCAATAAAGCGCTCAAAGGCGAAGATGCAGAGGCTGCATGGCAGTTAGCGCAGCAACTAAAAGCTTTGGCACAGACATTAAATATATTGCAGCTGCCGGTACAGCAGTTTTTACAAGCGGTCGTGGGTGAGGCGCAAGAAGGTGGTTTGTCCGATGACGCTATCGATGGATTAATCACCGAGCGTGCCGATGCCAAAACCAATAAAAACTTTGCCCGTGCTGATGAGATACGTGAGCAGTTAAAAGAGGCGGGAATTGAGCTTGAAGACAGCCGTGCGGGTACGACTTGGCGCCGTGCTTAAATCATATTCTTGCTATAAGCAATTGTATCAATTAACATTTTACCGTTCCAAAAATCTTACTCAAACCTAGCCAAT
>NZ_JADGFW010000029.1:0-4604 GCF_016613355.1 Psychrobacter sp. M9-54-1 | reverse complement strand
GTTTCCATAACAAGTATCAATAAGGGGTCTATTTGCCTCACTAGAGCTTGAGAAATTGCCTTTAGGTACATTGTTACCTATTTCACTCTTAAAGCCCTCTAAACGGCTAATATCGGCTTTCCTAGTCACGTATTTATCAATATCAGATAAAATTTGCGGTATTCGGTCAGGTTCATCTTCAGCAATCTTCATCAACATACCCCCAAGCACAAATTTTTGACCGTTGAGAGCCTTATCAATTTGCTGTTTCATTCGATTGGCTTTGTCTAATGCTTCTTGTCTTTTTTGTTCTAGTTTTTTAATATCAGCCATATTACCTACTCCTTGAAGAGTTTTTTAAATGAAAAGAAATATTTTATCCATTTTTACATTAGTTGGTGTTGGGTTGCTTTTTTATATTTTATTTATTCAAAAAAGCAATCAGGAGCAACCACTACTTACATCCATATTAGTAGTTTTCTTAGTGATTGCAACATTCCTAAGTACAAGAATAAAACCAAAATGAGTATTATATATAATTAAAAAACCTATCTTTTTCAACGTGATATGGTTGTGTCCCACTGACTAAGTGCGAACTTACGAAAACTATGCTAACATTCCACTTCGTTACAGTATAGATAGATTTCATAATTCGCAAAGGGGAATCCCCCTTGACCCCCAAAAAAGCCAAAATATAGAGAAAATTTAGCATGCCAAAATTTATAGTCGTAGATAATGATATTGTGAATCTTTCAGAAATAAAACGGATAACTGCGGATAAGAAGCGACTTACAATTACATTTCAATTAGGGTTTGGGTTAAATAATATATTTAAGCAATGTGACGATAGTCAACATTTCGAAGAAGTTTTTAAAGACATAACAGACAAGTTGGAAGCAGAGCGTATTTAATCATGGCAATCTACCACCTATCGACTAAGCCAGTATCACGTAGTAGCGGAAGAACCGCCACTGCGTCTATTGCTTATCGTGCCGGTATTGCTATCAAAGATGAACGTACAGGCAAAGAACACGACTACACCAAAAGAAGCGGTGTAGTATCTACCCGACTTCATACCCCAAACGATTTAGAGATTAAGCGTAACGAGCTTTGGAACTTAGCGGAAGCCACCGAAACAAGAAAGAACAGCAGAACGGCTAGAGAGATTGTCGTTAATCTACCCCATGAACTATCAGGGCGTGGGCGCATTATGTTGGTTAATGAGTTCGCCAAGGACTTAGCCAATCAATACGGTATTGCCGTTGATGTAGCAGTACATACACCTGATTCACAGGGCGACAACCGTAACCATCACGCCCATATCATGCTGACCACACGCAAGCTGGAACGCTTAGAGAGTGGCAGAGTTGCCTTAACTAGCAAATCACAGCTAGAAATGAGCAATACCCAGCTTAAAGAGCGTGACTTACCAAGTGCTAGGGACGAGCTGAAGCTGATCCGTAAGCAATGGGCTGATTTGACCAATAAACACCTCAAAGAAGCCAAAGTTGATGCTCGAATTGACCACAGAAGCCATAAAGACAGAGGTTTAGAGCAACTACCCACGCAAAAGCTAGGTTGGGAAGCGTCAGCGATGGAGCGCAAAGGGATCGCCACCGATAAAGGCGATTACAATCGCATGGTTAGGGATTTTAACCAAACGCTGAACCAAGTAGCGGTTCTTGATAAGAGCATAAACGACCTAGAAGATCAGCGAGAACAAAGTAATGACAGACTTAGAAAAGCAATTGACCAAGCAACTAAGCACGTTGAGTTCACAGCTAGAAACACAGCACGAACAGATCAAAACACAGACTTCGCAAATAAAGTCATTGATGACGCTCAACAGCAAACAGAAGAAGCAGAACGAGTTATTGACCGAGCGGATAGAGCAATTGCTGAACATCAACGCCAACTAGAAACCAAAAAATCTAGTGCAAAACTAGATAGAACAGTTGCTCCAACACCTCAACAAATCAAAAAACAAAGCGAGGTAACAGCAGTTACCGAGCCATCGCCTGATGTGTTCAGAGAGAACCGCAAGATATACTTGGAGTATGCAGAAAAAGTCGAAACAACAGCCAAAGCTATTTTAAGCAGTCAGCTAAAAACACTACAGGACAGGGGTAAGCCTGCACTGGCTAAGTTTGAGAAGTTGCGAGATAACGAGCCGTTATTTTTTGGTAAAGACAAATGGCGAGAGGACAAACAAAACGCCTTAAATGCGTTTAATGCGATCAAAGCAAGGCATGACAGCATAAAAGATAATGGCGTAACTGATGAACACTTAGAACAAGCTAAGCAGCACATAGCCAAACATGAGCCGTCATATCATGCCAAAGCACAACAGGCGATTGAGATACTACAAGAGTTAAACAGCGCGAAAAAAGACGACAAAGCAAAAGAGCATGGGGCAGACTTCCACGCCCAACAAGGCAAAATGTATAGCGGTAAGATATTGCGAGCTGATGAAAATGGCATAGTTCAGCAGACAAGAGACGGAACTGTTTATCACCCTGCTTTATCAAGTGTTGAGCAAGGAAAATCATATAATCTTGAGAACAATGGTGACAGCTATAACGTACAACAGAAATATGAAGTTAGAAAGACTGATAAGAGCCTAGACCAAGATATGGGCATGAATAGGTAGCTAACGCCCTTCGGTTGTTGAATCAGAGATAGCCAGGACAGGCGAAAAAGAATGCCTGATCTTGGCTATCTCTCGATCTCAAACCCAATGATTTTTTTACTAAAAATCGCTTAAAGTGCCAACATTATCTACAAAATGCCAAAAATCTATCGATTGATAGGGATTATTAGGTAGGCTAGATTCTGCCTTAAGAGTTAATCGATCGGAAAGCATACCTATACCATTATCATCTCCGAACCAAAACTCCACTTTGTTATCATCCTTAAAGCTAAGAGAGACAACGGAGGGCGACACAAAGCCATGAAAATTAAGAGCTACAAATGGTTCGTATATGTGAAAAATCCTTTGCCCATTTTCCGATGTATAGTCAATCATTATATCAAAATCGCTATCTACTACTAATTGATTGATTACATTTTCCAAATATTCATATTCTCTACCTCCAAAAACTAACATCCATGCAGGTGGAGGAGAACTACTATCTATTTTTTTCTGACGCATTATCATGGTAAATCCTTTCGTTTAATTTTGTTGAAGCTGCATCATAGAAGTGTTTTACCGTGTTTACAATGAGATTTACTGACTAATGTTCAACTCTCTAAATAATCTCGTATTGGACGCTTGTTGAACTGTGACGGGTCACGTTTGAGACGATTAATCATCTCAAACTCCCATGCCTGTGAGTTTTGACCAGCGGGACTGGTGGAGCTTACGAGATGATTATAATCTGCTATGAATTGCTGATTACGTGCAATACGCCCCAACTGCTTGTCTGTAAGACCCTCAACGGTAAACAAATCTGCTGTATTAGCGTCACGCTCAGTACTAATTTCTTTTTTACTTGTTTTTTTCGTCTTAAATTTAAGCTCTAAGTGAGTAAATTTTCGTCCTGTTTTCAACATTTCATACTTTACTGTATAAGGTGATTTATCGTTAATCTCATTAATTGCGGTATCAATCACACGCACTTTCAAGTCCTTTGTAGCTTTATATTTATCCCCTAGAGCAAGCATATAGCGTAAATCCACTAGCTTTATTTTTCTATAACCAGTTGACTTGAATTGCATCATAGCTTGATACAGACGCATACTATAACTACTGCTAAACCCTGCTACATCCTCAATATTGAATTGTGTGAAATTTTTTCTAAGTTCAGATAGAAATGGAACAATACGTTCATTAAAAACCAAACGTACAACAACGTTATCATCATCAGAAGGCATAAGGCTATCCATTAGATTGTAAGCCCTAAGCATTTGAATATATTTACTGTAATCTTCAGGGTTAGGGTACTTAGCTTTTAGCTTCTCTCCTGCATTTTTATCATAGCGCAAGACTTCAGAGAGCCAATGGAATTCAAGCTCACCAATTTCTGTATCTATAAATAATGATTTTTTCATCAAGTCTTTTGATGCACTTCGTATTTCCCTCGCTACAGTATCAGGGTGTACGCCAAGCCGTATAAAATCATCTCTTGTAACGCAGTAAGCATGTTTAGCATCTACTGGTTCACCTTTAGGGATTTGTGCCATTGCGGAGAGAATTAAACGTTGTTCATTTACGCTCAACTCATAAGCTGCATTTATAACCGCATTATCCATTACAATTAAATCATTACTCATAACACTAAACCCCAAATACGCTAAATAGGACAATAATATATCATTGTCCTATTTAGCCGTCAATCCGTCCTATTTAGCCGTCAATCCGTCCTATTTAGCCGTCAATCCGTCCTATTTAGCCGTCAATCCGTCCTATTTAGATTTAGCTAGACCTTACTGAGTATGACTTTCAGGGGGGGCTAAAAACTCTTTAAAAACCTTTAAAACCTTAAAAAAGGGGAAGAACTTTAAAAGCTTGTGGATAACTTCAAACTTCAGTTACTTTTAAAACTTATTTTTTGTTTTTTTATTTAAAAGACAAAAGAAGGAGCTAAAGATTTTTTAACTTTTAGTTTCCATAACAAGTATTAACT
>NZ_JADGFW010000028.1:0-6171 GCF_016613355.1 Psychrobacter sp. M9-54-1 | reverse complement strand
TTAGCTTTATGCAACCAGACAGGATATGTCATGAGACATTTTTATTTAGACTTTATCTTCACCGTTATTGCCCTAGCAGTCGCGGCATGGTGGGGATATTCACACGGCGGTATAGGCGGTATGATAACCACCTTATCTATTACCGCTATTTTGGCCGTCATGGAGATTTCATTATCCTTTGATAATGCGGTGGTCAACGCCTCAGTCCTCAAAGGCTGGGACGAGTTTTGGAAAAAGATATTTTTAACTGTTGGTATTTTAGTTGCTGTATTTGGGATGCGCTTGGTATTCCCAATCGTTATCGTAGCAGTGACGGCTGACCTTGGGGTTATGCAAGTGGTCGATTTGGCCTTAAACGATCCTAAAGAATACTCAGCCAGACTATTGGCACACCATGCTGAAATCTCAGCCTTTGGTGGTATCTTCTTATTGCTCGTCTTCTTAAACTTTATCTTTGATGATAAAGAAGTACATTGGTTTGATTGGCTTGAAAGCCGTTTGGCAAAGCTTGGCAAAGTAGATGCCATGAGCGTCTTTGTCGCGCTTATCGTGTTGATGATTGCCGTATCATTTGCTGACCCTGAGCAGTCAGCCGCGGTATTGATTGCAGGCGTTTGGGGTATCTTGGTATATCTTGGCGTACAAGTGGTCTCGGGTATGCTAGAAGGTGACCTCGAAGAAGACTTAGAAAACGCTGAAGCTGGCTCAGGTGCAGCAGCGACCAGTGCGATTATGAAAGGGGGTATTATCGGCTTCTTATACCTAGAAGTCCTTGATGCGTCATTCAGTTTCGATGGTGTGATTGGCGCCTTTGCGATTACCAATGACGTTATCGTGATTATGCTCGGTCTAGCAATCGGTGCGATGTTCGTGCGTTCGATGACTATTTTCTTAGTCGATAAAGGCACGCTTGATGAGTTTGTCTATCTCGAACATGGCGCGCATTATGCCATCGGCGCTCTAGCCATTATTATGCTATTGTCGGTGAAATTCCATGTACCAGAGATTATCACTGGTCTGATTGGTATTGCCTTTATTGGTTGGGCGTTTGTCGCGTCACTCAATTATCGCAAACGCCAAGCGCTTGAATAACGTCGTAATTTTAAGTGTAAGCATTAGACTCAGTTAAGTTGTTCCATGACAGGTCATCACCAATATTGGTTATGACCTGTTTTTTATAGTGGCTATGAAGAATAGAATTGTGAGCAGGGATTAGCTTAGGCTGTTAATTTTTGCTCTACTTATCAGCGAGCATCTTTTGTAGTTTTGCCAATATCACACCATATAAAGGTAAAAAGATAAGCACGCCCATCACTATCTTAAACAGATAGTCCATCGCGCCAATCTCAACCCAGTGCGTCGCCATAAAAGGGTCTGGGCTTTTATAAAAAGCGATGGCAAAAAAGCAGAAGCTATCGACCAGATTGCCAATAAACGTCGATGCCAGGGGTGCAATCCACCACGTTTTAAGCTGGCGTAACTTATTAAAGACTTTGATATCTAACAGCTGTCCAATGACGTAAGCACTAAAGCTGGCGAGGACAATGCGAAAGACAAATAAATTAAAATCGAGCAGATGCTCATGACCGACGAACTGTCCATCAGCAAATACCACCGAAAAATAGTAAGAAATGGCGAGCGCTGGCAGCATGGCAAAGAAAATAATGCGTCTAGCGAGATGTTGACCAAAGATGCGTACGGTCAAATCTGTAATCAAAAAGATAAAAGGAAAAGTAACGGCCCCCCATGTCGTAATAAAGCCAAATAGCCCGACCGGTATTTGCACTAAATAATTACTAATGGCGATGATAAAGATATGCAGGCTGACAAGCCAAAATAAAGCACGGCTGTAACGAATGGATGAAGCGGGATTGGTCGAAATGGTACAGGTATTCATAAAGGAGGCCTTTTTTTGAGTCAGGGTGGAGGGAACCTGAGCGCGCTATTATAAATGATAATAAGATAAATAGCTAAAATAGGTCAGACATGCTCGTAACATCCTCTTATATAAGCAAAAATATAACTGTCAGATAGGCACACAAAATACGCCTTGCTTAGTAAGCAAACGCTTAGTATAGTAAAACGTAATGATAGGCAGGTTATGGCGTACAGGTCGATTTATTGACCTTTTTACGCTGAAATACTTACATCCAAATAGCATGACTGCCCTATTTTTATTTTATAAAATCAAATCCACTTAATTATTAATCCAAAGGATATTTATATGGCTATTAGCTTAACAAAAGGCGGCAACGTAAACTTATCAAAAGAAGCCCCAGGCTTAACCAACATTACCGTTGGTCTTGGCTGGGATCCACGCGCTACTGACGGTCAAGAATTTGACTTAGACGCCATTGCCTTTTTGGTAAACGAAGCAGGCAAAGTGCGTAATGACCAAGATTTTATTTTCTTTAACAATCTAAAGTCGGACAACGGCGCGGTTGAGCACACAGGCGACAACCGTACGGGCGAAGGCGACGGTGATGATGAAAAAATCAAAATCAACCTTGCCAGCATCCCAGCTGACGTCAGCAAAGTCGCTATCTGCGCCATCATTTATGAAGGTCAAGCGCGTAACCAAAACTTTGGTCAAGTCGGCGACGCTTATATCCGTGTGGTCAATGATAATGGTCAAGCCGAAATCGCCCGTTATGACCTATCAGAAGATGGTAGCACTGAGACGGCGATGATTTTTGGTGAGTTATATCGTCATAACGGCGACTGGAAATTCCGCGCTGTTGGTCAAGGCTTTAGTGGTGGTCTAGGCCCATTAGCCTCTTCTTATGGCGTTAACGTTTAACGCTCTATAAGATGTTTGTAAGACGACTACCGAAACCACTATCGCAATCGACTATTTGATTGCGATAGTTAATAAGCCATCAAGTGTGCCTATTCATAGCATTTGATGGCTTTAAATGTAATTGACCCAGTTAAATTGAAACGCACATTTTTATAAAAAAACATTTAAGACATTAGAATAAGGATTTGCACCCCATGGCAGCGACGTTTAGCTTAATCGGCACCATTGAACCTTTTTTGCATTGTAACTTAAAAAAAGGCGATTCGATTTATTGTGAAGCCAATGCCATGGTGATGATGGAGTCGAACCTTGAGCTTAAAGGTAAGCTACAAGGCGGTCTCATGCAGTCACTGATGCGCCGCTTTGCCAACGATGAATCCTTATTCCAACAGCAGATTGAAGCCGTCAATGGTGAAGGTGATTGTCTGCTAGCACCGACGCTTGATGGCGATATGCAAATCATCGATTGCGGCGCGCAGCAATATACCTTGAGCGATGGCGCGTTCGTTGCCGCACAAACTGGCGTCGATATCAGAGCCAATATCCAGCGTAACCTCGGCGGCGCGGTCTTTGGTGATACCGGCGGCTTTATGGTGATGCAAACCCAAGGTCAAGGCCAAGTTGTCGTTTCTGGTTTTGGTTCGCTATTTGAGATTGATGTGACGCCTGATAAAGACGTCATCATTGATAATGGCCACGTGGTCTGCTGGGATTCAAACCTTGATTATAAGCTTTCGGTATCGACCAGCAAAAAAAAAGGCATCATGAGCAATATTATCAACTCGGTCACCAGCGGCGAAGGCATGGTTTTAAACTTCTCAGGAACGGGCAAAGTTATTATCTGCTCGCGCAATCGTGACAGCTATCAAGGCTGGTTACAAAGCATTTTGGGTACTAGCTCAGGCGGTCGCGGTGGCAGCGGTGGTTTTTTAGATAACATTTTATAATTGAAGTTGCATTTTATCATTAAAGTTATCGCCAAGATTGAAGCTCTAAAGCAGTGCAGAAATGAAGCACTAAAACAGCGTAGAAATTAAGCACTAAAAATTCATTAATCCCCTCACAATTATTATAAGGATTTTACCATGGCAGTTAGTCTACAAAAGGGTCAAAAAATCTCCCTCAGCAAAGAAGCTGGTGGCGAGCTTACGCAAGTAAAATTGGGTTTAGGCTGGGATGTTTTCCAAGGCCAGCAAGAGAAAAAAGGCGGCTTTTTAGGCAAGTTATTCGGCGGCGGTACGGGCGGCGACTCGATCGATTTAGACGCTTCATGCATTATGTTTGATGCCAATAAACAAGCGGTCGATGCGATTTGGTTCAGTCAGCTAAAATCAAAAGATGGCAGCATCGTCCATACGGGCGACAACCGCACAGGTGACGGCGACGGCGACGACGAAGTCATTAACGTTGATTTATCAAGAGTGCCAGCAAACGTAGTGTCACTGGTTTTTACGGTCAATAGCTTTACTGGTCAGACCTTTGAAACGGTAGAAAACGCTTTTTGCCGTATCGTCAATGCCAATAACAATCAGGAAGTTGCCCGCTACAATTTATCAGCGCAAGGTGGACACACCGCAATGATTATGGCAAAAGTCTATCGTCATAATAACGAGTGGAAAATGCATGCCATTGGCGAAACTGCTTCTGGACGTACCTTTCATGACTTGATGCCTGCTATCACGCCGCATGCGTAAATAGGTTAAGCAATCTTAATTAAGAGTTTTAGTAATCTATAAGCAATCAGCCCATCTATATAAATAGACGGGCTGTTTTTTTAAATTATACTTTATTATCAAAAAGCCTTATTTACTACCACGCTTCCAGCTGAAGCCCCAATTAAAGGCTTTGTCCATTTCTTGATGACCTTTAAAGTATTGATTGATCCGCTCAACATTAATACTGCCATTTTGATTGACCAGACGCGCAATCGCACACATGGGCAAGTTACCTGTGCCTTCTGTCAAACGAGTTTCAATCGGTGGCTGCTCGGGTACATGAATGGTCACGACGCCATCGGTTTGCGCCCAATTTGGTACGCCTTCGTAAATAAAAGCAAAGATAAAGACTTCTTCAATCTGCGACCACTGTTGCCCGTTGATATCGAGCCACTCACCGCCGCTGACTTGTCCGGTTCTATCATCGGCACGGAGCAACACATAAGGCGCTGATTGTAAATTACCAAAGCGATTGCCCAAGGCCTGAATCAGCGTTTTTTCACCATTTTTCAGATGAATCATCGCCCCGACATCAAGGTCAATACCGCCCGCCTTATGCTGTTTAAATAAATCGCTAAGCAAGCCTTTTTTGGGGGCTGATTTATCGCTATTTGGGCGCTGATTCCAGTTAAGGTTGACAGAGATTTTACCAAAATCATCGCGTTTCTTTAGATTGATGCTAGATTGGTTCTTGGTTAAGGTGATTTTACTGAGATTAATTGACGGATTTTGAGCAGCGCTAGGAATTGGCGGCGGCGTAGTTGTTTGCGGCGCACTACCCGCTTTTTGCGTATTGATTGGCTTTTGCGTATTGATTGGTTGAGCTTGAGCTGGCGCTTCATCGGCAATCTCAACACCGAAATGCTCAGACAACGGCTTTAAGCCACCTTCAAAACCTTGGGCGATAAAACGGAATTTCCAACTGCCTTGGCGACGGTAACACTCTGCTAAAATAATGGCTTTTTCATTACGACCGGCGGCAGCTAATTGGCAAGTCATCAGCACTTGGCTGCCTTTTAGAACCTGAATATCTACGTCACCGACTTGCGCAAGCGTTTGCGCACTAGAAAACGCAAGGGCTATCTTCTCGATACTTGCTGGCTGCGCAGGTAAATTAATATCAAAAAATCCATCGCTATCATGTCCACGGAAACTTACACTGCCATCATCGCTACGCGTCTGCCCATAAAATATCATGTCGCCATCGCCGCGTACTTTACCGTTAGTGGTCAGGCGATAAGCGGCGCAATCGATGGCGCTTTGGCTTAAAATACGGATGCTGATATTGTCCGTTGGCAGCGGCGCATTGGCACCAGCAATCAGTTGTTGAGGTTGACTCATCATTTATCCTTTAGGTTATTTATTATTTGTTGATATGGATGCTGTTGGCTATCGCCCTATAGTAGCATGGATAACAGCTGATTTTTACAGCGCACGCCCGTTCAACAAAGCGTTAACCAGCCGGCAAAAACATTTTTACAAATCCTTAATGCTATTTTGTTAGCAGCATTTATAACGCTTAGCATTTGTATATAATAGCCTCTATTTTAGGTAATATGATAACGCGCTGAACGACTGACCCTCTTCAAGACTCAATTCTAGTTGTTGCACTCTATAAATTTTGATGGTGTATCAAAAAGTATGCTGGGGTAATAA
>NZ_JADGFW010000027.1:0-36393 GCF_016613355.1 Psychrobacter sp. M9-54-1 | reverse complement strand
TATACTTGTTTGCCAATTAGGGACACGCCCTAGTATTCTTACCATCATTTTTGTGGGTCGTATTAACTGGGCTAGGATTTGGCTCTCAAAGTCTATCTAATTTGATTGAAATTATAGGAATTTTTATAGTATCTGTGCTGTGTTTATTTATCCCAGAACGATTTATAAAATATCAACACCTTCTTCTAATACTCTTAATAATCACTGCCTTAGTGCGTTTTTTAACCCCATATATACCGGAATAATATTAAACCAGTTGGCTATCTGAACCGCCCCGACTATATCGGAGAGCGTTTTATTTGAGTCAGGCAACTTTGCCTGACTCATTAAGACTATCATAATATTGCTTTTCAAACTCAAAAGGTGATACATAACCAATCGTACTATGCATTATCATATGAATTACCCGCGTTCCAACAAAGGTAATAACGCCAGAATCAGCCATCTTATCAGTATAACGAATAGATAAATACTGAACGCCTCTATCACTACGATGAATAACGTCTTTTGGGTTGTTTCTGTCTGCAATGGCTTGATTTAACGCTGCCATCACCATATCGATGTTCATACGATTAGACACCTTCCAGCCAACAATACTACGGACAAACACATCTCTAATAAACGCAGTATACCCCAAGGAAACCAGTTATTTTACCTTTCAAACCTATTAACAGACTACTTAAAGCAGACTGTTAGCATGGAACCATCTATAACAGACTTTTGAATTATAAGACTGGCTGCTGTGCTTTTTTCCTATCATTAGCCTATACCTAAAAAATAAAACCTCTAAACGATAACCTATCTATCATTAGACTTGTTATTAATGTTAAATGATAGTAATATCTTATTATTATCAATGAACATTGATTATTAAGTCTAAATAATATAGGTGGCGTTATGACCGTTCGTATTTATGTGAGAGCCAGCACTAAGGATCAAGACGCTAAGAGAGCCTTGTCTGACTTGATTAGCTTTAGCCAAAGCTATAACGATAACCATGTTGAGTACGTTGAGCATTTCAGTGGTACAAAGCTCGATAGGCCAGTATTAGCTAAGCTATTAAAGGACGCTGATCAAGGCGATATTCTGCTGGTTGAAAGCGTGGACAGATTAAGCAGGCTATCTCAAGATGATTTTGCAATTCTAAAGCAGCGCATCAAAGACAAGGGCTTACGATTGGTGGTAGCTGATCTACCAACTACGCATACGGTAAGTAAGGGCATGACAGGTGAGATCCTAACAGTGATTAACCATATGCTGATCGACTTGTTAGCAACGATGGCAAAGCTTGATAACGATAAGCGTAGAGAGCGTATTAAGCAGGGGTTAGCGAATAGTGGTTATAAGCCCACAGGTAAGAAAGCCAATACAGTGAAACATAATCGTATTAGAGAGTTGGCCAGTCAAAACAATATGACGAAAGAGGAGATTGCTAAGGCGGTTGGTGTTGGGGTGGCTACGGTCTATCGGGTGTTAAAGCAGGGCTAACAGCTGAATAGTTGAGGTATTTTAAATAACAGTTTGTCTTTTTTATAGACACGATACTATTAGATACATAAGAACCAACTTGGAAGTTTCTAATCATGCAACCGACTTATTATAGTGTTTAACAAGTAATCTACAGTTTCGTCAAGCATGAACCGATATAAACGTTAAATAACATTTTAGTCTGATTCATAACTTTTATTATTTCTTATTATTTATGGCACATCAGCTTGATTAGGTTTTAAAAGCTATTATCCTACCCAGTTTTTTGTCTAAACCTCATAGATTCGAGAGTAGCTAGCCATATCAAAGGTAGGATAATCAGCGCAGACCCTACTAACAAAGTCATATTTGGTACTTCATTAAACCATATGATTCCAACCACCACCGCTCCTATTAAACCTGAGTATTCCGCACTAGAGACTTTGTAAGCTTCAATGTGTCGATACACCTGTACGCATATACCTGCATAAATCAAAATGAATACATTTGAACTGGCGGCCGTAATCAATGAGCGCCAATCAAATGGCTGTCCTTCCCAAATAGCCAAACCAAGCGCGAATGGGATTCCTAATAAATTGGTCAAAAGTAGCGTTTGATAGACAGTATGATGTTGTGGAAGTTTACGAACTAACAGATTGTTTAGCGCCATGGTTACCGCCACTATAAGGGCAAACACCGCCCCTAAATTGATCTGTTTCGGTTGTACAATAACCAGGATACCAGCAAAACCTAATATAGAGGCTGCGATAGTCGGAAAGTTTAATCTGTCTTTATAAAATAAAAAACCCAGTGGTAATACAAATAAAGGGGCAGCATAAAAAATAGCATTCGCAGTCGCAAGAGGCAGTGCTTGAAGAGACAGTACCATGAATATCACACCCAATAACCACACGTGACTACGAACAAAGTGCCATTTTATATTACTGAATAACTTATTCTTTTTATTAATTAAGCAAAATGGCAACAGCATTAAAACCGCTGTGCATTGACGAAACAGGATAAATTGATATACCGCCGTCTCAGAGGGCAAGGCCTTTATCAAGGCGTCTGAGAAGACCGCAATGATATTTCCTAGTACCAATAGCGTCATGGCAAATGCAACACTCATCTTTGGCATTCTTATCCTCCCCGCCTTACTCTAAATACAGAAACTGTTAAAACCCCAACGGGTTCAAGCTGATTTAACGATCTGTCAGGCAGTATATTCAAGTAACGGTATGATGTATAATGATATAAAACATATTTAGTATTAGCTGAGGTAATAATGGATTTGCCCCCATTGCGTGCCATACAATGCTTCGAATCCGTTGCACGGCTTAACAGCTTTTCAAAAGCAGCAGAGAGCCTCAATGTGACACAAAGTGCCGTGAGTCACCAAATACGCATCCTTGAGAGGTATCTTGGGGAAGCAATGTTTTATAGGCAAGGCCGGACCTTTTCGTTGACAGAGGTTGGTGAGCGTTATTTCACAGATGTGAGTGGCGCATTGGGTCTTCTTTCAGATAGTAGTCAGATTATTAAGCATGGAAAACCTGGGCATATACGCTTAGCTCTGTACAGTTCAGTCGCAGTGAATTGGTTGATTCCTCGACTAGAAGACTTCTATAAACAGTATCCAGAAATAGAACTCACTTTAGATATGGTCAATCATCCCTCTGATCATAATGAGCAAAGGGCCGATTGTTATATCACCGTCAATCCCCCTCCACATGCTTTCATCAGTAAGTTTTTATTTTCTGAAACTTTATATCCTGTGTGTGGTCAAAAGCTTTGGGAGAAAATAAGAGATAAACCCCTTCCTGATGCATTGTGGCGGCATCCAATATTATCCGTGAGGTATACAGATATAAGTGAGAATACAGCGGAGGATTGGCTGCGGTGGTGTAAGGCAGGCGGATTTGAATTGCCAAGCGATATAAAGATAAATTATTTTAGTCATGTACTACTAGCGATAGAAGCCGCACGGTACAATCTGGGAGTTACCCTCGTTAACAACTATATGATGCTAGATAAATCTTATAAGCAGAAACTCGTTAGAATCCCAATGCATGAACTACTAACAGGGGATAAGTTTTACTTCGTTTACAAGGAATTAAAGAATAATCAGGATGATATTATTAAACTATCTAAATGGTTAGAATCTCAGTGTGAGTAAAGAAATCCTCTATCTTATTTGTTGTTACAAGAAAAATAATGATTTGTTAAGGGGTTTAAAATGATGATTTAGAAAATCCCGATTCAATAACTCATAAACACTCGTATCCTCAAAAAATAGTCATTCATTTTATCTGATATTCAAATAATATAAGTTAATAGGTTGAAGTTTAAAAGAAATAAAGCTCATTACATTTAGTTAAAGTCGAATTAACTTTAGAATAAAAACGGAAATTTATACGTTTTTTTATTGTTTATCTGTTAGTGATAATGGCTGTTATCATATCTATTCTTAATATAGATTAGGG
This sequence comes from Psychrobacter sp. M9-54-1, assembly GCF_016613355.1. Classification (NCBI taxonomy): domain Bacteria; kingdom Pseudomonadati; phylum Pseudomonadota; class Gammaproteobacteria; order Moraxellales; family Moraxellaceae; genus Psychrobacter; species Psychrobacter sp. M9-54-1. The sequence continues at coordinate 32,443 of NZ_JADGFW010000027.1, read as the reverse complement.
TCTCTATATATATTTGCTTAAACTTGCCCGAATAACATTACGCCATGTATTAATGAAGGACCTAAGAATACCATAAACAATCCCGCTAAAATCATTGTTAAACTTGCTATAACGCCCTCGTCCTCATTGCGCTGACTTGCCCGGGCTGTACCAAAACCGTGTGATGCATTACCAAATGCGATTCCATTTGCAAGATGGGAGCGAATACGAAAAAAAGTCAAGATCATATCCCCTAAAATCATTCCCACCATCCCTGTAATCAAAGTAAACAATGAAACTAAAGAGGAAGATCCGTGAATTTTTTCAGATAAGTCTAACGCAAATGGTGTCGATATTGAACGGGCCATCAAGCTATAGGTCAAGGTCTTATCAAAATGGAACAAGCCAGCAAATATATATATGCTTAAGACTCCCACCACCATCCCAACAGTTATAGAAGCGGTCAAAGCCAAAGCATGTTGACGTATTAAACGACGATACTCATAAATAGGTATAGCAAACGCAACCGTTGCGGGGGCAAGTAACTGCACAATCCAAGCTGTATCCTTCCAATATGTATCATAAGAGATATTAAAAATAATCATTAATGAAAGCGTTATTACTGGAACCGTAAGAGCAGGGGTTAGCCAAGATTTTCGATAGCGCACATAGATTACTTTAGCCATATAATAAGCAGCTAATGTCCAAATGAGACAAAGGATTGACCAGACATTCATCGCAAATCCTCACGCATTATCATCATTTTTTAGGTTTAATTGGGCTTTATGAATCTGATGTCGATACAATCTACGTTGCAAACGGTGCACCATAATAAAAGTTAATGCTGAGCTTAACATCACCATCGCGGTACTTAAGATAATCGTCAGCATTAATTGCCAGCCCTTACTGATAAATAGCGCCTTGTATTGAAGTATTGACATCATAAGCGGGATAAACATTAATACTAATTCACCCAAAACAAATTTTGCCCCCAGTCTGATCCAGTTAACCTTAATAGCACCACTCATTAATAATACCAGCATTAAAAACACTCCTAATACGCCTGAGGATACGGGTAAATGCAATAATTCAACCAATCTCTCAGCACAATACCAGACAGCTGCGATAATAGCGCATTGCATAAGCACATGAAGCCATGATTGGCGATAGAACTGTTGAAGTGTAAGTTTGTTTTCAGCTACAAAACAGAGGAGTAAGCGAATATTAAGATTACGCATAATAGTTGTTGTTTGTTAATTAGAGACCACTTATTATAAGAACGCTACAGTCATAAATTATGAATTATATTTTTATTTTTATTCCTAATTTCTATAATAAATTTCATTATCCTTCCTAACCATGGTTTATTATTCATGATAACTTTGAAACAATTACGCTGCTTTGTGACAGTCGTAAAAACAGGTGGGTTTCTTCAAGCCAGTATTCAACTCAATTTAACCCAACCCACCGTTACCAAATCTATCAGTAATCTTGAAGAATATTTAGGCGTAGCTCTGTTTGATAAGCCTTTGACTCATAGAAAAAAGCGGCTAGTTAATTTAACGGAAATTGGCGAACACCTCTATATTCAAGCAGTGGATATCTTACAAAAGGCAGATAATCTTGAACAAACAGTAGTAGATTATCAGCAATTAATAGGTGGTAAGTTGCGTCTGGGGATTTCACCGTTAGGCAGTGAAATACTAAGCAAAGCTATTTTTAACTTTTACCAAATGCATCCTAGTATAGAAACTTCACTTATCGAAGATGGTGCTGAGTCACTTAAGCAGGCCCTTCTAGAGGGGCAACTTGATGTGGCAACATTGATGAAGCCGATTGACGATGATTTTGACTACTTGTCGATATGTTGCTATCCAGTGGTGGTCGTAGCAAATAAAAACCGTATGGGTAAGCAAAAAACCAAGGTAACACTTAAGTCACTATCAAATGCACCCCTAATTTTATTTACCTCCAATTCATCATTTACTCCGATGATTATAGAAAACTGTCAATCACTAGGTTTTGAACCTAATATTATTTGCCAAACCAATCAGTGGCACTTGCTTCTTGACATGGTAAAACAGGATATGGGCGTGACTCTTTTGCCTCAATATTATACTCAAAAGTTGGATTTAACAGGATTAGTCTGCTTGCCACTAACCCAACCTCAGTTAAAATGGGAGCTTGTCATGGCTTGGCGCCGTCATCGCTTGCTTACACCAAGTATGCAAGCTTGGCTTGATAACATAAGAAAAAATGATGGTGTGTCAGAAAGTATGCTGAGGAGATGAAAGGAGGGTGACAGCCAAAGCAAGATGATATATTTGAGGTTATGAAGACACAAATAGATATCATATGCCCCGACTGTCACAGCTCCAGTTTTTCGATACATGGTATAAAAAGCTATGGCAAGCAGAACTACCAGTGTAAGAACTGCAAACGTCAATTCATTGGCGACCATGCCTTAACTTATCATGGCTGTCACTCTAAAATAGAAGACATCATACGGCTAATGACGGTTAGAGGTTGCGGCGTCAGAGACATAGCCGTTATAGCCTCTATTAGTATTGGTAAAGCCCTTAGCACCATAGGCTCATCGGTCTATAAGATTACACCTAAAAAGCGCTATTATGAACGCTTAGAGGTTGATGAGTTCTGGACTTACGTGTATCGCAAAAAGCGTAAAGTTTGGCTTATTTATGCTTATGACCGCGCTACCAATGAGATTGTTGCTTATGTTTGGGGCAAACGTGACCTGAAAACAGCTAAGAAGCTAAGAGCCCGTCTTAAACAACTGAAAGTCAGCTATGGTTCTATTAGCATGGATAACTGGGATAGCTTTATAACCGCATTCAAGCCTGACAAGAAACAAATCGGCAAGCAGCATACGGTAGGCATAGAAGGTAATAACTGTCGCCTTAGACACCGATTGCGACGAGCGGTTAGAAAGACCTGTTGCTTCTCAAAGAAGTTTGATAACCACTTTAAGGTGTTTGATTTGGTATTCTTCTATGTTAATTATGGCTATGTCTGATGCCAGCATACTTTTTAGAACACCACCAACGATTTTTATATGATGTTGTTTTACCTTTAAATAAAGATCAAAGGGTGTATTGAGTGGATATAATGAGTTCAAATTGGATGGGGTAAATATGCCACTTTTAACATGGATACGTAGTAAAAGAGATTTCCTTGAGCCAGTCGCTGACCATACGGCTGACTTGTTGGATGCAGCTGATAAGAAAATAATAAAGAGGACTAAATTATCAGGTCACATATAGGCTTTTGCAATTAAAAATGGCTGAATAGAATCCACCCACCGATGGCAATTAGCATTAAGCCGCCGAACATTTCCGCTTTATGGCCGATGAGTGATCCCAGTACTTTTCCAAGCATCACGCCAAACGTGACCATGGTGGCCGTCGCCAACCCAATCAAGCTTGCTGCTAGTAGAATATTAACTTCTATAAATGCAAGACTAATACCGACAGCCATCGCATCGATACTAGTACCAAAAGCAGCAACAGCAAGTTTGAGAAACGAATGTCTTGAGGGGGCTTCTTGTTCTTCATTATCCGGTTTTAGTCCTGCATACAGCATGTGCAGCCCTAAGCCTAATAGAATGACGAATGCGACCCAATGGTCCCATGCTTCAATAAAAGAGGCATCGATAAAAGAGGCATCGATAAAAGAGGTAGCAGAACGGCCAATTAACCAGCCAATGATAGGGGTAATCGCTTCAATAGAGCCAAAGATGACACCCATTCTTAACGCTTCGGTAAAACGGGGGTTTTTAAGACTTGCGCCTTTACCAATCGCCACAGAAAAGGCATCAGTAGACATAGAAAAAGCAAGTAATGAAAGTGCAATAGGATTCATGTGATGTTCTCAGGCCGAGTATAGAGTCAACGACATACGCACACTCTCGACCTGCAGTGTGGATATATCGATGGTCTCGCCAACCGAGAGGTGTTCGTACCATGGCATATGGCCAAGCATGTTGATACGAACTCTTTCGCAGAACGAAAGCAGGCTACTCCCCAAAGAACGCTCACATTAACATGTCTATGTTACAAGTCAATAAGAAAGTATCTAGTCAGGCCTCTTTGAGGCTATAGCCTATAACAGTAGAATCTATTAAAGATACTTACTTCAGTAGCTTGCGTAAAAATTTAACACGCGATATCAATAAAAAATCTAATAAAGCGATGACAACAATAGCAATGATTGCCGTTGGGAATATGATAGCGACAATAAGTAACGGAATGGCAAGCGTCCACCCTATAGTAAAACGCTGACTACGAGCTGGTGGATTGAGTCCAGTCATGTCGTTAGTTTGACGAGGACGGCGTTGCCACCACATCACATAACCACTCACACAAATGGCAATAACAGAGAGGCAGAATAAAACGTTGGCTAATACACTCCACCACCCCAGCGTCCCCATGTGTATGGCAGCACCCGCTGCCATAAATTTACCAAACGCATTGTAATCATCGAACCGTATATCAGCCAAAACCTTGCCCGAATAGCGGTCAATATGCACGGTGCGATCAGCCGTTGGGCTTTTCATATCGTAGCTCATTGAATCTTGGCTAATCGTCCATACGCCTGTCTCCCCTTGCGGTAGATTCAACTGATAACGCCCTACAAAACCAAGCTCACGAGCAAATCGATCTACGGTATCAATCATAATGGGTATATTGGGCGCAATACCGTTTTTACCCATAGTCGTACCTGATTCTGGCATTGGTGTTAACTCTAGTACCCAAGGCACGTCTTTAGTCTTTCCTGAATTTAATACGCTACCATGTGTGTGAGCTATGGCTGCTGTTGCGCCATGAACGTGCGGCGCGGCATCGGCGTTATCCATATGCATATCAGCATGATGCTGACTGTGGTCAATCGACAGTGGCATTGGCGCGACGCCCCATTTACCCGCAGGGAAGTGACTCCACGACTGTACAATGCGCTCACCCCAAATGCCTGCCCAAGCCATGCCTGAAATGCAGAAAAACAGTAGCAAAACAGATATCCAACTGCCTAATGTCGCGTGAATCGTCCGGAAAAAGGAACGCTTTTTCTTCAGATTAGTATCATCAGGAATTAACATTGCTTTGACAGATTTACGCTTATGCCACCACAAATACCAGCCAGTTAATATCATTAGAATTGTTAATGAAGCAGTCGTTTCTTGAACATAATCACCGACTTTACCCAGCAGCAAATCACCATGAATACTGTCAAAGGTATAATACAGATTGCTATTGCTGGGTGTACTGTTGACGATATCTGCAGTATAAGGATTGACGGCTACCATATTGTCATGGTCTTCTGATGTTACCTGAAACAGAGCTACCTTATCCGTATCACGAGGGGCGATATATTTAACGAGGGTACTATTGGGTAAGGTATTGAGCGCGTTTTTAGCTTGGGTAGCGATGGGCGCTTGCATTGCTGATTCGGGAACAGTAATGCTTAAACGGTCATTGTCTCGTCCCACTGTGTTAGACATAACCAACATACCAAGTGCGGTACAAGATAAAATAATTAAAAAAGGGACAACAAATATTCCTGCATAAAAATGCCATCGCCACACGGTAAAATAGTGCTGATTGCTTGTTTCTTTATTCATAAATAGAGATTCCAATAGCTTTATACTTTCTAGCTAGCTTGGCAATAAAGTGGACAGTGAATGTCTTGTTCGCTTGTGCTGACTTTGTGGTTTATATTCTGAAGTGAAAATATTCAGAACATAATGGTTTTTTGATGGTGCGATATAATACCAGATGCTTTTTTCACCAGTGATATTAATTTCGGTATATTGCAGATGCTAGAGGGCATAAGGAGTAATAGTATGTTGACCCTAGATAGCATGGTTAAAAATCATTGAACCGGAGTTAGCTAGTAAACTTAGATGTACACTGTTCCACTCTTAGAGACTATATCTATCCAAATAATCTAGGCTACAGGTTAATATCCAAGTCCTTACTAGGGTACTGAACCAGTGGAAGCGCCTGATTGGTTCGGTGTGAGACCTTCCTAAAAGTGTTTAACTACTTATACTATATGGTAGTTACACAAAGTTTGGGAAAGGCTCAAGAATTAAGAAATTCTCTCTTATGTTATACCGAAACAGTGCTTTGTTTAATTTATCTTCAAACTTAGACTTGCAAATAATATCGAATCAAAAAGACCCTGTTTAGGGACTTTGCAATGCTAGAAATTTTTTCACCCCTAAATCATCGCCCGAACCCGCGCCATAATCCCGCGCCCAATCACCAACCTCACATAAATAATGGCAATGGCAAACAGCAATACGACTAATGCCACACCGCCAATAGCCAAACTTGTCCACGGCACACTAAAGCGCAGATTAAACCATTGGGTAATAGCGGCCCAAGCACCGATATTAGCGATAATAACCGCAAATAAAGCGGCACTAATCCCAAGTATGTTAAGCTCTAAGATATTGAGCATATAGAGGTCGCGCTTTTGCATACCGAGCAGCCTAAATGAGGCGCTGTCTTTCATGCGGTCTTGCGAGGTAGAGAGTAGCGAGCTAATCAAAACCATGATGCCTGTTAACAATGCCAGTAAGGTGAAGACGTAAACCAAGCGGCTCATTTGTACGACCAATTCTTGGACTTGCTGCGCGATTGCTGTGCCGTCGATGGTCGTTACCGCAGGAAACTCGCGTACTAACTGACCTTGGAGCTTTGGAATATCTTCTGCGGCGACATGGGCGGTGGCAAATTGGATTTGCGGCGCAGCTGCTAACACTTCAGGCTCAAATAAAAAGTAAAAATAGGGACTGGGTCCTTTCTCATAGCGCGAGCGGATACTGGTGATTTGCCCGATAATCTCAATCCCTTGGATATTAAAGCGCACCTGATCACCCATACCGACGTTTAGCAAGCTGGCTGCCGTATCCAAAATCGATAAGGGCGCAACGGTTTGTGCTGGGTCGTTATCTGAAGTCTTAATAGGGGCATAAAGCTTGTCGTTTTCTACCGCATCAGTGATGAATTCAGTGTCCATCACCGTATCGGCGTAGCTCAAATTAAAGACCCGCGCCGGGTCATCAAAGCCGTCAGCAGGCTCGATATCTTGTACGGGTATATTATTAGCCGTGACGACACGCGCACGAATGACAGGATAATAGCTGACAGGGGCAGCAATAATATTATTAATCTCGTCATGCTGGTCGCTTTGAATATCGAGTAAAAATAAATTGGGCGCATCTTCAGGATAGGCATTAATAAACTGGGCATTGATACTATGATTGAGCGTGGTAATCAAAGTTAAAACCGCCACTGACAGCGATAAAGTGACAAAAAATAATGCTGACTGATTGCCTTTACGGGCAAGGTTATGGATAGCAATACGCTGCATCCAGCTGATATTAGAATGCTTGGCAAACTTAGTCAGCAGCCATAACCAACCGCGAGCCAATAGCCAAAATATCGCTACGAAGGCAGTTAAGCCTACTAACAGCTGCGCACCTAGTAACAGAGAATTGACTTCATAAGCGAAAAACACATAGAGACCAACTAGCATCAATCCATACCAAAGTAACGGCAGACTCCGATACCAAGGCAGATTTTGCGAGTTTGTGCTTGCACCTTGATTAAGCAAAGTCGCAGGCTTGGTGCTACTTAACGTGCTTAAACCACGCTGAGCAATCAGCAAGGTCAGCACTAGCGCGATAATAATGGTTTTAATGGCGCTAATTGGGTTAATAGCTAAACCAACATCCGCTGGCAAGATAGCAATCAGATACGGCTGACCGACTTTCAGTAAGCCAAAACTCACGATAACCGCGGCCACACAGGCGATGATAGTAGTAACAATCAATAGCTGATAGTAGCTGCGTTTTAAGGATTTAAGCGGCTCACCTAATGCCAAGCGAATGGCATTACTAGACTGCTGCTTGGTCACAAAAGCGGTGATGACGCCATACATCGCCACAGTCGACAATAAAAGCACGGCAATGACGAGCAGCTTTAAAAACATTAAGACGTTGTCAGAGATACGCGAGACAGAAGTATCTGCTGACTCGGCATCAGAGAGCTCAATATCAGGATAATTGCTAAGTATTTGCGTCAGCTTATCTCGCTGTTCTGTTATCTGCTCTGGCTCACCTGCCAGCTCAATACGGTAATTAATACGGCTACGCTGCCCTAATAAATTAGTTGCTGCGAGCGCATCCTCATGCATCAAAACGCGTCCGCCAAAACCAAAGGCAGTCAGTGGACGGTCAGGCTCTTTGGTCAGCACGTCGCTAATAGTGAACTCAGCATCACCAATGGTGATTTGGTCACCGACACTGGCGTTTAAGCTGTTCAATACTCCGGGCGCGACGACGACATTCGCAGCGCTTAATTGTGTCCAAAGAGGCTGCCCTGAGGCAAGCTCAGCGTCTCCATATAATGGATAAGCCGGCGAAACCGCTTTGACGCTGGCAAGTAAAGTTTGTTCATCGGTCACTACCATGGCGCTAAACTGATAGTCATATACAATTTGCGTATCAGCGACCGTCTCTACTTGTGCTAATACCTCGCTTGGCCAATCTTGCTTACTGTTTAAAATCAAATCGCCGCCAACGAGCGCGCGCTGATTATCATTGATATAGGTATCAACAGACTGTTGGATAGAATCTAAAGTCAGGTAAGTGGCAAGCGAAAGGACTAGCGTGATTAAGAATAAGACGGGATAGATCCAGCGCTGCCACCAGCTACGACTTAAGGCTTGCGCGCCCAAGTTTTTTGAAATTAACAGACGGTTAAATAGTTGGCTTATGATGCCACGCGAATCATTCGACTCATTATCCATGTTATCCATTGATTTTTGATCCATCTATCATACCGTCATGCATGGTAATGACACGATCTGCCATCTCCGCTAGTGCGGCATCGTGGGTGACCACGACCAATGCAGAGCCAACTTGCTGGCGTAAATCTAATAACAGCTGCATCACTTGACTGGCATTTTGCTCATCTAAGTTACCGGTTGGTTCATCGGCAAAGACAATTTTTGGCTGCGACACCAACGCGCGGGCAACCGCCGTTCGCTGCTGCTCACCGCCTGATAATTGGTTAGGCAAGCTATCACGCCGATGCCCTAAATCAACCGCTGCAATCAATTCGTTGACGCGTGCTTTATTCGGACGGCGGGCAATATCAAGCGGAAAGGCAATATTCTCGCTGACAGTTAATGTCGGTAATAGATGAAATGACTGAAAAACAAATCCCATCTCGCGTTGACGAATGACCGCCAGCGTATCTTCATCAAGGCTGCTTAAGGTTTGTCCCGCTAACTCAACCGAGCCACTATCAGGATAATCTAACGCTGCCAGTAGTCCGAGCAAAGTCGATTTGCCCGAGCCGGATTTACCCATGATGACCACAAACTCGCCCGCATCGACATGGATATCGACGTCTTTAATAATGGATAATGATTGGTCACCGACTTGGACGGTTTTATTGAGTTTGGAGGCGGTAAGTAGTGCTGTGTTATTGGCTGTAGCAATCATTGGCTAGTCTCAGTAGGCGTGCTAGGTTTCGTTGCCGTATCGGTATGGGCTGCTTCTAGCTTTTCGATTTCAGGTTGCAGAATTGGCAAAATATTGTCGTTGACGATAATAGTATAGCCTTCCTTTGTTGGATGAATGGCATCGGCTTGGTTTAATTTTGCATCACCGCCCACACCGTCTAAAAAGAATGGAATCAGCGTCACATTCATATCTTTCGCCACCCTTGGGTATATCGCGGCGAACGACTCTACATAGTCAGCGCCAAGATTGTCATAAATCTGCATACCACCCAAAATGACTTCGCTACCGCCATCTTGAAGGCGTTTAATAGCGGTACGAATATTGGCTTCGACCGTTGCCACATCAATACCACGGATGGCATCATTGGCACCGATGGTCAAAATGGTAATATCAGGTTTGGTTTGCAATACCCAGTCCAGTCGATTGACCAATCCAGTACTGGTTTCACCGCTTAATCCTGAATTGATTACTTTAACATCCTTGTAGCCCATTTCTTTTAAGCGAGCTTCTAGCTGCGCGGGATAATTGGCATTATTATCAACGCCAAGCCCTTCAGTTAACGAATCACCCAGTGCCAAGATGGTTAAAGGTGCTTGCTGCTCAGCTGAATTCGTTGACTCATTAGATTGCGTAGATTCTGGTGTTTGAGGTTCAGCCATTGTCGTATTGACGGCCGGATTATTATTTTGAGTATTGTCAGCGGTGTTGGTGTCAGGCTGTTGTTGACAACCGCTAATAGCGATTGCGAGGCTCAAGGCGGCGACCGTAAGCAAACGCTGCGGTAGGCGAGAGGGTATGTTTATCATGATTCTGCTGTCCTAAATACAATAAAGTCAGTCTAGCAGAATCAGGTAAGCTGCAATATGGTACAAAAGTTAATTGATTGACGCCGAAGGTTAATTGATTGAAGATAAAAATTAAATCTTTTTACCATCAACCATTAGCGGGCGGCTAACCAGCCAAGCAAACCCCACGTTGATAATCATCAATACCAGCATAATGAATAACGGTAAATCCCAGTTGTTCGTTGCTTCGTGCAACCAACCGGTGCCAAGTGGACCAAAAAACGCAATCAAATAACCAATAGCTTGCGCCATGCCGGACAGCTCGCTTGATTGATTGGCGGTATAAGTACGCATCGAAAACAGCATCATACTTAAAGTGAAAATCGCCGAGCAGCCCATGCCCATTAGTCCTGACCATAGCCAAGCATAATCGGCAGACAGATAAGTGAGACCCAAGACGCCGAGCACGTTTAGTGACGCAGCAAAGATGGCCAGCGCTTGTATAGGACGGCCGCGGTTGACGAGCCACGTTAAGCTTAAAATAGCGACCGGTGCCATAAATTGAAAGACGGAAGCCATTTGCCCCGCGCTCACCGCTGACAACCCTTTACTTAGCCATATCGACGGTAAGAAACTGGCAACGGTATAAAAAAGCAAGGACTGTAAGCCCATAAATACTGCAATTTGCCAAGCAAACGGCGTGCGCCACATCGAAATGTGCGATGGCGCTTTCTCGCCTGCCGCAAGCGGTTTGATGGGCTGATGATTTGATGAACCCAAACGCAGCCGTAGCACTACCCAAATGATTAAGGCAAACAAGCCTAAAATCGACCAGCCACCCAGCGCCCATTGCCAGCCAAATTGCTCAGATAACGGCAAAACCACGCCTGCGACAATCCCTGCCGAGACGGTCATGGTAAGACTAAATAAACCGGTAATCAGCGGAATATGGTTCGGTGTGCGCTGCTTAATCACCGGAGCGGCAAGCGTATTGGCAAAGCCAATTGCCAATGTCAATAGTAAGGTGCCGCTTAAAAAGCCAATCCAAGTCGGAATGACGCTACGAATAACCATACCTGCGGTTAATAATGCAATCATCGTGATCAGCGTATTTTCAAGCCCAAAACGCTTCCCAATCGTAGGGGAAATAAAAGCCCCAAGCGCAAAGGTCAGCATCGGCACCGCACCAAGCCAACCAATTTGGGTTTCGGAGATATCAAGCGCCCCTTGTACCACCGGTGCAATAGAACCCAGCGCCACAATCGGCGCGCGCATATTGGACGCCAATAAAACCATAGCACATAGCACGAGCCAAAAAATAAAGCGCGATGAGGGCAGCTTTAGGTTTGCTGGCGCATCTGGTTGAGACTGGGACGGTATATCAGATTGCAAATTAGGAGAGGTAGACATAGCTGCACGACTATTAAAATAAAAAAAGGACACGTCGTTTATAAGCACTGACGCAGCAGCACTTATAAATAACCCCAAAGCCCGTCGATAAGACGGCGCTCAAGACCACATATTAGAATATAGAGTATAAAAACACTTGCAGAAAGCAAGTCATATGAACTTGCTACCCCATTTATCAGGGTAAACTTAGTATATGAATAGTGAAGTTTTGGCTTTGCTGATAGCGCTTATGATAAAAAGGCTTTTATATAAACGCTAAAGCAAAAATAGCGTCAGTCACCGTTAGTTTGCAAGGTTAATTGCAAAGGACTCGACGCTATTATAAGAATAGAGGGCGGGTAAATACTACCAGCGTATGGTAACAAATAGCAGGTTTATACCGACTTGCCTAATTGCGCAGCCTTTAGCGCGGTTTCTTGCTGCTGGTCAACCAGCGATTCGCATTTATTGGGGTCGTTACCACAAAATGAGCAAAACTCGTCACCCATCAATTTTGCCACACCACCACATGAGCCTCTAAGCGGCTTTTTTTTGACCATATAACCGATGCCCATAAAGATAAAAAACAGCATAAAAACGGTAAAGGTAACAGCAAGCATGGGAAGCAATTGGTTAAGCATAGAGATAACCTCTCGTTTAAAATATGAAGCAGCCATCTAAGCAATGACTTACTTATAGTATAGCAAAAATTTGCCTCGCCCGTTTGTGCTTAGCAGGTTGTTACAGTCTAGACGTTTGATACTAAGACTTTTTATCGGCGCGCAAGGTTTTCATCGCCGGCGTTTCGACCACTTGCCAATCATCAACGCTATCGGTCGCCGTGTCTGCTGCAACACCCTTTGCCAAAATGACAAATAAAGCTGCGATATTGTGCTCTTTCGCCGTAGCCAGCGCTTTTTCATAAGGCATGGCAGTCAAAGCCGTTGCCCAAGCATCCGCCAACGCCACCGTTTTTGCAGCTACCGTTACTGATGGCGCGCCACCTACAATTGGCTGACCTGTGGTTGGGTCAATGGTATGGCTATAGTGCTTACCATCGAAAACGACGGAGTTGCGATAGTTGCCAGAGGTAGCAAGCGCCATGCTAGCGCCGTTATTAATCGGTTGGCGAATCACCGCCATTGCTTGCCGAGTACTTACCGTACTGCCCTCAATGGGTGCATCAATAGCGATTTGCCACGGCTGCTGCTGCGCGCTGACGCCCGAGGTCGCCACTTCGCCGCCAATCTCAACCATATAGTTGCGAATTTGATAAGTGTTCTTAAGCACATCGGCAATGACGTCGACGCCATAACCTTTAGCCACCGCCGAAAAATCAAGGCCAACGCCGTCTTTGGTTTTATAAATGCTGTCACCTTTTTGAATGACACTGTCAAAATCGACCAAGGCTTTCGCTTGCGCAATCTCAAGCGCCGTTGGCGGACTTTGCAAGCGCTCAACCGTCATGGTACTGCCAAAGCCCCACGTTTCAATTAATGGCATTACCGTTGGGTCAAAAGCACCGCCCGACAGCTCATAAACTTGCTTTGAGGTTTTTAATACATGGCTAAAATCGGCGTCGATAGCAATCGGCGTATCTTTGCCTAATTGATTGAATTTAGAAATAGTAGAGTCGGCTTGATAGGTCGACATGCTGTCATTGATATCTTGCAAGCGCTTATCAATTGCTGCTTGTATGGCAGCTTCATCAGCGCCTTTGGGCAATTGATAACTGATGTGGTAGCTGGTGCCCATGGTCTCGCCGCTGAGGTTGTTATAATCAGGTTTTTGCTGGCAGGCGCTAAGTGTAAGTACAGAGCTGATAGCAAATATGGTTAAAGAGGCGGATTTTAGGGGTTTGTTAGCGGCAGAAAATACGGTTAAATTTGTCATATAAGTCATCACAGCTTGATAAAGTAAAGGGGTGAGTGGGGCGTTAGCTAGTACCGAGTGGTCAGTAAAGAATGGTTTATAAATAATTCATAACTAAGCAAGCTAAGCGTCGCCTATTTTACACCCCTTGTTACCGATAAGGCCAATTTACGACTAACGTACGACTTAAATAACTACGACTCGAGAAGATACGATTGAACCTGCCTGTTTTTATTTAACCTGTGACTCACGAATAAGCTTATATAGCTTCGGCGGCGATAAACGATTGACTCTAGTGGCAAGCTTTTCTTTACTGCCAGCAACGATGACATATTCTTCACCCTTAGTCAGGGCTTTGACGACTTGCTTGGCAAAGGCGGTCGCAGTAAGACCTTTATTGGTGGCGTCATCCATTGTCCCTTGCGCACTACCATCACCAGTCAAGGCATTGATAGAAATATTGGTTTGAATAAACCCTGGGAATATGGTCGCGACCTCGATGCCTTGGTCATGCAATTCTGCGCGCAAGCTGTTTGCCCACATATGGATAGCGGCTTTGGCAGCACCATAAGCGCCGCGATATTGGGTACCCAGTAAACCTGCCACGCTCGATACTATGACAATTTTGCCGCCACCTTGCGCAATCATATCGGGCAATACCAGTCTGGTCAGCCGCGTTTGCGCGAAATAATCTATCTCCATCAGCTTACGTTCAACTTCCTCGGTCGTTTCCATGATAAGCGCGCGTTGACTGATGCCCGCATTATTAATCAACCAATCCACTTTTTCAGTTTTAGCCTTGATTGTTTCATAGGCTTCTTTTGCTTGCGCGGCATCGGCGATATCAAAGGGAACGACGATATGCTTTTTGCTGTTTTTGCAGCGATTTTTGACTGTCTCTAATTTAGCTTTATCACGGCCACTTAAAATAATGCTGGCACCACGTTTGGCAAAGGCAAGTGATAATGCTTCGCCGATACCGCTAGACGCGCCGGTAATCCAAATGGTCAAATCTTTCGCTTTGGTTTTCATAAGAATCCTTTCTGATTGAAAATGGTTTATTTAGCGCATAAAAAAAGAGCCTCCATTGAGACTCTTAATTTATCATATATTTTTAGCTTAACGATACTTGTTGAATAAATAGGTGTTATCAACCGATTTAAATAACTCGCTTAACCACCAAAATCATCAAGCATTATGTTTTCATCTTCCACGCCCAAGCTGTGTAGCATGTCGATTACCGCCGCGTTCATCATCGGTGGCCCGCACATGTAGTATTCACAGTCTTCTGGGTTTGGATGGTCTTTAAGATAGTTTTCAAGCAGCACGTTATGGATAAAGCCGGTTGGACCTTCCCAATTGTCTTCAGGGAGAGGGTCAGACAAGGCCACATGCCACTCAAAGTTATCAAACTCTTCTTCTAGCTGATCATAATCTTCAACGTAGAACATCTCACGAATCGAGCGCGCGCCATACCAAAAGCTAATCTTACGCTTGGTATTTAAGCGTTTGAGCTGATCGAAAATATGCGAGCGCATCGGCGCCATACCTGCACCACCACCAACGAAAATCATTTCAGCTTCGGTGTCTTTGGCAAAGAATTCGCCATAAGGACCAGAAACCGTCACTTTATCGCCAGGGACGAGGCTAAATACCCAAGAGGACATTTTGCCCGGTGGTATACCGTCAGGGCCGCGTGGCGGTGGACTGGCGATACGGATATTGAATTTGATAATGCCTTTTTCGTCTGGGTAGTTGGCCATTGAGTAAGCACGAATTACTGGCTCATCAACTTTCGACACATATTTGAAAATGTCGAACTTTTCCCAGTCTTCGCGGTATTCTTCGTCAATCACAAAGTCTTTGTAATGTACTTCATGCGGCGGCGCTTCTAACTGTACATAACCGCCCGCGCGGAAATTGACTTCCTCGCCTTCTGGAATTTTTAGTACCAACTCTTTAATAAAGGTGGCAACGTTATCATTCGAGACAACTTCACATTCCCACTTTTGTACATCAAAAAACTCAGGGTCAATCTCAATTTTCATGTCTTGCTTTACCGCAACCTGACAAGCAAGGCGCATGTGGTTACGGATTTCGCCTTGGGTAAAATACCCAGTTTCGGTGGGCAGAATAGAGCCGCCCCCTTCGATAACGCGGCAACGACACTGTGCACACGTACCACCGCCACCACAGGCTGAAGATAAGAAAATACCTTCGCTCGCCAATGTTTGTAGCAGTTTTCCGCCCGCGGGTGTCACGACGTCATTATCGGGATTATCGTTGATATGGATAGTAACATCGCCTGAACTGACCAATCTTGAGCGCGCCGCCAAAATAATGGCAACGAGACCCATGATGATCACGGTAAACATAGCAACGCCACCAATCGCCGTAGCGTAATCCATGGTAGGTATCCTTAATCTATGGAGTAGGGGAGCGAAAAAACGTCTTTGCGTTTTTTGAACCCCTACCGAATAAATGAATTAAATAGGTCAAAGTGCTAAATAGGGTTTAAGCTTAGCGGTTTAAATTGACATACCGCCGAAAGACATAAAGCCAAGTGACATCAGACCAACCGTGATAAAGGTAATGCCAAGACCACGCAGCGGCGCTGGAATGTCTGAGTATTTTAGCTTTTCACGGATACCCGCCAAGGCGGTAATCGCCAATGCCCAACCAAAACCTGCGCCGACGCCGTATACCATCGATTCGCCAAAGTTATAATCACGCTCAACCATAAACAGTACGCCACCTAAGATGGCACAGTTGACGGTAATCAGTGGCAAAAACACCCCAAGAGCGTTATACAGACTTGGGACGAACTTATCCAAGAACATCTCTAAAATCTGTACCACAGCGGCGATCAAACCGATGTAACTGAGTAGACCCAAAAAGCTTAAGTCGATATCAGGGAAACCTGCCCATGCCAGCGCACCATTTTTTAAGATGAACTGAAACAAAAGGTTATTTAGCGGTACGGTAATCGCCATCACGACGACCACAGCGACCCCAAGACCAATCGCGGTGGAGACCTTTTTTGATACCGCCAAAAAGGTACACATGCCTAAGAAGTAGGCCAGCGCCATATTCTCGATAAAGACCGAGGTTATAAATAAACTGACATAGTGTCCCATTAGTGACCGCCTCCTTGTGCCATGCCTTTAGATTGCGGCTTCATTACAAATTCAGCTTCTTCGACCTGTTCAGGTTTCCAAGTACGGATAATCACAATGAACAGAGCGATAATAAAGAACGCTGACGGTGGCAATAGTAATAGACCATTTGGTACGTACCAACCACCATCGTTAGCAGTTTGCAAAATGGTAATACCGAACCAACTGCCTGCGCCCAAAATCTCACGCACACTCGCGACAAATAGCAGTACCGCCGAGTAACCAAGACCGTTACCAATACCGTCTAAAAAGCTTGGTACGGGTGGATTGCTC
Source organism: Psychrobacter sp. M9-54-1 (assembly GCF_016613355.1). Taxonomy (NCBI): domain Bacteria; kingdom Pseudomonadati; phylum Pseudomonadota; class Gammaproteobacteria; order Moraxellales; family Moraxellaceae; genus Psychrobacter; species Psychrobacter sp. M9-54-1. Next base: position 15,413 of record NZ_JADGFW010000027.1, on the reverse strand, counting down.
ATGGCAAATGCTTCGGCACGGCCCATCACGATACAGTTGGTGATAATCAAACCAACGAATACCGACAAGCCTTTACTGACGTCATAAGCGACCGCTTTTAAAATCTGGTCAACCACAATAACCAATGACGCAATAATCGTCATCTGCACAATAATACGAATGCTTGATGGGATTTGCTTACGGATAATAGAGATAAAAAAGCTTGAGAATGCCGTGACCAAGGTCAAAGCCACACTCATTACCAGCGCATTCGCCACACTGGTAGTAACCGCCAACGCCGAACAAATACCTAAGATTTGCAGGGCAATCGGATTATTGTCAAAGATAGGCGAGGTTAAAATCGTTTTTGTATCAGCCATGTTATGCCTCCTTGCCGTGTGCTGCTGGCACTACTGCGACCAGTTCGGTTGCGGGATGCGTCTGCTGTTGATGTAAGTTCTGACCCAGTTTCTTATACGGACTTTGATTGGCTTTGACTTCTGCATCCGCCAATGTTTTACCGCTCTCTTCACGCAGATGATCTAGATAAGGTTTATAACCTTGCTCACCGAGCCAAAACTGAATCATGTTACTGACGCCGCGACCGGTTAAGGTTGCACCACTGATACCATCTACCCAGTTGTCTTTTGGATTACCGGCTTTGGTCACACCCGTTGCTACTGCGCCGTTTTCATCATAAGAATGAATGCCGCTCCACATGGCGCGCCACTCAGGCTCTTCGATACGAGCACCTAGGCCTGGGGTTTCTTTATGCTCATAAAAACTGATACCTTTGATGGTATTCATGTCACTTTCAAGCGTTAAGAAACCATAAATCGTACCCCATAGACCATAACCTTGAATCGGCAGCACCACCATTTCAGGTTGTCCAGCGTCATCACTTTTGACATAGACTTTGGCATATTTAGGAACACGGCCGATACCAGCAGGGTCATTACCGCCCAAATCTTCACTCAAGGCTTTGTTTTTAGTTGCTTGACTGGCATCGTATGCATTGCGATCAGGAATGCCAGCGGCTTTTAGCGCGTCGTCATCGAGGTAATCGCCTTTATTAAGGTCAACGATTTTTACCTCAAAGTCTTTAAAACGCTCGGCCACATCTTCATTGGTATCGGACGCCGGGTCAAACATTCCAGCGGCGACTAAGATATTTTTGTTACGGTCTAAGCGCGCGTTTTCAACTTGCGCTGGTTTTAAACCAACAGCTGCCGCTGAGACCAATACAGAACACACCAAGCATAGCGTCAACGCCACGCTGATGGTTTTTGCATTATTACTTTTGGGCTTGGACATAACGAACCCTCCGTGCTGTTTGGCGCTTGATATTGGCTTGCGTCACAAAGTAATCAAATAATGGCGCAAATAAGTTGGCGAATAAAATGGCAAGCATAATGCCTTCTGGGAAGGCTGGGTTGACGACGCGAATGAGTACGGTCATAAAACCAATCAAAATACCATACGCCCAGCGGCCTTTATTGGTGTGCGCAGCTGATACAGGGTCGGTTGCCATAAACACCGCACCAAAGGCAAAGCCACCAATGACTAAGTGCCAATAAAACGGCAAGCTCATCATCATATTGTCTTCAGAACCAACCATGTTAAAGACTAGCGATGTGGCAATTAGCCCAACCACACAACCTGCCATGATGCGCCATGAGGCAATGCGCGTCCAAAGTAGAACCACTGCACCTAGCAAGATAGCCAGCGTCGACACTTCACCGATACTGCCTTGCATATTGCCTAAGAAAGCATCTGTCCACGTGATGGCATTGCCATAAACATCGACGAAGTCTTCTGGGACGACGCCAAGCGCGGCAAGTCCAAGTGGCGTGGCTCCTGAGAAACCATCAACCGCCGTCCATACTGAGTCGCCTGACATATAAGCAGGGTAAGCAAAGTATAAGAACGCACGACCTGATAGGGCAGGGTTCAAGAAGTTTTTACCCGTACCGCCAAAGACTTCTTTTGCTACGACCACACCAAAAATAATACCTAAGGCAACTTGCCATAAAGGAATATCTGGTGGGAGACACAGCGCAAATAGCACAGAAGTCACAAAGAAACCTTCGTTAACTTCATGCCCGCGCACGACAGCAAAGATAATCTCACAGAGAATACCAACCGCAAAGGTGACGATATAAATCGGGAGGAACTGCATGGCCCCGTAGACAAAGCTTGCCCAGATACTGTCTGGATTGTAGCCTGCCATACTGGTGATAACGGTACGCCAGCCTTCAGGCTGTAAGCCAAGCTGCGCAATCGCCGTTAATGCTTGATGACCGATATTGTACATACCCCAAAACATCGCAGGGAAGGTACATAACCAAACGGTAATCATAATACGCTTAAGGTCGATACCGTCGCGCACGTGTGAGGATGCGTATGTCGTTGAGCCTGGTTGACGTAAAAACGTATCAAACATCTCAAAGATGGCGTAGTACTTTTCGTGTTTGCCACCCTTGGTGAAAGACGGCTCCATACGATCGAACATATTGTGTAAAAATTTCATCGTGGTTAGCCCTCCAGCTCAATGCGCGTTAAGTTGTCACGCAAAATATCGCCGAATTCATATTTGCCAGGAGATACAAAGGTGCATAATGCCAAATCTTCTTCGTCCAATTCAAGTACGCCCAAATCGACAGCGCTAACGATGTCTTCGACAATCAAAGCGCGCAGTAGCTGCGTTGGCAGATAGTCTTGCGGCATGACTTCTTCATAGACGCCAATTGGCACCATCGCCCGCGGTGAGCCATTGCTCGAAGTGGTAAAGTTATATTTTTTACCACCAAAAAACTGCGAGATATAGATAGGCAATTTAGAGAATCGATTGGCACCAGCGGTAAAGAAGTGAAACGCTGGACGTTCACGACCTTCGGTTAGCGCACTGATTTGATTATGAAAGCGACCAAGATAATTGGTATTGCCCGCCACTTTGCGACCTGAAAGCACAGAACCCGAGATGATACGGTTCTCGCCAGCTGTAAGCTCACCTTTGGTCAATGCTGCGATATCTGCGCCGCGCTCGGTGACCACCAAATGCGGGTTTTTAATCGCAGGGCCAGCGAGGCTAAGCATACGGCGCGTATATAAACGACCAGTAGTAAACAGCTTACCAATGGCAATCACGTCTTGATAACCAATCGTCCACACGGTCACGCCGCGCATGATAGGATGCAAAAAGTGAATGTGCGTGCCAGCCAGTCCAGCAGGGTGTTTGCCAGCAAAGCTATGATACTCAGTGACATTATTAGCGGCCGTTTTGGCAACTGGCGTCAGCTGGGCATCGCCGTGATGGCAGACAAAGGTCTTGGGGCTGAGGGTTGATAATACAGCAAGTCCGTCATTGAACGCTTGAAGCTGCTCATTAATCAGCAACATCGGGTCAAGCGCTAATGGATTGGTATCCATAGCGGTGACAAAGATAGCGTGCGGACGGGCACCAATATCGGGGGAGCGGCTATAAGGACGCGTACGAAATGCGGTCCATTCGCCAGAGGCAAGCAGTTGGGTTTCAACGACTTCAGAATCTAGGTCAGCGAGTTGCTGGGAGTCGTAGCGCTGAAATTCTACTTCTTCACCGTTTGGGTCGACCGCAATCACAAGACTTTCAAAAACACGACGCTCACCGCGATTAACGGCGACGACCTTACCAGCAGCAGGAGCAGTGTAGATAACGCCGACCCGTTTTTTGTCTTCAAAAACGGGCTGACCTTTAGCTACGATGTCGCCTTCTTTGACATTCATCGTGGGCTTCATGCCCACATAATCATAGCCAACGAGTGCTACATAGGCGGGTCTGTGCTCAGATATCTCGCGGGAGGGTTCACCAGTGATGGGTAAATCCAAACCTTTTTTGATGGTAATCATAAGCGAAAACTTAGTCCATAGTCTAAAACGATACCAGACGTCCTGTTTGGTATATCGGCAGCATGGATAACAGCGTCATCAATAAAGTGCTTTATCACTCCCAAAAAAGGGCGTGAAAAAGTGCTCTAGACATAACACATCATCATAACTACAAGTAAGAGTATTAACGCTGACCTTAGACTCCTTAACAACACGTTAATGTCTTATTCGAATGACCAAAGTGACGACTGGCTACCAAGGTGTATCGTAAAACTCATAAATCTAACCGCGTCCTCAACGAGGATGACAGTAGATAAAATACAGTTTTACCATACGATTTATTAAAATCTTAAAATTTGTCGTATCAGGAATCATAGGGTTATTAAAATTTACGCAGCGCTATTCATACGAGTGAATATAAATGAGGCATCAGTGATTTGTTCATACTTTATGAAAGCTGTCTTTGTGAAAGCTATCTAAGTGCTGGTTAATGACCTATGATTACAGGGTAAACTCAATGTCTTGATAAGCTCAGCATTAATTTAGTGCTAATGGGGTGCTCATATTTACCTTATGCTGATTGCAATCGTCAATAGGTAGCAGACGATTAGGTTTTATCATACAAATACAAATTTACCTAGGATTATACGCTAAACTGACCTAAAATTGCCAGTTGGTAAATGAATTTACCTAATGTTACGAGTGTTTCCTTCGGCTAAAACTTATGGTTATGATTGTGATTACGGTGATGGGTTCTTTACCATTTTTTAACCAAACTTTAACTCGTATTCTCATTTACCACTGCCATTTTTAATATTTAATCAATTTTCCCTAATAGCTGCTTTTAATTTGCTATGCTAAATAAATTTTACGTAGTCGCCCTTTAATGGGCTTGGATACTTTTTTCACTTTTGAATTTTTCTTATTCATATTGTTATTATTCAACTATTTTTAATCGCTGATATCGTTTTATAAGGAATGCTGTATGTGTGCTGTCCCTGTCATTATCCCCGCTATCGATTTAAAAGATGGTAAATGTGTGCGTTTAAAACAAGGTCGTATGGAAGACGATACGGTATTCTCTGATGATCCAGTCGCTATGGCGGCGCGTTGGGTTAATGAAGGCGCGCGTCGCTTACATTTGGTCGATTTAAATGGCGCATTTGATGGCATCCCAGTACACAAACAAGTGGTCAACGACATTGCCAAAGCTTTCCCCAAGCTGCCGATTCAATTGGGCGGCGGTGTGCGCAATATGAAAACCATCGAGCAGTATATTAGCGCAGGTTTGACCTACATTATTATTGGTACCAAAGCTGTGGAAGATCCTGACTTTGTGACCGAGGCTTGCCGCGAGTTTGCTGGACACATTATTGTCGGTATCGATGCCAAAGATGGCATGGTTGCCACGCACGGTTGGGCAAACGTGACCGATACCAAAGCGACTGAGCTTGCCAAGCGTTTCGCTGATGTCGGGGTATCGTCAATCGTTTATACCGATATCGCTCGTGATGGCATGATGCAAGGCGTTAATGTCGAGCAGACCGTCAATTTGGCACGTGAAGGCGGCTTGCCAGTGATTGCCTCAGGCGGCGTCACCGATATGAAAGACATCGAATTGCTCAAACCTTATGGTGACTGTATCGAAGGAATTATCACTGGGCGCGCGATTTACGAAGGCACCTTAGATTTGGGTGAGGCGCAGCTTTATCTAGATGGCAAATAGTTTTTAGTCGCCATATCCAAATAGCATTATTGAAAATGTGATATCAAGCTAGAATAATAAAGGGATACTTATGGCAGCGTATGTTGACCAGCCTCAATTACGTAGGCTACGCAGGTTAAGCAAGCTATGTCAGTTACGCATCATGGCAAAGCCCTGCGCTCAGCTGTTATTGCTATTAAGTATCTTTTTAAGTGTTCTTTTAAGCATGCCAACTTATGCGGCTACAGACAGCAGCACAAGTGAGAGTATTATACTCAATAATGAGGCTACTGAAGATAGTACAGCTGACAGTGGGACCAGCGCTCAGACGGCTAACGCCCCAGCTATAAACGCCCCACCTGCCAATGAGCCAAATAATAGTCTAAATAGTGCCATCACTATTACCCCTGCTACGCCAAGTACTTCTGACACTGCGCCCGCGCCAGTTGAAAAACCGCCAGTTATCAGCGGTGAAAGTACTAATAATGCCCAAATCGAAACCACGCCAACGCCGTTAAAAGACAATGATATCCAGCAACGTATCAGTGGCATTTTTTCAGAAATTGACGGCTTGCAAGCAGTAAGTGTCAGCGTCAACCAAGGGGTTGTAACCTTAACCGGTGAGACGCCTAACGAGAAAAAAGCCCAGCAAGCGATTAATCTGACCAATCGCTTAACCGACGTGGTGACGGTAGAAGATAGAATCAATCGCACCCTTGATGTGCAGGATAATGTCTCGACTGTTTATCAGAGTCTCAAAGCGCAAACCAAAAACCTAGTCAAAGCGTTGCCGCTACTACTCGTAGGGATTGTTTTATTTGCCTTAGTGACGTGGTTTGGCAGTTGGTTATCCAATCGACAAAAAATGTGGCAACGTCTTACGCCAAATCCCTTTGTCGCAGAGTTACTTGCCAAAACCGTTAAAGTCATCTTTATCATTTTCGGTCTTATCTTAGCGTTAAGTTTGATTGGTGCTGAGACTATCTTGGGCACGCTGCTTGGTGGGGCAGGTGTTATTGGTATCGCCGTTGGTTTTGCCGTCAAAGACACCATTGAGAACTATATTGCCTCGCTCATGCTCAGTATCCGCCAACCGTTTCGCGCCCGCGACCATATTTTGATTAACAATCAAGAAGGCATTGTGGTACGCCTAACCTCACGCGCCACGATTTTAATGACCTTAGACGGCAATCAGTTACGTATTCCTAACGCCGAAGTCTTTAAAGCGACGATTTTAAATTACACCAAAAACCCCGAGCGCCGTTTTACCTTTGAGCTCGGGGTTGATGCCAACGACGATCCGCTTGCTGCGATCAAGGTAGGTATCGATGCCATCTGTCAGTTGGGATTTGCCTTAGATAAGCCAAAAGCCACAGCGGTTATCAAAGAAGTCGGCGAATCAAACATCGTTTTACAGTTCCAAGTATGGGTCAATCAATTGGAGGCAGATTTCTCCAAAGCCCGCAGTATCGCCATTCGCGAAACCAAGCATGCCTTAGAAGATGAAGGTTTTACTTTACCCGAGCCCATTTATCAGTTGCGCTTTAACCATAAGTTAGAAAAAGCCATTGAACATTTCCAAAGCAGTCAAACGAACGATAAATCACCAGCGGAAACGACGGTAACGCCGCACATTTCTGCAACTGATAAAGCGTCTGATGAATCTTCTCCCACTGACACTAGCATTGAAGATAAAGATAAGAAACAAGCAAAGGCGCGGGCCAAGCATATCTTACAAGGTCGCAATGCCGACGAAGTACTCGATGCGCGTCCTGACCAGAAACTAATGGAAAAAGTTGAGCAAGAAATTGCCGAAAATTCAGATGAAACCGACTTACTAAGTAACAATAGTCCGCAAGAATAGCCCACAAGAGTGGCGTTGAAGATTACCTATTAAAAGGTGATTACTAACTATAAAAGTCGGCATAAAAAATGCAATGAAATGTCTATCTACCTTTTATCGACATAGACGAGATATTTTTTATGCAAATCAAACATCTGATTATTTTTGCTTTGGCTGGTATCGTTATTCTAGCAGGGTTTAATATGATCAGCGGCAGTCAACGTGAAAAAAATAGAGAAGCGTTAGCCGCTAGCAGTGAAACAGAAAACACAGACATAGTTATAACTGACAGCAAGACATCAGATATCGTAAGTCAGCCATTAGGGCAGCAGCCAAAAGCTATTCTTGATAAAGCAAGCACGCAGATAGAACAAGCGGAGCAGGTCAGTCAACAACGCAGAGAGCAAATCGCTAATACGCAATAGTTGTGCATTACTGAGAGTTATTAATATTGAGAGTTATAAGGTTTAAACATGCTGCATTTTGATATAGCCACTTAAGTAGCTACTTTTTAATAAGCAAAAAAAAGACTAACGATAGCGTTAGTCTTTTTTTAATCTTAACATTTAGGCAGCGTTAACTCTTTTTGCTGGTGCCCTTACCACGGCTGCTGCTTCTTTTAGAAGTGGTTTTATTCGCCGAAGTTTTGTTAGCAGAGCTCTTACCAGCTGAATTGTTCTTTGGCTGATCGCGTTTGGTTTGATTCATTTGGCTTGCTTGTAGCTTAGCTTTAAGATCAAAGTCGATTTGTAGCAGGTCCATATTAACGCCTGCTACTTTTACGCGAACCAAATCGCCAAGCCCAAATACCGTGCCTCTGTCTTTACCGATAAGCTGCTGTTGCTGCTCATCATAGACAAAGAAGTCGTCGCCAACGTTTGAGATGTGCACTAGACCATCAATATATAAGTCGGTCAAAGTCACAAATAAACCGAAGCTCGTCACAGTCGTCACCACGCCATCGAACTCTTCGCCGACATGATCTTTCATATAATGACATTTGAGCCAAGATTCCACGTAACGCGATGCTTTTTCGGCGCGGCGCTCCGTATCTGAGGTTTGCGTGCCAGCCTCTTCAAGCGAGAAATCCATTACTGGCTGCTGGCTATTCGTCACTTTCGCTTTAATCGCGCGATGCAGCATTAAATCAGGATAGCGGCGAATCGGCGAGGTAAAGTGGCTATATTCATCATAAGCTAAACCAAAGTGACCGATGTTGTCAGGCGAATAGTTCGCTTGCATCATCGAGCGTAGCAACATGCTGTGGATACTAATGGCGTCAGGACGGTCTTTGGTTGCTTCGATAATCCGCTGATAATCTGCTTGCGTCGGGCTTTCCTCAGGGAAGCTTAAGCCAAAGTTTTTGGCATATTCATGAATGCGCATTGACTTTTCGCTATCAGGCTTATCGTGGTTACGATATAAGACAGGCAACTCATGTTTTAGGGCAAAGTTTGCTGCACAGGTATTGGCAAGCAGCATGCACTCTTCGATAAGCTTTTGCGCATCGCCGCGCGTACGCGGTAAGATAGCATCGATGCCACCTTTTTCATTAAACTTGATATATGTTTCGACCGTTTCAAACTCCATGGCATGGCGCTCTTCACGTTTTTTCAGCAGCAGCTCATACAATTGATGTAAGGTATCGACCGATTTTTTAACGTCTTTATTAGCCGTTAATGATTCAGGTACGCTCTTATCTTTTGGATTGGCAAGGTAAGCATTCACTTGATTATAGGTCAGGCGCGCTTGCGAGTGCATAACGCCCGGATAAAACTCATACCCTGTGACTTTACCGGCGCGCGATATCTTGATATCGGCAACCATACAGAGACGGTCAAGGTTGGGGTTCAAAGAGCATAGGCCGTTAGACAATACTTCTGGCAGCATCGGAATCACGCGATGCGGGAAATACACTGACGTGCCGCGCTCGTAAGCATCTTTATCAAGTGGCGAGTTTGGTGTGACGTAATAACTAACATCAGCAATCGCCACCAGCACCCGATAGTTACCGCCCGAGCGTTTTTCGGCGAATACTGCATCATCAAAGTCGCGCGCGTCTTCACCGTCAATAGTAATAAGAGGTAAATCGCGCAAGTCTGTACGACCTTTCAAGTCTTTTTCGGTCGGCTCTTGATAGCTATTAGCCTGCTGTAATGCCGCTTCGCTAAAGTCTGACGGGATATCATAGTTGAGCAGGGTCGTCTCAATAATCAATTCACGGTCATTATCATCAGATAACACTTCAGTGATTTTACCGGTGGCAAATTCGTGTTGGTTTGGCCAATCGATAATATCGACTTTGACTGGCGCACCTTGTTTGGCGTTCAATGCTTGCACGTTTTCTTCAGTGACGGTAATCGGCTGATGGTTATTTGGGCTACCAAGCTCAACGCAATAACCTTCTTCATCGTGCGCCAATGTACCAATAAAGTTGTTTTGGCGACGCTCAACGATATCCACAATACGCCCTTCAGTACGGCCACGATTATCCGTAGAGGTACCAACCGCTTGTACGGTATCGCCATTAAATACCCAGCGCATTTGCTTTTCATGCAAGAACAAATCAGGCATATCACTCAATATTACGAAGCCAAAGCCTTTAGGGTGAGCTGACACGGTGCCAGTGACGATATCGTGTTCGGTTACAGTACGATAGCGATAAGGACGCCCGTCGCGGTTTACTTGCCCATCGCGCGCCATTGCCTTTAGACGATTGCCTAAAGCGTCAAATTGGTCAGGGTCATCAATATTAAAGGCTTTTGCCAATTGTTGATGCGTGACTTCACCGTATTCATTAATCGTACTGAGTATCAGTTCGCGACTAGGAATAGGATTGACGTATTTTTGTGCCTCACTCGAGGCGTTTGGATCATTCCAACTCATAAATTACCGTATCTATTTTTTAAAATTATTAATAAGTGCTATCTTAACACGAACGACGCTGCAATATCTTCGGTCAATTGTTTTATGTGTATCAGATAGCAAGTAGCTGCTAGCTTGTATCGATAAGAGCCTTCGACATGCGAGCTCAATCAAATATCAATATCGACCGTATTTGATTGATTGGTTATCTTTTTAGTATTTAACTCTTTCGACACTTCAAGGACAGTCGTTTGATTCGACTTATCGAGATATTTCTGTGCTTTATCAACCTCGGCTGTCAGAGTATTGACCGTTTGTTTCATATTCTCTAGCGCCTCGATTTTATAATTGCTAATCATATCCATCGTCTCATAGACGTTATTGAAGGCGTTTTGGAGTTTATCAAGCTCAATCGTGCTACTGGTTGCCTGCTCGTGAATTTCAAGTGACTGACGTTTGAGCATCGCAGAGGTCGATTCAATCAAGCTGCTGGTGGTTTTATTTAACGCGGTGATTTGATCGAGTACCAGTTTTTGATTGGTCATCGCCTGAGCAACCACCACCGCGGTACGTAGCGCCGAGATAGTCGTCGTCGTCGCGCGATCTACGCCTTTAATCAGCTCTAGGTTGTTTTTACGAATGGTATCAAGGGCCAAGTAACCTTGTACGTTTACCGCCAATTGCGTTAAAAAGTCGGTATTTTTTTGCCGTACATAAAACAACATCTCTTCTTTAATAATACGCGCTTTTTCGGGGTCAGTAGCTTCAACGGCATAAACCTTTTGTTCAAGCTGCTCATCGATTTTTTTACCCACATAAATATATTGGCGAATCGATTGCATCAGCTCCCACATATTGACTTTTTCTTGCTCAATCATAGCATTGTCTTTGAGCAGCTCGTCTTTACCGTTATAGAGGCTGGTCACTACAGCGTTGATATGTGATTGCGCTGACTCGTATTGACGGAAATAATCTTGCACTTTGTTACCAAATGGAATCAGACCGAAGAGCTTACGTGAGCTGGTCAGCTCTTTTTTGCTCGGATCCAAATCTTCAACAATACCGCGCAGCTCAGTCAATGATTTGGCAATAGGTGAGTTATCAAACAAACTGTCATTGAGACTTTTTGCTGGCAAATCGAGCATACGGTTCGACACTTGCGCCGACTCACGAATTTCTTTATTGCCCAAATTGTGAATAGATTGCACGTTTTGTTGAAACTCAGCGCTGTGTACTGAGTTGTTAATCACGTGATCGACAAAGGCATCGACCTTAGCATCAAGTTCAGGAATCTGGCTTTCATCCAGTTTCACCATTTGATCCGCTTCGCTTTTTTGAATCTCTTTCACCGGTTCAGGAGCAGTTAAGGTGATGCTAGGCGTTGAGGCGTTTTCAGGTGGGGTCAATTCTTGCATAAAATTTCCTATAATATCTAAAAATGGAATTCTTTACCGACGACGTTATTTATCAATGACACTATTTATTGACTATTAATTGTCATTAACTATTCATTGTTAATGAATAACAGTTTTCGCTTAGCACTTTTATAGTCGTGGTTTCAATTGTTTTTATTACCCAATAATTTTTATTCGAATGAGATATGTGTGATGAGACAATCTTTAGATTAACTGGTAATGAAAAGGTTGAGAAGATGGGTTTTGTAAACTGAGTTTTATAAAGCATTTATAGAGGAATTTGGCTTATCGTGCTTAGCTTTTTTATATTTAATGCGCGTATTCAGCAATAAATATGAAAAAACCATCAATATCCCGGAGTATATTGATGGTTAAGAGTATAACTATCTATAATAACAAGCTGTCTGTGTTAGTTAATTGATTATATTAACTAACCATCACATCAATTTACAGCCACTACTCGCTATAATCCACAGGTGGATTATTTTTTCTTAGTAGGCCCAAGCAGCATACCCATTTGACGGCCTTCCATCTTAGGATACTGTTCGACGTTTGAGAGATCAGCGGTATCTTCAATGATACGATCAAGTTGTTTGCGTCCAATCTCTTGATGCGCCATTTCGCGACCACGGAAACGGATACTGATTTTAACTTTATCTTGGTTTTCCAAGAAGCTGACGATTTTTTTCAGCTTAACTTGATAATCCGCCTCTTCAGTACTAGGACGTAGCTTCATCTCTTTGAGCTGGGTCTGTTTTTGGTTCTTCTTTGCTTCTTTCGCTTTCTGCTTTTGATCATAGAGGAAATGTTTATAATCCATGATTTTGCATACTGGCGGCTTGGCTTCAGGAACCAATTCGACCAAATCTAGGTTTTCATCACGCGCCGCTTTCATCGCGGTTTCGATATCGACCACGCCCATTTGCTCGCCATCTTCTTTAACCAAACGGACTTCTTTAGCATTGATATCTTCGTTGATGTTCAAACGGTTTGACTGTTTAATAGGTATTACTCCTCATCTGTTTTTGGGGTCTGTCGGCCTTTTTTGCTGACAGCAGTCTGTACTAAGCTAATAAATTCTGCAACACTCATGACGCCGAGGTTTTCACCTTCACGAGTTCGGACGTTGACACTGCCCGTTTCGACCTCTTTATCCCCTAATACTAGCATATAGGGAACGCGTTCTAATGTTTTCTCTCGTATCTTAAATCCAATCTTTTCGTTACGCAAGTCACTCGTCGCTCGCAAACCTGCATTTTTCAGCTCACGAACCACATTTTCACAAGCATCGGCTTGTTTATCAGTGATATTCATCACCGCTACTTGTTGCGGCGCAAGCCATACAGGCATCCAACCGGCGTAGTTTTCAATCAAAATACCAATGAAGCGCTCAAACGAGCCTAAGATTGCACGGTGCAGCATAATTGGGGTTTCGCGCTCATTTTGCTCATTGACAAATTCAGCATCAAGGCGCTCAGGCATATTTGGATCAACCTGAATCGTACCGCATTGCCACACGCGACCCAATGAATCCTTTAGACTAAACTCAATCTTCGGACCATAAAATGCGCCTTCACCCGGTAGATATTCCCAATCAAGACCTGAGCTATCTAGGGCATCTGCCAAGGCTTTTTCGGCAAAGTCCCAAGATTCATCGCTACCAACGCGTTTTTCAGGACGGGTTGAGAGCTTCATAATGATATTATCAAAACCAAAGTCTTCATACACCGCAAGGGTAAGCTTAATAAAATCCGCGACTTCTTGCTGAATTTGCGCTTGCGTACAAAATATATGCGCATCATCTTGCGTGAAACCACGTACACGCATCAAACCATGCAATGAACCAGAGGGTTCGTTACGATGGCACGAGCCAAACTCTGCCATACGTAGCGGCAGTTCACGGTAAGATTTTAAGCCTTGGTTAAATACTTGTACGTGACATGGGCAGTTCATTGGTTTTACTGCATAATCACGATTTTCGCTCGAAGTGGTAAACATATTGGTGGCATAGTTGCCCCAATGGCCTGAACGTTCCCACAAGCTGCGATCGACGATTTGCGGCGTTTTAATTTCTTCATAACCATGGTCATGCTGTACTTTACGCATATATTGCTCAAGTACTTGATAAATAGTCCAACCATTGGCATGCCAAAACACCATACCCGGCGCTTGCTCTTGCATATGAAACAGATTTAACGCTTTACCGATCTTACGATGGTCACGTTTTTCCGCTTCTTCGATACGTTGGATATAGGCTTTTAAATCTTTTTTATCTGCCCACGCCGTACCATAGATACGTTGTAGCTGCTCGTTCTTAGCATCACCGCGCCAATAAGCACCTGACATTTTGGTCAGTTTAAACACTTTTAAGAAGCGCGTATTTGGCACGTGTGGACCACGGCACATATCGACATATTCTTGATGATGATAGAGACCAAAGGCTTCTTCACCCGGCATGTCATTAATCAATTTCAGCTTATAATCTTCGCCGCGTTCTTCAAAAATCTTAATCACTTCATCGCGAGGGGTCATTTTTTTGATGACGTCATAATCTTGCTTAATCAGCTCCATCATGCGTTTTTCAATTTTTTCCATGTGCTCAGGCGTAAATGGCGTCTCACTATAGATGTCATAATAAAAGCCATCTTCGATAACAGGACCGATGACCATTTTTACGTCAGGATAAAGCTGTTTTACCGCATGACCTAACAAGTGGGCACATGAGTGGCGAATGATATCGACGCCGTCAGCGTCTTTTGGCGTCACGATTTCAACTTTTGCATCGGCAACGATAGGGTCGTGGGCATCTACTAAATGGCCATCAACGCGTCCCGCGACCGTCGCCTTCGCCAAGCCCGCTCCAATACTTTGCGCCACTTCCATGACCGTTGTATTGCCTTCAAAGTTTTTTACGCTACCATCAGGTAAAGTAATCGCTACCATAATCTATTCACCTTTTTGGGTCCGTTGGCAGTGATGATTGCAACCATCAATCATATAACCGTAAGACCACGTCAATTATATCTAACCGCTGTAATATGTCGGATATGTTGTAAGAAATGGCCATTAACCACAAACACTGCGCTAAAATTTATCTTATATATTATGCTAATTAAGTAGCTATTTAATAACTGATCATCAAATCGCTATAATATAATATAGAATAAGTTGCTTGTTAATAAGAATAATTAGGAGTGCCATGCAGTAATGTCATAAAAGCCGCTATTATAGCAAACGCTGCCTATTAACACTAGACAGCTGCGGCGCAGTAAGCTTCTCTATATAGGTACGCTTAATGTCAATATCAATAGTGTTGAATATATACCTATATAAGCCCAGCAATATAATGCATGGTTTATAAATGTCCTATTGAGCTTATTAATAGGCCTTGTAGCAAATAAGGCTTAAACATTAAGGCATGTCTAGAGAATAATCTTCTTTGGTTTAATATCTTTTTTTTACTAAGCTATTGAAAAATATGGTTTATTTACCATCTTCTAAAATTAATTAAGAAATCTATCAAAAATCGGTTGACACCCAGTCCAAACCGTCTATAATACGCACCTCATTAGGGAGAACCAGAACGACTTATATGTAAATTACATATAACAAACCTGGCTAACCCATTGAAACAAATTATAAAAAAGCTTGACAAACCAAATCATTATGATATGATAGTCGGCTCGCTAGATAGGATAAGTTCTTAACTTAGACTGACTAGCAAAGAGAAATACCCTAT
>NZ_JADGFW010000026.1:0-133327 GCF_016613355.1 Psychrobacter sp. M9-54-1 | reverse complement strand
GTTACAATGTGGCTTATCCCGAACTGGGGTTAATTATTCATAATAGCTTTTTACCGAAAAAAAACCCACTTAGCAAACGTTAAGTGGGTGTTTTAATGGGGGCGATATTTATCTCAATATAAGATGAAACGATTTAAGCTAGCACCACAGGCACATGTCTATAACCGCCCAATGGTGGCTGCTCACGCTGTAAAGAAAAGCCCGCCGCCAACTGTATGTCTTTAAAATGGGTCAATAATGCTTGAGTAGCAATTCTAAGCTGCCAAGTAGCAAGCAGGCGCCCTGGGCAAACGTGCTTGCCGATACCATAAACCACGTTAGCAGCGGCTTGCTTTTGAGGGTCGAAACTGTTATCACCGAACACCGCTTCGTCACGATTGGCTGACGTCCAGTTTAACTGTACGCGCGCGCCTTTGGGTAGCTTGTGCGCACCAATAGAGACGGGACACGTAGTGATACGGCGGTTTGAGACGAAAGGATCGTCAATTCGTAATATCTCGTCGATGATAGCCTCAAGTTCGCTATCAGTAGCTCGTGACCAGAAGTTTACTTGCTCAGGATGCTTGACAATATGAGCGATGATAACGCCGACACACAAAGCGATAGACCCCAAATCGCCGCCAGTCCAATTACGCAAAATAGAAACCAATTCGGCTTCGCTCAGCTCCCGCCCATCGATACGCTCACGGCATAATTGAGCGGTGACGCTATTCATATCAAGGCTGTTTTTAGTGACGTTGTTTATAGCAATGTTGTTTTCAGCAGTTTTGGTTTCAGCAGTGCTCGCTTTAAACATGCCAGCCACTTCGTCAGTATTACGATATGGCTGTAACACCGAGCGGATAATATCATCGAAGTCTTGCGCGACTTGTGCCATTTTTACGTCGTCTTTTGAGCGAGTAGCGCTGTGATTGTCGCACATCCATTGTAAAAGCCTTGGCTCCAATTCAGTAGGCCAGCCAAGCCATGCGCATTGGGCGCGGACGGCAAATACCGCGCCGATATCATCGACTGCATTGAGCATTTTACCTTTTGGTAGCTCACTCATCAATTCTGTTGCGACCTTGTCAAAAATAGAGACATAAGGCAGTAGCGCTTCTTTACTAAGATAACCATCAATCAGCGCCCTAAAATGCTCGTGCTCTGCGCCGTCCAAACCATTGGGTACTTGCAAAAAACGCGACACCTGACTAGAAAAACGCTTATCATCTAAAGCCGCCGCCACCACATCTGCATGGCGTAGTAACACCCACTCCCCTGCGTCACTTTTTATGACATCATGCGCTTGCCGTAAGTTATCGGTTAGGGCGCGCAAATCACTGTCTTTATAAATAGTGACCTCAGCAGTCGCATGAGCGGTTTTTTGGTCAAATAAGTTAGATGTCATCATAAATCCTTACAGCAGGTATTCGGTTTTGTAGCGCCTCTCAATCCTCTACATGTTTCGTTTATACTGCTAGGCAACTTTATAAACAACAACCATCATACACGCAAATCCATAAGTTTTTAATGAACAAGGAAGTAATGGATAAGGAAGTAATGGATAAGGAAGTCACGCTTAAAGCTTTCTTTATTTAGATAAATGATTGACCGTCCACACCGCCGCTTCTACACGCGTGCGCAGACCCGTTTTATTGAGGATATGTTTGACATGGACTTTTACTGTCGACTCGGCGATATCTAAACTATTGGCAATCATTTTATTACTCAGCCCTTCAGCAATCATCTGAATCACTTGCAGCTCTCGGCTGGTCAAATTACTGGCGATATCTTCGATACTGGGTGTGCGCAAGGTTTGGGCAAGTATCGAGGCAAGGTTTGGACTGATGACCAGCTCGCCGCGCAGGATTTTTCTGATATCAATGATAATCAGCTCAGGCTCCATATCTTTTAGTAGATAACCATCGACGCCCAATTTTAATGCCTCTTGGACATCCTCGCCGCTATCTGAAACCGTAAACAACACGGTCTTGGTATTGATATTTCTGGCTTTGATTTCTCGTAAAGTTTCGATACCGGTCAGTACCGGCATTTTATGATCAAGTATCACCAAATCCACGTCGTTATTTTCTAAAAATGCCAATACTTCTTGACCATTACTGGCTTCGCCAACGACTTCGACATCGTCCTCAAGGCTTAGTAATTCAGAGATACCGCGGCGTAACATCGGATGGTCATCGACCAATAATAGACGCGCAGGCGACATGCTGGTATAAACTTTAGTGCTCATAACATACTCACAAATTAGAAAAAATGGTACAAAAACTCTCTTACTCAAAAAAACTGCTTAAAAAATCAAAAAATGGCAAAGTAAAAACAGCGAAAATGATAAATCTATTATCTAAAAGAGTAATTTTATTCGATTATAAGTAAGCGTCTTGGGTATTTTTTTCATCAAAGAAGTTGGGCGCAAATCTGACCGTGACGATGGTACCCTGCGGTTGATTGTCTGTGACAATAAGCTCACCGCCGATGTTGTGGGCGCGCTCTTTCATAATGATGAGGCCGTGATGCTGGGTTTGATCGACACTTCCTGACATGCCAACGCCATCATCGATGATACTCATAACGATATATTTATCACCGTCCTCATACGCCAATTGAATCTCTACGTTTTTTGCTTTGGCATGACGGCTGATGTTTGATAGCGCTTCTCTGGCAATCTGTATCAAATCTATCTGTTCAGTGGCGCTTAAATTGAGCGTCATAATCCGATTGTGCACGGTCATATTAAAATCGCCCTTGGAGGCAAACTCACTGGCAGCATCACGCAGTGCTTCATCAAAATTATCATTATCAATAGTCAAGCGGAACGTCACCAACAAGTCTCTTAACTGCTGATAAGCGGAGCCCAGACCTATTTTTATCTGCTCAATGTTTTGATAAACAGGCGCTTGTACTGGCTCACTGCCCACATTTTTTAAATGTCTCTCAAGAACGCTGACTTGGATTTTTAAATAAGACAACGACTGCGCCAAGGAGTCATGCAATTCTCTGGCAATGGTTGAGCGTTCTTCAAACAAAATCAGCTGATGCTCTTGCTGTCTTTGTTTGCGCAGTGATAAGGCGGTACTGATTAAATTGGTCAGCGCCACAATCAGCTCGTCATTTTGCGCATCCAACTCGGCACTGACAAACGGAAAAATATTGCCCACTTCGGTCATTTGAATACGCTGTTCTGGTGTTATATTGCTATGACTATCAGCATTATCGTCGCCATCCGTGACAAAAGAGCGATTCATGACCAGTGTCGACTTTGGACATACACGCAACTCCCCAAAGGTTTCTTGTTGATGGACGATAGGATAAGACTTGGTATGTTCGCCATTTTTAATGCCACAGCTTTCACAGCTCAGCTTTTTGCACAGCTCTTTCATTTTTTCGCCGTGCAGCACGATAGCATTTTTATTGGTGATATATTTATTTTGAATACATAAGGTAAATTCTAAATGCGGCAGCGCCTTGCTAAAGTCTGCAATCAAGTCATCGAGCTGATATAAGCTCACTTGGCTAGTGGTCAGCGATTTTGAAAAGTCATAAAACAGCGATAGCACTTGATTGGCTTTGACCAAATGCTGGGTTTTTATTTGCACCTCACTCTCAAGCGAGCGCTGATAGGTTTCAATCGTGCCCGCCATGTCATTAAATGAGCTGCCCAATACTTCAAATTCTCGGTAGCCCTTGATGGATACGCGCGTCTGAGTCTGCCCTCGTTTAAATTGGTTATTGGCTTTAATCAATTGCTGAATGGGCAGGAGTACCGATTTTTGCAAACGGCGCATGCCGATTAATACGATAATAGCGATAAGCAGCAATGAGAGGATTTGTAAGTTTTGTTGCCATGTCTGGCGCTGCTCGTTTCGGTATTGCAGCTCACCGACGAAGTCATTGACATCTTCGATATAACGCGACGAGACGCTATAAAACCCTTGCTTGTCTTGCGCCAATAACGCTGGCTTTAAATCTTGATACCACTGCTCTTTTATCTCTTTAAGCTGCTCATTGATGCGCACATGTCGATTGGCGCTCGTCAGCTGATAGACTTGCAATTCTTCGAGTCGATTTTCCATATCGCGGCTGAGAATATCTATCTTTTCAGCGGTGGTTTTATTGGCAAAGTCTAATTTATCCTGTTTGGCGCTCTGCTCATTGGTTTTATCGCCTACGCTGTTTTGTCCAACATGTAAACTTGGACTAAAAGGATGGTCATCTGAAAAATCCGTGGCTATCTGAAAATTGAGACGGTAAGTTGCCATACGCACCGAACCTGCCACATTAATGGCCTCAGCATCCGACCTTGCCACCCATGCCAGCGCGCCACTTCCTAGCGTAGACATCACCGCTAAGGTGGCTATGATCAAAATAGCGCCCCAAGCATGCAGCGATAAAGACTGTCTGTGTTGTTTAGACCTCATGAATGGCATTCACCTAGCAAATTAGCGAAAACAGGGAGTAAATAACACTATTAAAATCGTTCATTTTAAAACCGTCGACATTCAAAACCATCCGTATTTAAAATAACAAATGCGCTTATTAATCATTAAAAAACCAAACTTTTGGTAATAATTCTATTACTACTATACCCCTTTTAGCCATCAGTATACCACTATGTATGAATACTCATTATCCCGATAACAAAGTACCGTGAGTTATCATTTTTTATAAATACTTATTTTTTATAAAGACAATAAGTGAGGAAGAGTATGGGCAATAAATACAACTTCAAAGGTGGTACGCTCATTACTGACTGGCGACCTGAAGTAGAAGAGTTTTGGCAAGGCGGCGGCAAAAAAGTCGCCACGCGAAATTTATGGATATCTATTCCATCTTTGCTATTGGCGTTTGCAGTATGGATGGTATGGAGTGCGGTCATCGTGCGCTTGCCAGAGATTGGCTTTGATTTTGATGGCGGACAGCTATTTTGGCTAGCCGCGCTACCGGGGCTGTCAGGGGCGACGCTGCGGATTTTTTATTCTTTTATGGTACCTATTTTTGGTGGACGTCGTTGGACAGCGATATCCACCTTATCTTTATTAATACCCGCGCTATGGATGGGTTTTGCGGTACAAAACCCTGATACACCATTTATTATATTTGCCATTATCGCCCTACTATGCGGCTTTGGCGGTGGTAACTTTGCGTCGTCTATGTCCAATATTTCGTTCTTTTATCCAAAAGCCGAACAAGGTACAGCGCTTGGCCTAAACGCTGGTTTGGGTAATCTAGGCGTCTCTGTCATGCAGTTTGTGGTACCGATGATTATCTTAATTGGCGCTTTTGGTAGCTTGGGCGGCGATCCACAAGTATCTGACAGCGGTCGATTATTTTATCTACAAAATGCAGGCTTTATTTGGGTACCCTTTATCTTGCTATTTACGGCATTGGCTTGGTTTGGCATGAACGATATTGCCACTGCTAAAGCGTCGTTCAAAGACCAATCGGTTATCTTTAAACGCAAACATAACTGGATTATGTGTATCCTTTACATGGCGACGTTTGGCTCTTTTATTGGCTTTTCTGCTGCCTTCCCGATGTTGATTAAAAACTCCTTCCCTGCTATTGACGCACTTAAATTTGCCTTTTTAGGGCCTTTGGTTGGCGCGCTATTTCGCCCATTAGGGGGCTGGATATCTGATAAAACCAGCGGCGCAAAGGTCACGTTTTGGAACTATATCGTGATGGTACTAGCGGTACTAGCGGTGATGTACTTCTTACCTAGTGAGACCAGTGACGGCAGCTTTGTCGGCTACTTTATCTCCTTTATGGTGCTCTTTATTACCACTGGTATCGGTAACGGCTCAACCTTTACCATGATTCCGGTTATTTTTAGAACCTTTCATGACCGCCGTGAGCCTGAAAAAGCGGGTACAGAAGAGCTGTTTGTCGAGATACGTAAAGAGTCAGCAGCAGTGGTCGGCTTTACCTCAGCGGTTGCCGCTTATGGCGCTTTCTTTGTGCCAAAAATGTTCGGCTCAGGGCTGGGTATCGATGGCACCTTTATCTCCTTAATCATCTTTTATGTCCTCTGTATTGTGTTGACATGGTGGTATTACAGCCGCCCGAATGCTGAGATTCCTTGCTAAAACGGCTGTGTTATAAGTCCTTTAAAGCGACTTTTATACAAGCAAAACTAAATCTATAAAGTGCTACTTGCCCATGTAAGTAGCACTTTTTTTATTTTAAATTTTTACTGCTCATGATTGGCTTTATTATCAACGTCACACTCCGTCACTGAGCAGCTATTTAGCCGCCATTTTCCAGTACTTTTATTTTTAGCAGCTACTACTAAGGTGGTAGTGCTCTGCTCATGTTAGCGGATAGTAAGGGTGCTATGGCTTACTTAAAATGACGCTATTGAAATAATATTTACGGCTTAGGTGCATACCAATATCGAGTCAAGTACGACGATACCAGCATGCGGCACTCAGCTTTAGATACACCATAGGCAATAAAACAAAGGATAGCGAAATGAGCCATTTACTCGACCAATTCCGTTTTTTTAAACGTAAACAGGGCGAATTTTCCGATGGGCATGGCGAGACGCGTGATGAGTCTCGTGACTGGGAAAACGTGTATCGTAGCCGTTGGCAGTATGACAAAATCGTGCGCTCAACGCATGGGGTCAACTGTACCGGTTCTTGCTCGTGGAAGATTTATGTGAAAAACGGCTTGGTGACGTGGGAAACCCAGCAAACCGACTATCCTGAAACCCGCCCTGACTTACCAAACCACGAACCACGCGGCTGCCCTCGCGGCGCAAGCTATAGCTGGTATATGTATTCAGCCAACCGTGTCAAATATCCAAAGGTACGTAAACCGCTACTAAAATTATGGCGCGAAGCCAAAGCTCAGTATCCTGACCCTGTCGATGCGTGGGGCAGCATTGTCCAAGACCCTATCAAAGCTGAACAGTATAAATCTAAGCGTGGTCTTGGTGGCTTTATTCGCTCAACGTGGGCAGAGGTCAACGAAATCATCGCTGCCAGCAACGTTTATACAGCCAAAACCTTTGGGCCGGACCGCATTATTGGCTTCTCGCCAATTCCTGCGATGTCGATGGTCAGTTACGCCTCTGGTAGCCGCTATTTATCGCTTATCGGCGGTGTTTGTTTGTCATTTTATGACTGGTATTGTGACTTACCTCCGTCCTCACCGATGGTTTGGGGCGAGCAAACTGACGTACCAGAATCAGCCGATTGGTACAACTCTGACTATATCATCGCTTGGGGCTCAAACGTGCCGCAAACGCGGACGCCAGATGCGCATTTCTTTACCGAAGTACGTTATAAAGGCACGAAAACCGTCTCTATCACCCCTGACTATGCAGAAATCTCTAAGCTCACCGACTTATGGCTCAATCCTAAACAAGGTACCGATGCGGCAGTGGCGCAGGCGTTTTGTCATGTCATTATCAAAGAGTTTTATCTCAAACAGCCAAGCGATTACTTCTTAGACTACGCCAAACGTTATACCGATTTGCCGGTGCTTGTAATGCTAGAAGGTGAAGATGGCGCGCGCCGTGCGGGTCGCTACCTGCGTGCTTCTGACTTGGTCGATGATTTGGGTCAAGAAAACAATCCTGAATGGAAAACCATTGCCTTAAATAATGACGGCGAATTGGTCTCTCCGCTGGGCTCAATCGGCTACCGTTGGGGCGAAAAAGGCAAGTGGAATCTTGAGCAAAAAAACGGTACCACAGGTGAAGATATCGATCTGACGCTAACCTTAAAAGACAGCGCTGAGACTTGTGTCGTGGGCTTTGACTACTTCGGTCATGTGGATCATCCGCATTTTACCTCGGTACCAGGCGAGCCTATCCAGCAAAAAACCGTCCCTTGCAAAACCATTACCCTTGCCGATGGCAGCACCGCCATCGTTGCGACAGTATTTGATTTAACCGTGGCCAACCTTGGTGTTGACAATGGCGTCGGCGGCGAGCACGTCACCGATGATTATAACGATGCAAGCGTACCGGGCACGCCAGCTTGGCAAGAAGTGATTACCGGCCTTAGCCGTGAGCGCGTGATTCAAGTGGCTCGCGAGTTTGCTGAAAACGCTCATAAAACCCATGGTAAATCGATGATTATCATCGGTGCGGGTATGAACCACTGGTATCACCTTGATATGAACTATCGCGGCGTGATTAATATGCTCATGCTGTGCGGCTGTATCGGCAAATCTGGCGGCGGCTGGGCGCACTATGTTGGTCAAGAAAAACTGCGCCCACAAACTGGCTGGTTACCCCTTGCCTTTGCCCTTGATTGGCATCGTCCACCGCGCCAAATGGCCGGTACCAGCTTCTTTTATGAGCACAGCTCACAGTGGCGTCATGAGACCATCTCAGCCCATGAGATTCTCTCACCAAATGCTAATAAAAAGTTCTTCCCAGAGCACATGCTGGATTACAACATCCAAGCAGAGCGCGCAGGTTGGTTACCATCAGCGCCGCAGCTCAACAGCAACCCATTGACCATTGCCGCCGCCGCAAAAGCCAGCGGTAAAGACGTGGAAGAGTATGTGGTCGACTCATTAGAAGACGGCAGCTTACGCTTTGCTTGTGAGTCTCCAGACAACCCGGTGAACTTCCCGCGCAATATGTTTATTTGGCGCTCAAACCTCTTGGGTTCATCAGGTAAGGGTCATGAATATATGCTCCACTACTTCTTGGGCACTAGAAACGGTCTGCTTAACGAAGAAAACCCGACGGGTCATTTGCAGCCAAAAGAAGTCGATTGGGTAGAAAAAGGCCCTACTGGCAAGCTTGACTTGGTCGTAACGCTTGATTTCCGTATGTCCTCGACCTGTTTGTACTCTGATATCGTCCTACCGACCGCAACTTGGTATGAAAAAGACGACATGAATACCTCTGACATGCATCCATTTATTCACCCATTAACCGCCGCCACCGACCCTGCTTGGGAATCTAAATCGGATTGGGAGATTTATAAAGGCATTGCTAAGAGCTTCTCTGAGATATCAAAAGGTCATTTGGGCGTGGAAACCGATGTGGTCACTCTGCCTATGCAGCATGATAGCCCAGGCGAGCTTGCGCAGCCATTTGGCGGCACCGACTGGAAAACCGCTGGCGAAAAACCAGTTCCTGGTAAAAACTGCCCGATGATTAAAATCGTTGAGCGCGACTATCCTAACACCTATAAGAAATTCACCTCTATGGGTCCGGCTTTAGAAAAACTGGGCAATGGCTCAAAAGGTTTGAATTGGGACATGAAAACCGAGGTCAAACAACTGGGTGATTTAAACCACCGTGTCACTGAGCCGGGTATCTCTGAAGGTCGTCCTCGTCTGAATACTGCGGTGAATGCGTCTGAGATGATTTTGATGCTGGCTCCTGAAACCAATGGTCACGTTGCCGTTAAAGGCTGGGCAGCATTGTCTGAATTTACCGGTCGCGACCATACGCATTTGGCGAAATCCAGTGAGCATGAAAAGATTCGCTTTAAAGATATCGTTGCGCAGCCACGCAAAATCATCTCAAGCCCGACGTGGTCAGGTATTGAATCTGATGAAGTGAGCTATAACGCCGGTTATACCAACGTCCATGAGCTGATTCCTTGGCGTACGATTACCGGTCGTCAGCAATTTTATCAAGATCACCCTTGGATGCAGGCGTTTGGTGAGCAAATGCAGCAGTATCGTCCGCCTATCGACACCAAGACGACGGAGATTATCCAAAATACCAAGCCCAACGGTAATAAAGAGATCGTGCTGAACTTTTTAACACCGCACCAAAAATGGGGTATTCATAGTACTTACTCTGAAAACTTGCTCATGCTGACGCTGAGCCGCGGTGGTCCTTGTGTGTGGTTATCAGAAGTCGATGCTGCAAAAGCCGGTATCGTCGATAACGACTGGATTGAAGTCTTTAACGCTAACGGTGCCATTACCGCGCGCGCCATCGTTAGTCAGCGCGTCAAAGAAGGCATGACGATGATGTACCACGCCCAAGAAAAATTGGTCAACGTACCAGGCTCACAGCAAACCGGTATTCGCGGCGGTATTCACAACTCAGTGACCCGTACTATCTTAAAACCGACGCACATGATTGGCAGCTACGCGCAGCAGTCTTACGGTTTTAACTACTATGGCACTGTTGGTTGTAACCGTGACGAGTTCGTCGTGATTCGCAAAATGTCGAAAATCGACTGGTTGGAAGAAAAACCAGATGACTCGTTACCACGCCCATTGCCAACCACCCTTGATGGTTAATAGCACGTTTATACATTGCTACTGATAAGTACTTATATTAATTGCTTTTATACAAAAGCTTGGAGCACACCCCATGAAAATTCGTTCACAAGTCGGCATGGTGCTTAACCTCGATAAATGTATCGGTTGTCACACCTGCTCGGTCACCTGTAAAAACGTTTGGACCAGCCGCGAAGGTATGGAGTACGCGTGGTTCAACAACGTTGAATCAAAGCCTGGTATCGGTTATCCCAAGGAGTGGGAAAATCAAAATAAATGGAATGGCGGCTGGATACGTAACGCCAACGGCACGATAAACCCGCGTATCGGTGGTAAGTTCCGCGTGTTGGCAAATATTTTTGCCAACCCTGACTTGCCAGAGATTGATGATTATTACGAACCCTTTGATTTTGATTATCAGCATTTGCATACTGCCCCGCTCGGTAACTACTCGCCTATCGCCCGCCCGCGCTCAGCCATTACTGGCAAGCGTATGCAAAAGATTGAGTGGGGTCCGAACTGGGAGGAAATCTTAGGTTCAGAGTTTGAAAAGCGCCGTAAAGATAAAAACTTTGACAACATCCAAGCCGATATTTATGGCCAGTACGAAAACACCTTTATGATGTACTTGCCGCGTCTGTGCGAGCATTGCTTGAACCCAACTTGCGTGGCGTCATGCCCAAGCGGCGCGATTTATAAGCGTGAAGAAGACGGCATTGTCTTGATTGACCAAGAAAAATGCCGCGGCTGGCGTATGTGTATCTCAGGCTGCCCGTACAAAAAGATTTACTACAACTGGAAATCGGGCAAATCTGAAAAATGTATCTTTTGTTATCCGCGTATTGAAGCAGGTCTGCCAACAGTTTGCTCTGAAACCTGTGTTGGCCGTATCCGCTACTTAGGCGTCCTACTTTATGATGCCGACAAAATCGCCGAAGCCGCTAGCACCCCGAATGAGCAAGACCTTTATCAAGCACAGTTGGATGTGTTCTTAGATCCTAATGATCCTGCGGTCATCGCCCAAGCACTAAAAGATGGCGTACCGCAATCGGTGATTGATTCAGCCCAGCGCTCGCCTGTTTATAAACTGGCGATGGATTGGAAACTTGCTCTGCCATTGCATCCTGAATACCGTACGCTACCGATGGTTTGGTATGTACCGCCATTATCACCGATTCAGAACGCCGCCGAAGCCGGTAAAGTTGGTATGGATGGTCTGATTCCGGATGTTGACAGCTTACGTATTCCGCTGCGCTATCTTGCCAATATGCTAACCGCGGGCGATGAAGAGCCTGTACGTTTGGCGCTAAAACGCCTACTTGCCATGCGTAGCTACAAACGTATGCAATTGGTAGAAAAACAAGAAGTGCAAAGTATCTTGGACGATGTGGGTCTGACCAAACTGCAAGTAGAAGAGATGTATCGCTACTTGGCAATCGCCAATTACGAAGACCGTTTTGTCATCCCAACCGCGCACCGCGAAGAAGCTTTAAGTGACGCTTTTGCTGAGCGTAACGGTTGCGGCTTCACCTTTGGCGAAGGCTGTTCAGGACATTCTGACAACAGTATGTTTGGACAACGTAAAGCCAATCGCCGTGATTTCATCGATACCGTCCAAAAATGGGAGTCATAAGATGCAAACTACTCAATTTCCTAACAGTCATTCCGTGCATGAACCTATGACACCCCCGACTATCGGTGCTTCGGATTTGATGATTCTCAAGGTATTAAGCTTACTGATAGATTATCCAAACAATGAGCTATTTAGTGGTGATACCCTCGCCGATTGTACCGAAATTGTCGCACGCTCGACGCTGATTAGCCCAGAAGTACGCACCCAAATCATCGACTTGATCGAAGATTTAATCGATACCGGCTGCCTTGAAGCACAAGCGCGTTATGACGGTCTGTTTGAGCGCGGTCGTTCGCTATCGCTGTGGTTGTTTGAGCACGTACACGGCGAATCGCGTGATCGCGGTCAAGCGATGGTCGATTTGATGGGTCAATATGAAGCAGCCGGTTTTGAGATTAGTGTTAAAGAATTACCCGACTATCTGCCTTTATATCTTGAGTTTTTAGCCTATCAAGCGTCGGTGATTAATGACGATATTCAGATTCGTATGGATATTGCCGATGTTAGCCATATTATCGCCCTGCTTGCTGCTCGATTAGAGAATCGCGACAGTATTTATCAAGGCTGCTTTAATGCACTATTGCAAATCGCTGGTAAGCCACTTGCTATCGTTGAAGAGTACCAAGAGCAAATCAGCAAAGAACAGCGCGACGACACCTTTGAGGCGCTAGATAAAGAATGGGAAGAGGAAGTGGTGACGTTTTTGGATGCGCAGCAAGAAGATCGCTGCCCGTCACAAACGAGTACCCAAAATCTTGCGGCCAAAGCGGGCGTTCGACCCACTCCCGCGACAAATACGGTCGATGCCCCTGTACATTGGGTCGATTTTAAAACCAGCCAACCGGTTAAACAATAATAAGGAGAGATGACATGAATATTGCAGATCCGAGTGTACAGTCTGTCGCCAACCTCAATTGGCTACAAATCTTCCTTTTTGGTGTTTATCCGTATATTGCGTTGACCATTGCAATCATTGGTACTTGGGTACGTTTTGACTTATCTCAGTATTCATGGAAATCCGGCTCAACACAGATGCTCAGAAGCAAAAACATGCGCCTTGCCAGCAACCTCTTTCACGTTGGTATTATCGTGGTTTTGCTCGGCCATTTATTTGGGATGTTGACGCCACACTTTCTGTACGACCGCTTTATTAGCGCCGGCAACAAGCAGATTTTAGCGGTGGTCGTCGGTGGTATCGCAGGGGTGTTTTGTTGGTTTGGTCTGGTCATGCTGCTATGGCGGCGCTTTACCGATGAGCGTATCTCGCACACCTCGACGTTCTCAGACAAGCTGGTACTGGTGTTGTTATTTATTCAGCTCAATCTTGGTCTAATTTCTATCTTTACCTCAGTCAAGCATTTAGATGGTTATACCATGATGAATTTGGCCGGCTGGGCACAAGATATTACCATTTTAAGACCTTGGCAGGCAGCGGCGCGTATCGAGCAAACCGACTTGATTTATCAGCTGCATATGGCACTCGGTATTACACTGATTGCGATATTCCCGTTCACCCGGCTTATCCATATTATCAGTGCGCCAATCTGGTATTTCGGTCGCCGTTATCAGATTGTGAGAGAGAAACGTTCGCAATAGAAACGTTCCTAATAGGAATAGCCACAATAGTGATACAGCATTCAAGTTTAGATAAAGCTACGATACCATAAGATTCATTTTTAATGAATCTTATGGTAAAATATTAATTATTAGACCGCTAAACGCTCAATCCCAGCGTTTTCTAAAGCAGTTTAATGAAGGTTATTACGCTCATACACTGAGCTAACGCTTCTAAACTTATCACTGTGTAAATCACTAAAGGATCCACCATGGCGTCACCAAAAACACTAGAGATCGTAAAAGCAACCGTTCCTGTACTTGAAGAACATGGCACAGCAATTACGACCGTCTTTTATAAAAACATGTTCAACCAACACCCTGAACTCTTAGATATCTTTAACGAAACCAACCAAAAATTAGGCCGCCAGCAGACTGCACTGGCTATGACGGTTTTGGCCGCAGCAAAGCACTTGGATAAATTGGCTGTCCTACTACCGCAAGTCACGCAAATCAGCCATAAACACCGCGCCTTGCAAATTTTGCCCGAGCACTACCCGATTGTTGGTCATCACTTAATAGGCGCTATCAAAGAAGTATTGGGCGAAGCCGCCAACGATGATATCATCGATGCGTGGACTGAAGCTTATGATGAAATTGCTGATGTCTTTATTCAGCTAGAAAAAACCATGTATGAGCAAGAAATGTGGGAAGGTTTTGCGCCGTTTAAAATCACTGAAAAAGTAGAAGCCGCGACAGATATCGCCGCCTTTACTGTCGTTCCCGTGAACGACGATATTGATTTAAGCAAATTAAGCCTGAGCGCAGGTCAATACATCACGGTCAAAGCCGACCCAGAAGACAGCGACCATCTTGCTCTACGCCATTATTCTTTATACTCAGCCACGAGCGATAAAGGCATCCAATTTGCCGTTAGACGCGACAACCGTAATGAGCACTATGGTTTGGTATCAAACCATTTACATGATCACTTAGACGTTGGCGATACGATCTTATTATCTGCCCCAGCTGGCGATTTTGAGCTTAACCAAGACTTAATTCAGCAAAATGATATTCCGTTGGTACTGGTGAGCGCAGGCGTTGGTGTCACTCCAATTTTGTCGATGTTAGAGGCGCAAGTCACCGCCAATCCAAAACGTCCTATCGTTTGGGTTTATGCTTGTCAGAATAAAGAGCATCATGCCTTTGATAGTAAAGTTAATGAATTACTTGCCGCCGCCGACAACGTAGAAAAGCACATTTTTTACTTTGAATCTGGGCAAATCCTAGATGAAGCATGGCTTGCTAACTTACCAAAGCCTGCTGATATTTATGTCTGTGGTTCTATGATGTTTATGGAAAGCATCATCGATGGTCTAATGGCCTTAGACCATGGCGTTGATAGCGTTCATTATGAGCCGTTTGGCCCTAAAATGAGCCTAGAGCTGGCTTAAATGATCCATTTAATAAAGTATTGAGGGTGCGAAAAATACGCTCGATACTTTGTTAAAGAAATATAGGTGGTGTTCTAAAAAGTATGCTGGCGATAGAAGTCAATAAGAAATCTATGCTAAGTTCTCTGATTCTATAGGGCTTTCAAGGCTTCAAAAATTGTTCAAGTTTTAATCAGCATACTTTTTGACACACCACCGAAATATAAAGTCAGTGAGCAATTGCCATTAGAGTCACCTTTAAACGCTTCATTAGTGAGTAAATATTTAAAGGTGGCTCTATTTTTTTGTTTAGACCTTTATAAATAGTCTTAATACTTATGGTTTTCATAAAACTTGTTTTAAAGCGAATTTTTATTAGCCATATTTTTCTCAGTAACATGATATCGTATTTTAAAATTTCTATTACCAAAACCCTTAGTGGAGTAACGCCATGACTGTCAGTACTTATAATCCAGCCGACCATGCAAACCATCAACACACTCATGGGCATAGTGACATTCATAATGAGCATGGCAGTCACGACCATGACCATCATAGTCATAGCCATGCTCCGACGGGTCGTGGTGATGATATCTTGCGGGATATGCCAACCCTAAATGATTTGCAAAAACCGCATTCTGACCAAGAGTTTATCGCAAAAGCCATGGCAGAAGAGCGCAGCAACCATAAAAACCTGATTGCCTCTAGCCGTGATGAGCTGCCATCGGTGACGGTCAATGGCGTGATGATAGATAGAACGGCGATTGCCCAAGAGCTGCAATACCATCCTGCCCCGAATAAAGAAGACGCGGTATTTTTAGCGACGCAAGCCTTAGTCGTGCGTGAACTGCTTCGCCTTGCGGTTTTAGAGGAGCCAAGCCTTGGCGAGACAACATGGCTTGACGATGAAGAAAAAGCCATCTCAAGTTTAATAGAAAAAAACGTGCAAGCAACGATACCAGATATGGCAACCTGCGAGCGTTATTATAAGCAGAATATCACTGACTTTAAAACCGACCCCATTATGAGCGTGCGCCATATTTTATTGGCGTGTCCGCCCGAAGACGGCAATGAGCGATTAAAGCTTAAAAAAACCGCTTACGCACTTATCGACCAAATCAAAAATAATGCCAACCCCGATGCCGAGTTTATCCAACTGGCGCGCCAGCATTCCGCTTGCCCATCGAAAGAGCAAGGCGGCGAGCTTGGCATTATTAATAAAGGTCAGACTGTACCAGAATTTGAAGGCACGTTATTTAAAATGGATGCAGGACTGGCGCCAAGCCCTATCGAGAGCCGTTATGGTTTTCATGTTGTCGACGTGCTAACCAAAGAGCCTGGCATTCAGATGACTTATGAGCAAGTCAGCCCTGCGATTCATAATAAGCTCAGCCAACAAGCGTTTCACCAATCGTTGCGCGATTACTTATTTACCTTAGCAAATGACGCTGATATCGAAGGCATCGAGATGTCGCTTGAACAAGAAAATATTTTCCGCGGCTAAGCCATTTTCTGTCAGTTATTTAGTATCAATCAGCTAATTTTTATACCATAAAGCAGTTGTTATGATATAAAGTGAGTCTTATGGTATAACGTATCTTCTTATGTTATACCATTGTGATGGCTGTATAAGTTTAATATAAATAAAATAAGTAGGGAATTATGATTACTGTCGCAGGGCTTACTGCAAAAATAACGCAGCGCATAGAAACTTATAATAATGACGACTATCCGCTCGGTAAAAGGACAATCGTGAGCTATGATTTATTAGACAGTCGCAATCATATTTTGGCAACAGATATCATCTCACCGTTTGCCGTCCCTAGACAAAATCTATCGGCGATGGATGGTTATGCGCTGGCACAAGGCAGCATGCTTGGCGCCGACAGTACGATTGAGATCATCGGTGAGTCGCAAGCTGGCAGTCCTTATAACGGCGTAATTACCGCAGGACAAGGGGTGCGCATCTTTACTGGCGCCGTCGTTCCTGACAGCTGCGATACGGTCGTTATGCAAGAAAATACCAATTTTGCCGCCATAAAAGACAGCATAGATAAATCAAAGCCTTATACTATTACCCTTAGTCAAGCTGCTAACCCTCGCGACAATATCCGTAAGCAAGGCGAAGAGATCGAGGCTGATGAGGCGGTATTACAAAAAGGTAAACGCTTAAATCCTACTGATATCAGCCTATTAGCGAATTTAGGCTTTGATAAAGTCGATGTTTACCAGCCTTTAACCGTTGGTATACTTGCAACAGGCGATGAGCTTATTGCCATAGGTAATGAGCTGACCAGCCTCGCGCAAATCTATAACTCCAACACCCCGACGCTAAAAACCTTGCTTTCAAGCTTGCCCGTCACTATTCGCGATTATGGCATCATTGCTGATGATTTAGATAAAACCACCGCTGCCGTAACCCAAGCGATGCAAGAGTGTGACGTGCTTATCTCTACCGCTGGCGTGTCGGTTGGTGATTATGATTTTTTAACCACGGTCATTGAGCAGCTTGGGCAGATTAATCATTATAAAGTCGCCATGAAACCTGGCAAACCGTTTGTCTTTGGTGAGCTGACGCAAAACCTTACCAAGCCCGTATTGTATTTTGGTTTGCCCGGCAATCCGCTATCGACCGTCGTTGGCAGCCTACAATTTGTCATTCCAGCGTTATGGCAAATGGCAGGCACTGCGCCTCAAGAGCGACCTATGCAGCTTAGCTTGACCGCAACGCTTAAAAACGATATCAAAAAAGCAGCGGGACGTAAGGATTTTCAAAGAGGCATTTTATCGCAAACGGAGTCTGGCGAATTTTACGTTGAAAGCTTTAGCAAACAACAATCCCACCGTATCAAGCAGCTGAGCCACGCCAATTGCTTTATCGTATTGGCGCAGGATTCTGGCAATGTAGCCGCTGGCGAGCAAGTGCAAGTTCAGCCGTTTCCTTGGTTATACAGTTAAGCACTCAATTATTAATCCTTGCATAGCGAATTAATGGTTACATAGTTAATAATTCTTTATGCGGTTAATCATGAGAAACTGATGAACTACTATCAAGTGCTACTACTACTTTGGTGGTAGTTTTTGGGTCACTTATGGTGAATGGTTATTTGCCCATAAGCTGTCATAATCATACCTAAATGAAACTTCCTACTCACAACCTGAGGCAACGCCTAAAAGTACACACTATACTTAATATTAATGGTAATCATCTATGAACCATCTTGCCCCCACCGTAGGCAATGCGCAACTGTATTCGCCTGCCGCTGCACCCGCTATTTTTGATGGTGATTCATCATCGAAAACGGCTATCACGTCGTATTCCCCGACTACGCCCTCTCAACCATTGACCGATGGTTTCGCAAGACGTCTTACCTATTTGCGTCTATCGATTACTGATTTTTGCAATTTTCGCTGTGAGTATTGCCTGCCAAATGGCTACCAAGGTAAACCGCCTAAGGGTGAGCTTAGCGTCACTGAAATTGCGACCTTAATACGTGGTTTTGCTCAAGTCGGTACCAAAAAGGTAAGAATTACGGGCGGTGAGCCGTCTATACGTCGTGACGTGGTAGACATTATCAGAACCATCAAAAACACCGAAGGCATTGAAACGGTTGCTATGACCAGTAATGGTTATAAACTTGGCAAACACTTAGCAGCTTGGCAAGCGGCTGGCCTGAATCAAATTAATATTAGTATGGATAGCTTTGACGCCGCGACTTTTCATAAGATGACGGGCTTTGATATGTTGCCGCAGCTGTTGGCTGATATGGATACTTTGCTTGCGACCACAGATATTAAGCTAAAAATAAACAGTATTTTGATGGCAGAAACCGCCTTTGAAAATCTGATGAATGCGATCAACTATGTCAAAGACAGAGCCGTTACCTATCGCTTTATCGAATTTATGCAGACCAGTGACAACAGCGATTTGTTTTTTGCCCAGCACGCACAGTCCGATATCATTACCAATTATTTAATCAAGCACGGCTGGCAAACCCACGAGCGTGGCAGCACCGATGGTCCAGCGATAGAATATAGCCACCCTGATTATAAAGGTCGTATCGGCATGATTGCCCCTTATGCTGCCCATTTTTGTGACAGCTGCAATCGCTTGCGCGTCAGTAGTCAAGGTAAGGTGCATTTGTGCTTATTCGACCAAGGTAACTACGATATTCGTCCGTATCTCGAGCAAGATGATGTGGCCGGGCTTGTGAATACACTGCACAGCTTTATGCCGATTAAACCTGAGCATCATCACCTTCACGAATCAAACAGCGGCATGATGCATAATTTGTCGATGATTGGTGGCTAATTGATTTATCATAAAAACTTTTAATTTTTATAACAAGCGTTAAGGAACATCCATGAGTAAGCTGCAAGCACCTTTTACCCCGCTTAACATTGCTATTTTAACGGTTTCTGACAGTCGTACTCTTGCAGAAGACACCTCAGGGCAATATTTGGTCGACCAATTAACCGCAGCAGGTCATCAACTTGCCGACCGTCAGCTGATAACTGATGACATTTATAAAATCAGAGCCGTCATTAGTAACTGGATTGCCGACCCTGAGGTGCACGCTATTATTACTACCGGCGGTACTGGCTTTTATATCCGCGACAGCATGCCAGAAGCGGTTGGCGTATTATTTGATAAATCGGTCGATGGCTTTGGCGAGATGTTCCGCTTAATCTCAAAAGACGATATCGGCATGT
The DNA here is from genome assembly GCF_016613355.1 of Psychrobacter sp. M9-54-1. Lineage (NCBI taxonomy): Bacteria > Pseudomonadati > Pseudomonadota > Gammaproteobacteria > Moraxellales > Moraxellaceae > Psychrobacter > Psychrobacter sp. M9-54-1. The sequence goes on along the minus strand of NZ_JADGFW010000026.1, from coordinate 113,788 downwards.
CGACCATCCAATCGCGCGCCGTCGCTGGTATGGCAAATGGCACGGGGATTTTTTGCCTGCCCGGTTCATCAGGTGCTTGTCGCACTGCTTGGGAAGGTATCTTACAAGAGCAGCTTGATAGCCGCACGCGTCCTTGTAATTTTGTGCCGCACTTTATGCGTACCAACCCAGGTCATGACTAATTCATGCTTGCAGTTGCAGATGGCTTAGTCCAATCAGACGAAGTGGATAAATCCAAGCGCTTAGCAGGTATCGTTATTTTGGCAGGTGGCGCCTCCAAACGTATGGGGTCGCCAAAAGCTGAGCTTACCCTGCCAACAGGCGAACGTCTGCTTGATTATCACGTCAGGCAAGCGCTTGAATTAAGCAGCGCAATGATGAGCAATCTACCTATTATGATTGCCGATAATGGACGTGGTTTTAGCGTCCATGTAGATTTGACTAAGAAAAAACCGCAATCGCCAATTTTTTGTATTGCTGACTACTTATCTGCTAACGGTCTTTGTAGCAAAAAACTATCTGACACAAAGCTATCTGGCAAAAGTCTTTCTAACAAAGATGACAACTCGATTGAAACAGGCGGGGCGTTGGTAGCGATTGAAGCAGCACTGCAAGCATTGACGCCACAAGAAAACACTAATAATCTCACCAAAATAACAGATACTAAATCGTCTTGGCTGCTGGTTATTAGCTGCGATAGCTTAATCCCTGTCATGGGTTTATGGCAAAAACTGCGGCCTTATATTACGCAAGACACAGATAAGTCAGTCATTTGCCTTACTGATGACAGTCATTTATACCCTTTGTTAGCTTTATATCGTTTAAGTATTGAACCTGACTTAAAGCATTATATCGACAATGGTCAGCGGCAGGTGATGAAATTTATTAAGCCAATTGTGCAAACGGTACCTTTTGCCAAAGTATGGCAAGAGTTAACCAATTTTAATACACCTAAAGATTTTGTCCGTGCTTGTTTAGCTTTAAACGACTCATGAACTAAACAACTTAAAAAAACGTTTATTGAAAAGAGCCGACCGTTTAAGAGAAATTCGTTTTCTAAGAGAAATAAAGAATGAATAGTGACAATCCAAAAACCAACAATCAACCAAGCAATCAATCGGGCCTCTCGCATTTAGACAGCGACGGTGATATTACCATGGTCGATGTGAGTGACAAGACGCCCACTACCAGAGAAGCCCATGCGAGTGGACAAGTAATTTTTCCAGCGCCCATTTATGATCAAATCAAAGCTGCTGATGGTATGACCAAAAAAGGCAGCATTACTCAAACTGCTCATATCGCTGGCATCATGGCGGCCAAACGCACCCATGACCTCATTCCGCTTTGCCATCCCTTGCCTTTAGATAAGATTGGTTTAAGCTTTGCATATGACGATGCGCACCAGAGCATTACCGTAACCGCTACCGTCAAAGTCACCCATAAAACTGGGGTAGAGATGGAAGCACTGACCGCGGTTAGCGTTGCCTGCTTGACCATTTATGATATGACCAAAGCCATCTCGCATGATATTGTGATTGACAATATTCATCTGATGAAAAAAACGGGCGGTAAATCCGACTATCAGCATGCGTAAAAGTGCTTTAAAAATCATAAATTCTTGAAAAACATACAGTTAAACAATGAATAAGCAGTTTAAAAAATAAGGAAGATTGCCATGAGCACCTTAGTAGAAAGCAATACAGAGACAAATGCGACGATGGATATCAACGTTTTATACTTTGCCAGCTTAGCTGATGAAGCCAATTGTCATGAAGAAAAAGTTACGGTGCCACAGTCGACCTCATTAACTGAGCTATATGAGCAGCTGCGCCAAAAGCATCGCTTTAGTCGTCCGCAGTCAGAACTACGTGTGGCGGTAAATGACTATTTTGTGAAATGGACAGATGAGATTTATGACGGCGATAGTGTGGTGTTTATCACCCCAGTCGCTGGTGGTTAATTCAAATGGTTAATTGAAAACCGTTTATTTATTTATCTACTTTTTATGAGGGGCGTTACTTTGCGCGCCGCTTAACAGCTAAACACCTTGTTAAACACTAGAGTGAACTCACTATAAAATAAACATGGTGCTACCGGTATAAATTTTCCGTAGCCTCTGTCTGCGTAGGCACAGCAAGCAAGGAAGATTTATATCAGTAGCACATTTTTGTACAGAATTTTTAAGATTAACTATAGGCAGAGAAATAAATGACAGACAACGTACATGGGCAATCGATGAGCATCAAACGTAGCATCGATGAGGCGTATCTCATCGCTGAACGTGATGGTTTTGCGCTTTTAGATACCGATATTGATGAAAGCCGCCTTAAAAAAACGCTCGATGATGACAGCTGCGGTGCCTTTGTCTGCTTTGAGGGGCGTGTTCGCAACCATAATAATGCCACGAGCGTTAACCGCCTAACCTATTATGGTTATGAAGATTTGGCCATCAATCAAGGCCGCGCCATCATCGAAGAAGCCAAAAAGCGTTTTGAGATTACCCATGCCATTGCTATCCATCGTATTGGCGCGCTAGAGATTGGCGATGTGGCAGTTTGGGTTGGTGTGGTTTCTGCCCATCGCTATCCTGCTTTTGACGCTTGCCGCTGGATATTAGATACCATTAAAGCCGATATTCCGGTGTGGAAACAGGAATACTATCAAGATGATTCTTCAAAATGGCTGAGCAATAATGGCTAATTAACGGTTAATTAATGATGACTCACTCAATAACATTGATGAAAAATAGGTAGTCGTGATATGCATATCGTTTAGAAAATAATTAAGCCAATAACTATAAAAAACTGATATATACTGCAAAATTATTCATTTTTACTGACTATTGTTCTTTTTTAAAGTAGAGGATGTAGGTTATGCACTCAAAACCATCAAATGCTCAGCATCAACCCCTTACCAATTTTTCTTATTTAAAACGGTATAAATCGATAGCAACATTGGGCGCATCCGCGTGCTTGGCTTTAATACTCAGCGCTTGTAGCCAAGAAAACAGCCCTAATGAAACCGCAGTGGTTACAGAAAACGCACCACAGACCACTCAACCTAGTGAAGCCATTCGCATTGCTGCCGCCGCCAATTTATCGGACGTATTGCCTGAAATCATCGAAGGTTATAAAAAAGATAAGAACCTGCCCAATCAAGAGATTGAGGTTACCTTTGCTTCTTCAGGTAAGCTATATTCGCAAATCACTGCCGGCGCACCTTACGATATTTTCTTAGCCGCCAACCAAGAGTTTCCGGCTAAATTGGTAGATGGGATGTTTAAAGGTGACAGCAGTCGGACGCCGTTTACCTATACTCAAGGTCAACTCTCTATTTATAGCGCGGCCAAGCCGGTTGATAGTTTGAATCAGAGTACACTGACTGAGTTATTAAAGCGTGATGACAAGACGAAAATTACTATCGCCAACCCTGAGCTTGCGCCTTATGGCGAATCTGCCAAGGCTTATTTACAAGCACAAAACCTTTACGACTCTCTAACGGCAAAAAAGCGCATCATTCAGGCGGAAAATATTGGCCAAGCTTTTCAATATGCCCACACAGGTAATGTCGATTATGGCTTTGTCGCCCAGTCGCAAGTGACAGCCATCAAAGCGACGCCCGAGCAATTTTATATTTTACCAGCCGACTCTTATCCTGCTATCCTGCAGGACGGTATCGTTATTACCGATGTTGCTAGCGCAGCAGATTTTACTGATTACCTGCGCTCGCCTGCTGGACAGGCCTATTTTGCTAAAGCGGGTTATTTGGCTGTTAAGTAGCTTGTTTGTAGCAATCTATCGAAAGAATAAGGACGGATTAGGTTTGCTCAAGTGAATACTTTAGCCCTTTGATAAGCTTGCCTTCGTGAAATAAGTGAAATGTGACATAAGTAACACGTTATCAAGGCAAGCGATCTATAAATAACGTGACAGCATAAATAATGCCCTATCAGCGGCGCACTGGATAAAAGGTAGATAGATAATCACGCTATGATGTCCCAGTTTCTTATTTCAGACATGCTGCTGCCGGTATGGGTAAGCATCAAGCTTGCCAGCATTACCACCCTTTGCTTATTGTTATTTGCGACGCCATTGGCCTATTGGCTTGCCAAGCCTAGCCGAGGAAATATCGTTGGGCGTATAAAGATTCTATTGATGGGCATCATTGCGATGCCTCTTGTTTTGCCGCCTACCGTCATTGGTTTTTATTTATTATTATTACTCAGCCCGAGCGTCGGTATTGGACAATGGCTTATCGAGCATAATATCAGCCCTTTGGTTTTTACCTTTGAAGGGCTGGTAATTGGCTCTATCATCTACTCCCTGCCCTTTTATATTCAGCCCGTCTATGCTCAGTTTTTGCGTATTCCCCAAAGCGTGATGGAAGTGGCAAGCTTATTAGAACCTAGCCGTCTTAGACGTTTTATAAAAATTGTCCTACCGCAAGCGCGTATCGGTATTATTCTAGGCGGCTTAATCAGTTTTGCGCATACCATTGGCGAATTTGGCGTGGTACTGATGATAGGTGGCAGCATTTCAGGTGAGACCAAGGTTGTCTCTATTGCGATATATGAGCAAGTAGAGGCGCTAAATTACGAAGCAGCGCACCTGATGTCGGGGATTCTTATTATTATGGGTATTATTATGGTGGCGCTGATTGCTGCTGTCAGTCGGCTTAATCAGCGCCTGTAAACACTTGCTTTATAAAACAATAATAAGTCAAATTTCTTGTTGTAAGGAATCAAACTTCTGACTTACGGCTTTTTTCGCCAAATCCAAATCGTTGGCATAAGCAAATAAAGCTGGCGCACCGCCAGTATGCCAAAACAACACACTATCGGTTTTCTTAATCTTCCCCCTACGAATCATATCGATAAGTCCGCCCATCGCGCGACCAGTATAAACAGGGTCGACCAATATCCCTTCTGTTTGCGCCGTTAAAGAAATCGCCTCATTTTCTAATGCACCCACTACGCCATAGCCTTCACCAACGTAATCAGAGTTAAGAAATAAGTCTGACGCGGTAAATTTATAATCTGTCTTGATTAATTTTGCCGTGCTATTAGCAAGCGCTAGCGTATATTGATCAAAGGCGACTTGATCGGTTTCGCTTTTATCAATATTAATACCGACGATTTGATAAGGTGAGTTAAAGATTTTATTGCCAAGCATTAAGCCCGCTTGCGTGCCGCCAGAGCTTGAGGCAAATACGATATGGGTCAAGGATATACCCATGCTTTGACGCTGCGATTCTAGCTCTTTAAACGCCTCTACAAAGGCTAACGCCCCAAGCTCGCTTGAACCACCGTACGGCACCACGTAGACGTTTTTGCCTTGGTTGGTTAATTGTTCAACGATGCGAGGAATGTCCTCGCCTTTGCGATGATTGCCTGCCCAGTGGATATGACAACCAAACAGCTTATCTAGCAAGAGATTGCCATTTGCCTGCTCCGGCTCTCCACCGCCTAACACTAAATGACACTCCAGTCCTAAGCTTGCCGCTGCCGCTGCTGTCTGACGGCAATGGTTTGACTGTATCGCGCCCGCAGTGATGATGGTATCGGCACCTTTGGCAAGCGCGTCACCGAGGATAAATTCAAGCTTGCGGGTTTTATTGCCACCCAATGCCAGCCCCGTATTGTCATCTCTTTTCATATAGATTTTGGGGCCGCCCAAGGCTTGACTCAATCGTTTCAGCTCAACCAGCGGGGTTGGAAAAAAGCCTAACGGCTCTCTAGGTATGTGGTTATATTCCATGTTATTTTCTATCCCTATTAACAATAGCCATGTAAAATTTAGCTATTAGCACAGCATACAATAGAAATATAAGTCACGCCGCTACTATTTAAAATGAGCAGACACAAAAAAACCTCAAACAAGCTAATGTTTGAGGCGAAACTTGCTTAGACTTAACAGTCTAAATTCGTTTTAAATATGGCGCAGCGGACGGGACTCGAACCCGCGACCCCCGGCGTGACAGGCCGGTATTCTAACCAACTGAACTACCGCTGCTTAGGTCGTTTTTAGCATTTCATCTTTTAAAAGACCCACTTGCTAATAAGTGGTGGGTGATGACGGATTCGAACCGCCGACATTCTGCGTGTAAGGCAGACGCTCTACCAACTGAGCTAATCACCCTGAGAAGCGTTAAAGAATTGCACCGCAATTTTAGCTTCGCAAGGGAAATCCTTTAAATAGGATTTCCTGAAAGTTTTAACATTTAAAGCTGTCACCCTTTAAATAACTTTCAACAGAAGAGAACTAACTAAAGCCTCGCTCTGTGGGTGTGTATTATATAGATTTACACATGGCTGTCAAACCCTATTTGCTCTTTTCTCGCGTATTTTTTCTTAATTTAGCAAATATACAGACAAGCCTCTGTTTTTATTGGCTTTATATTTTACATAAAACCAAAAATTTTTTTAGCTTATCGTTTATTTAGCTGCTAGCGCGCGCTCGATGTCCGCTTTAAGGGCGTCAGGCTTGGTGGTTGGCGCATAACGGTCAATGACTTGCCCATCTGGTCCAATCAAAAACTTAGTAAAATTCCATTTAATACCGTCTGTCAGCAGTCCGCTCTTTTGGTTTTTTAGCCAAGCAAAAATTGGATGGGCGTCCTTACCGTTGACATCAACTTTTGCCATCATCGGAAAGCTAACGCCATAATTCTTTTGGCAAAACGCCCCAATCTCCTCGTTAGTCCCCGGGTCTTGAGCGCCGAACTGATTACAAGGAAAGCCAATCACAAAGCCAATCACAACGAGTCCTTGCTCTTTATATTGTTGATACAGCGCCTCGAGCCCTTCAAACTGTGGCGTAAAGCCACATTTACTGGCGGTATTGACGATTAATAATACTTTACCTTTATAATCGCTAAAGGCTTGCGAGGTGCCATCCATACGTTCAGCGGTAAAATCGTAAATAGTGCTCATATTCATCCTTAAATTGATTGTCTTGTTATTTTTATCATAAATTTACATGCTTATAAGAAAAAAGGAAGCACCATGTACTTCCTTTTATCAGTCTAACTTTAACTAAAATACTGACTATATTGATACTTACTCTTCAGCTTTATCCAAATCGATAGACACTGAGTTGATGCAGTAGCGCATACCTGTGGTCTCACGCGGTCCATCGGGGAATACGTGTCCCAAATGCGCGCCGCAATTGCTGCACGTCACTTCGGTACGGCGCATGCCAAGCGAGTTATCTTCATGCTCATCGATAGCGCTATTATCGATACTTTGATCAAAGCTTGGCCAACCACAGCCTGCATCAAACTTATTGTCCGACTCAAACAAACTTGCCCCGCAGCCTTTACAGCGATAGATACCTTTATCATTGACATCGTTATAGACGCCGGTAAATGGGCGCTCAGTGCCCTTCTCACGCATCACATGGTACTCATCTGCAGTCAGGCGCTCTTTCCAATCCGCTTCGGTCAATTGGCTGATTTCTTCTTTGCTTAATTGATTGTCTTGCATCTTTTATCCTTATTAAATGATTGGTTATCTCATTTGCGGTGTGTCAGTTACTGACCAATTTATCGTACGTTTTTATAAAAACGCTAGGCTTTATCTGCTGCTGATTGTCTGACTATTCAAGGTAGTGACTATAAAAGTCCTCAATCTAGCAGTGTAAAGTTTCAGGTTTAAAGAAATAACATTAGAGATAGAAAGATAAAATATAGCAAATTACGCTGCCGCCTCAATCAGTAAAGTTGTAATTTTATTAAACGAGCATTTGGCTCATTTTTTCATTGCTGAAAAATCACGATAGATTGCAAGTTATTCTTGCATTAAATATCAACTTTATAAAAATTCTGTCTTTAGGCTTGCATTAATAAAGTGTATGCAATAATATCTTGCATTAGGAATAGATTATCTTTAATAAAAGGCTTAAACAACAATGGCTGATAGCGAATTTTCCCAAGCTCCTCAAAGTACGCAAGCCGAACGACTGGTACAACTGCGCCGCGATAAAGGCATGACCGCCGAGCAATTGGCGCAGGCGATGACGGCAGCAGGTGCCAAGGTGAGTCGTGGTGCGATTTCTAATTGGGAGCGCGGCACCAATGGCATCGTGTCATCGAAGCTGCCGACCCTAGCGCGTATCTTAGGATGTAGTGAAGGCTATTTATTACGTGGCGATTTACAAAACGACATGGATAGCGTTTCTAATTCAAATCAACCTATCAATTCTCATAATAAAAACGAAACGCCTACGCCGCAAAACGTAGCCCCTACTTCTACCGCAAATTCACAACCCAATCCGATAAGTGGTCACTCTATGAATCCAATTAAAAAATCTGATAAATTACAAAACGTTTGCTATGACATTCGCGGTCCACTTTTGCAAACAGCCAATAAAATGGAAGCTGAAGGTAAGCGTATTTTAAAGCTGAATATTGGCAACCCTGCGCCGTTTGGCCTTGAAGCACCGCACGAGATTTTGCGCGATGTAGCGATGAACCTGCCAGAAGCGACAGGATACTCGGACTCGCAAGGGATTTTTGCGGCACGTAAAGCGGTCTTGCAATATTATCAATCAAAAGGTCTGCTGTCGGCTGTCGATGTGCGCGATGTATATTTGGGTAATGGTGTCTCTGAGCTGATTGTGATGACCATGCAAGCACTCATGAACGATGGCGATGAGGTGCTGGTTCCAATGCCCGACTACCCGCTTTGGACAGCAGCGGCCAATTTGGCAGGCGGTACAGCCGTGCACTATCGCTGTAATGAAGAGGATAATTGGCATCCTGATATCGAAGACATTAAGTCTAAAATTACACCCAAAACCAAAGGCATTGTGGTGATCAACCCCAATAACCCAACGGGCGCGCTGTATAGTGATGAAGTATTATTGCAAATTATCGAAGCCGCCAAAGAGCATGATTTAATCATCATGGCCGATGAGATTTATGACCGTATTCTTTATGATGACATGACGCATACGCCGATGAGCACCTTGACCGATGATGTACTGGTGCTGTCTTATAACGGCTTATCAAAGTCGCACCGTATCGCTGGTTTCCGTGCGGGCTGGATGATGGTTTCTGGTAAAAAAGACCATGCTGCCGACTTTATCGAAGGCTTAGATATGCTGGCGTCTATGCGCCTATGTTCTAACGTTCAAGGTCAATATGCCATTCAAACAGCAATGGGCGGCTATCAAAGTATGAAAGAGCTCACTTCAAAATCAGGACGGCTATCAAAGCAGCGCGAACTGGCCGTTTCACGTCTTAATGCCATTAAAGGTATTTCTTGCACCATGCCGCAAGGGGCGTTTTATTGCTTTCCAAAGATGGACCCTGAAGTTTATCCTATCAAAGACGATATGCAGTTTATGATGGATTTATTGATAGAAGAAAACGTCTTAATGGTACAAGGGACCGGCTTTAACTGGGATGCACCCGACCATTTCCGCTTGGTGTTTTTACCCAATCTGCATGATTTAGAAGATGCGATGGACAGATTGGACCGCTTCTTTGCCAAAAAACGTAAGCAGTTTGGTACCGAGTAAACATTCAAACTTGTATAAAAAAACGCTTATCGGCAGCTGCTGATAAGCGTTTTTTATTTATTAATAGAAAACCATAATAAATAACGATAAAACTTTTATTTAAAAATATTACTTAATAACAGATAGCTGATAGCCGACATCGAAGCCGCCGCAGGCAAGGTAATTACCCATGCCAGACCGATAGGTTTCATCAGCGCCCAATTGGTATCACGATTGACGATACCGATGCCAAGTACTGCACCAACCAGCGTATGCGTACTGGATACGGGCAGACCCATGGTCGACGCGCCCATAACGACGGCAGCTGCAGCCAATTCCGCGGAAAAGCCTGAAGCTGGATGCATTTTTGCCAAATTGGTCCCGACGGTTTGAATGACTTCTTTACCGATAAACCAAAGACCAACGATGAGCGCCACACCAAAGGTCAACATCACCGCAGGCGGTACAGCCGCTTCGGTCGCTATGCTATTGGTACGGATAACGTCCATAATCGCGGCAAAAGGACCGACGGCGTTGGCAATATCGTTTGAACCATGACTAAAAGCAAAGGCAGAAGCAGTAAAGACCTGCATCCAGCTAAACATAATAAACGTCGCTTTGGTCAAATCTTCTTTATGCTTACCGCGGATACTCTTGGTATAAATAAAGGTCGCAAGCCATACCAGCGCCGCTATCATACCCATGATAAAAAAGCCTTGCAGCGTCGTCATGTTGCTGTTGACGTTCTTTAAGCCTTTGAACACCACCAACGAAGTCATGACCGCGCCGCCTGCGCCAGCGATGAGCGGTACCCATTGTTTAAGGGCTTTTAGGGTATCAAGGTTGCTACGTTCGTGCTCAATCTTATAAAGCTGTTTGTAATAATCGGTTTCTAAATCCTCGATGTCACAATCATCATCTTTATAGATTTCTTGATCGCGCAGCATCGCTGAGGTATACGCCAATTGCTCTGACTCGGTTAGACTTTCTAGATACTCTTTATGATTTTGCTTGACGGTTTTTTTATCGTCTTTTAGCGTCGCAATATGCGCTTCGGTTCGATCATTATATTCAATGATTTTTTTCTTAATTTGACCATATAAAAGGTAAGAAAATACGCCGCCTAACACGGGTGAGATGACCCAAGAGATAGCAATTGTTCCAATCGTACCCCAATCGACGGTCGATAGTGCCATGTCGGTACCACCTAAAGAGATACCGAGTACAATAGAGCTACCAACGACGCCGCCAATAATGGCATGGGTGGTCGAAACAGGCAGACCTTTTTTGGTGGCAAACAACAGCCAAAATGCCGCCGCGATAAGCGCTGAGAGCATGACATAAATAAACTGATTGGGCGAAACCGATAAACCATCTAAGTCAACGATGCCGCTGCGGATGGTATCGGTAACTTCACCGCCCGCCAGCACCGCGCCCGACACTTCAAATATCGCGGCGATACCCAAAGCTTGCGGAATCGTCAATGTCCCTGCGCCCACCGAAGTACCGAAGGAGTTGGCGACGTCGTTACCGCCGATATTAAATGCCATAAAGACACCAAAAGCCGTCGCTACGATAAATAGCGTCGTCTGCTGATGCATGGTGTAATCTAGACCCCACCATAAAAAGTAAGCGGTCATCGCAATCAGTAAAATGGCAAAAAATAGATTGATTCTCATAGAACCGACTGCTTTGGTTGGTCCTGTAGAACTGCTGCTAATACCCATACGTTGATACGTCCTGCGTAAGCTGATTGAAATTATAGGTGATTGATGTCATTGCGGCGCTATTGATGGTGTCGTTTTCACCACCCAACATCATGATAGCGTGTCCGCAACGTGGTTTTGTCATACTGTTTTGAATATGTTTCTCGAAATACTGTTTTGAATGTACGAATTTGAAAATAGGGTTATAAAAAGTTACTATCTACTGCGCTCTATATTGTCCTGATAGTTCTGCGTGCTTGTAAATATTTACGCGCAAGCTTGCCCACCTATCAGCGAAAAACCTAAGCCACAAAATGCCATAAAGCCGCAAGTAGTCTTGCCAAATCGTCCGATTACAGCAGCTTGCGGCTTAGGTTTTATAGTGATAGCGTTGGTTATAAAAAATCTGTTGTTAATAATTAAAATATTTATAGGATAAATACCATCTCTGACTGTGCAGCTATTTTGTGAGCAGGCAGAAGTTGTTACGCGCCTATTATATTAAATATAGACACAGATTGCATGATGATATTACGAGATTTGTAACTTTGAATATATCACTCAAAAAAGCTGCTTATTTAGTAGAAAAATGTTGTTAATTTTTCCTAAGACTTCAAATAAAAAATAATATTAACTTTTAAACTCGTATAAAGCCTTTATCACTATTACTATTCAATACGAGCCATCACTTATCATCCATTTATTTAGTATCAGCAGTGATAGACAATGCCGCGGATAGCTGTTTAATAGCGTGGTCTAATACCTCTAGGCGCGCTTGACGCTTTTCATTAGTCGCGATGATTGCCCAAGGTGCATCCTTGGTATTGGTACGTGCCAACATATCAGCTGCCGATTGCACATAATCCACCCATTTATCACGATTACGCCAATCATCATCGGTCAGTTTAAACTGTTTATGCGGCGTCTCTTCGCGCGCCTCAAAGCGTTTGAGTTGCTCCCCTTTATCAATAGCGAGCCAATATTTGATAACTACCGTGCCAGCAGCGACCAAATCTGCTTCAAAACGATTGATTTCGTCATAAGCGCGCTGCCATTCTGCGTCAGTCGCAAAGCCCTCGATACGTTCGACCAATACGCGCCCATACCACGTACGATCAAAGATGGCGATACGGCTGATACGATCGATTTGCTCATTGGGCAGCTTGGTCCAAAAACGCCATAAATAAGGATGCTGCAATTCATATAGCATCGGTGCGCCAATATTATAAATCTGATATTCGCGCGGATCGAGTGGCGCAACCAGCCTTTTGATCGCGCCGCCTTTGCCAGCGGCGTCCATCCCTTCAAAGGCAAAGACCACGTGCCGACCCTGAAGCGCCCGTAGCAATTTGGCAAGGTGTGCTTGCTTATCGGCAAGCGCTTTATGATAGTCAGATTTATCTATCTCGGTATCGTCAACCTCTATCAAAATTTTAGGGATTGCTACAAGCTCGAATTTTGCTGCTTCTTTTATATTCTGACTTTCTGCTTTACCGCTTTCTGCTTTACTGCTTTCGAGCGCGGTTTGCATCGCTTGCAATACTTCATGACAAAAATGAGTGGCAGCCTCTGATTTATCATCACCATTGATAATAATCCAGTCATTCTGCTGGCGTAATAGCGCGGTTGCTACCTTATTAAAAGTATCGACGACCTGTTTACTTTTCCAATCGATTTGATATAAAAACTCTGGATCAGCTTCATCGTCATTTAGCCGCGCCTGCAAGGTTTCGATATCGACATGAAACCAACATTTAAGCAACTTGGTTTGGTTAGCAGCAAGGTCTTGTTCAAAGGCTTGTAGTTTGGTGAGTTCTTGCTTTAGATAGTCTTGCCATTGGCCAATAGGCAAGGCGTTATTTTTCAGCGTCTTATTATTCTTATCTTCACTTTTTTTCACCTTATCGTCATCATCTTCATTGTCATCTAAGGTCGCCATGCGCATGACGTTATAGAGTAAGTCGGCATACCAGTTGCCAAAATACACCATCACATCGCCATGACGTGGCAGCGCTTTGGTATGCGCCTGCCAAATCGGCTGATGCTCTAAGGGACAATCTCCGATAGTCGCCTCAACCTTGAGTAAGCGCGGGTCAACCCATTGCCGCAGCTGGGTGACTGCGGTGCCCTTGCCCGCTTGCTCCATGCCGTTGACCAACACCAAGAGCCCAGTTGGTTTATTGGTAGTCGGCGGTGTTTGCTGCCGCGTGGCGCGTAGGGCAAACTGAGCGGTGACTAACGCCAAGCGCAATGTATCTTTGTCCATAGCAAAGATATTTAACGGATTGGGCGTCAAACGCTGCTCGACGACTTGCTTACTAAACTGGTCACTTACCGCTTCTGGCGCTTGGCTTTCAGTCGATTTATTTTTTTTGCTCATGTCCATACTCGCTTTATTATTAGATAATTTTTATACATCTCTTATTTATAGTTTTTATAAGCTGTCTTATTTATATAGTGAATCATAGCATTGCGTAAAACCAGTAAATAACCCTGCTATGTAACAGTTTGACATTTGTATTCTGTGGTATTTTCTTTTAAGGTGAACAAAATCTTGCGCGCATGCTTTAATAGCTGCCCACAAAGATAAGAATTTAGTATCATTTCTAATCTTTTATTAGCAATTTTATTGCCATTTTTACTTTTTATAGGATTACCTGCCATGTCTGCGTTAGCCAATTTACAACAGCACTTAAACCGTTTTTGGGCGTTGCCACACCATAAAGATGCTGCCTTAAATACCAAGCTCAAAGAAGTGCAAACATGGCAACAGGCACGTATTAAGCGTACCCATAGCGCGCTGTTTGAACAACCAAAAAACAAACCGATGGCAGAGTATTTTTTAACGCAGCTATACGGTGGTGATGAATTTAAAGTATTGGCAGAGCAGTTAGATCGTATCTTACCCAAAGCCAAAAAACTTGAACGCCTTGCCAAAGAGGCTTCTTTAGAAGCGGGCAGCATGGGCATTCAAGCGTCTATCTTGGCCATTGAGCTGGATTTACATTTGGCCGAGTGGTTGGTTGCGCAAGATTTAGCAGTCAATGAAGAAAATATGCTTGCCGCTTACCGCGCAGTCGATGAAGCCAATGAGCGCCGCGTGCAGATTAACAATCTAAAAGAGGTCTGCTACCGTACTGATAAAGATTTGAATTCATTTATGCTCAAAAAAGCCTTTGGTCTCGCAAAAGGCACGGCTTATCGCCATAACTTCCAGCCGCTTTACGACTTTATCGATTCAGGCTTTAAAGCGATGAAACCGCTAAAAAGTGTCAGCAGCTTTATTGAACCGTTTTGTGAGCGCGAGCTTGAGATTATTGACGAAGTTCATGACACCAATAATGGCGGTAAGGCAGTAGCGTTTGGTGTATGATAGGGTCAATAATGCCCGTGGCTAACTGACCGCTATAGTGCTTAAATAGGGTTTAAACCGTATGCAATCGGTGTTTAAACCCTATGCAAACAACGCTTAAATACGCCATCATAAAAACAAATAATAGGATAATCGTATGACTGATAACTCAAATAACAACCCTAGCCAAGCCGATCAATCCCATACTGATAACCCTACTTCTCATGGTCATCTGCAAGATAAATTGGTTAAAGACAGTATTGCTCACAATCAAAGCATCACCGCGCAAGTAAAAGCGCGTCAAAACCAAAGCGCTAGTACGACGCTGAATGCCAATGCTGCAGCCGATAGCAGCGATAATAATGACTTCACCCAAGTGCAAGACTTACCAACCGGAACCCCACAAGGTCAACAAACGACTATGCCAAATACCATAAATAACAGCGCCAATCCTACTGCTGCGCACGCACAAATGGCCAAGCAAACGCTTTTTAACCAACGTGATGACATCAATAATCCACATACGCCTGATACCGATGGTAATGAGCAAACGCATTTTGGCTATAAAACGGTTAATAAAGCAGAAAAACAAGCACGCGTTGCTGATGTTTTTACCTCAGTTGCCAAAAAATACGACATCATGAATGACTTAATGTCGTTTGGTATTCATCGCTTATGGAAGCGTTATGCGATCAGCTTATCAGGCGTGCGTGCGGGACAGCAGGTGCTTGACATCGCTGGTGGCACGGGTGATTTGGCCAAAGTATTTAGCCGTGAAGTGGGTCGCAACGGCCATGTGGTATTATCAGATATCAATGCAGCGATGCTAGAAGTTGGCCGCGAACGCCTCATCAATGCCGGCTGTAATAACGTTGATTTCGTCTTAGCAAACGCTGAAACTTTGGCGCCATTTGATGATGAAAGCTTTGATTTGGTGACTATCAGCTTTGGTCTGCGTAACGTCACAGACAAAGATGCGGCGCTAAAATCTATGTATCGCGTCCTCAAGCCAGGCGGTCGTTTATTGATTTTAGAATTCTCAAAACCTGTGTTTGAGCCATTATCTAAAGCTTATGATTTGTATTCATTTACGGCGTTGCCGATTATGGGTAAGTTGGTTGCCAATGACTCTGAGAGCTATCAGTATCTGGCAGAATCAATTCGTATGCACCCTGATCAGCAAACACTTAAGCAGATGATGCAGCAAGCAGGCTTTGAGAATTGTGATTATCATAACTTGACCGCTGGTATCGTTGCAGTGCATCGCGGCTTTAAAGCTTAGTTTTAAAAAATCACAGTTTTAGAAAAGCACAGTTTTAGAAAAAGAATAGCTTTAGCGCTTTTCAAAAGCTGCTTAGATAAACACGCTTTTTATAATACAAAAACGTCTGTCGTTGAGCAGGCGTTTACATTGTTATAACAGCCAATATTGAAATATGCGCCGCGCTTATGGCGCTCAACCAAACATTGTGAGGGCCTTATGCTGACTGTTTTACTTTTGGCAGGTGCCGAAAAGCTGATTAATATCGCCATTGCCAGCGATGAGATTACCAAAGCTGGGTTAGCGCCGCTTGCGGGCAAAGTGCTGCGTCTAAATATGGGCATGCCTGAGATTAATCTAGACGTTTTATTTACCGAAGAGCGTTTGCGCTTTGAGCCCGTCATGACAGAGAGCGTGTTTGAACCAAGCGGCAGTATGAATGAGCGCCAACAGGCCAGCCTAGAGCGTTCGCGACTTGGCCATAGTCGAACAGATTGCACCATTACCGTTGATAATCCAGCGCAGCTGCTGAACCTGATGCGCGGCACAGAAGGCAACTTACCGATTGCTGGTGACTACAAAGTGCTCATGCAACTTAAGCAGCTGATTGCAGGTTTTGACCCTGATGTCGCCGGCCAGCTTGAGCCGTTTATTGGGAAACCGATGGCCAGTCAGTTACATTTGCTGATATCGCAACTAAAAGGCAGCTGGCGTCATAGTGCCAAACGCGCCTTTAACGATGTCAGCGACTGGGCCAATGACGTAGCGGGTAATGTTACTCCTGACCCGATGGAAGCCGCCGAAGTCAATGATCTAAAGCAGCAGTTATTAAAACTGCGTGCGGATATCGAACGCGAAGAAGCCAAGCTTGCCGCTATCAAAGATGAGCAAGCACGTTTAACCAATCATAGATAATAATAAATAGAGTCTATGACTGTCTAAACGTTCATCACACATAGGCATAGACTCTGCCCTATTTTCGACTTTTTAGAGTAACCCTATCTCATGCTACTATCCCATCGCGCCCGCTTGCTTGAACTTTGGCGTATTGCCGCCGCTTATCGCATTGATACCCACCTTTCTGTCGAAGAAGCGCCGCAGCTACAACCGTTAGCGCGTTTAATTCGCTTGCATCCGGCAGCTTGGGGTAAAAGACATCAGCCTAATGCCATTAAATACGCGCTTGAAGATATGGGTACGCTGTTTTTAAAACTGGGACAACTGCTCTCGACGCGTCGCGATTTGGTGCCGCCTGAGATTATCGAGCAATTGGTGCAGCTACAAGACAAGGTCAAGCCTTTTGACTCTGATGTTGCCATTGCCCAAATCCAAGACCCAAAACATGGTTTGGGTCAATCTATCGAAGCGCTATTTACCCGCTTTGATTTTAAACCATTAGCAGCAGCCTCTATCGCTCAAGTACATACGGCGGCTCTGCACGATGGTCGTGAGGTAGTAGTGAAAGTGGTTCGCCCTGATATTCGCACCACTATCGTTGCAGACTTTGAGCTACTGCGTGAGCTTGCTAATTGGGCATCGGCGCGTATCGAAGCGGCGCGCGCGATTCACATTGTTGATATTGTCGAAGACTATCGCCAAGTGATGCTTAATGAATTGGATTTAACCTTGGAGGCGGACAATACGACGCAGATGCGCAATAACTTCTTGAGTTCTGCACTGATGTATGTGCCTGAAGTTTATGACGCTGCCAAAAACGTCATGGTCATGGAGCGTATTCAAGGCGTTCCTATCTCGCAAGTTGAGGTGTTTGATAAGCTTGGTTATGACCTTGCAGCACTGGCAGAAAAAGGCTTAACGATATTTTTTACCCAAGTATTTCGCGATAACTTTTTTCATGCCGATATGCATCCGGGTAATGTCTTTGTAGAAACGCCGCCAGTTAAAACGCTCACTGCAGATATGACAGCGGTTGACCTAGGTCATGAGCCACGCTATATCGGGCTTGATTGCGCCATCATGGGTACGCTGTCAAAAGACGACCAACTTATCGTCGCGCGCATGCTGTTGGCGGTGATGAGTAATAACTTTACGGCGATGGTTGATATCGTCAGCCGTGCTGGGTGGATACCGCCCAATACCGATAAGCATGCGCTCATGCGCGATATGAAACGCACTGTCGGTCCGATGCTGCAAAAATCCATTAACGATATCGATTTTGCTGGTGTTTTAATGCAAATTCTGGATATCGCGCGACGCCATCATATGAGTATCCCGCCTCAATTGATGCTGCTGCTGAAAACCTTGGTGCATGTCGAGGGACTTGGTCGCGATTTATATCCTGAGCTGGATATTTGGTCACTTGCTAAGCCCATTTTAAGTGGCTGGATTAAAGAGCAACTCGATCCGATGCGTAATTTACAACATCTGCGTCAGCAGTTGCCAGAGATTTTATTATCAACGACGGATATTCCTAAGCTACTAGATCAAGGATTGCAAAGTCTTGCTTCACAAGGCTCGCGCCAAGACAGTCAGCTACGAGAAATCCAGCAAATTCGCGCCGATATGTTAAACGACCGTCGCCGAGATTGGTTAGCACTATCAGGTTTTGCGGTGTTTATTGCTATCGCCACCCAAGTTGGTTGGTTTGCGCCTATTTTTTACTTATTGGCTATCATCGTCGTTATTTGGCGGGTTTTAGCTTAGGTTATTAATTTTTAACGAAAAAATATCCGTTAATCATTATCAAAAAATCGCACTTGAATAAGCTCTAATGCATTTTAATTGCCCTCTAACGACAATTAAAATGTATTAGAGCTTAACTTTTTATCTTATTTAGCATGTCGTTTACCCAGTAAATATACGTCTTATATGGAGAATTTACCTATGTCGACCATATCATCTATATCGCCTTCCAAATCTCATGATTTAATTAAATCAGACCATAGTGACGCTATTGCCGCTTTGCAAACACGCTTTGGCAAACAACTTAGCACCAATACCACTGTACGTGAACAGCATGGTCATACCATGACCTGGCTTACTAACCAGCCACCCGACGCGGTATTGACCGTGCAGGATAAACACGAGGTTGCTGCTGCGGTTGAGATTTGCAATCAGCATCAGATGCCAGTCATCGCCTTTGGTATTGGCTCATCCTTAGAAGGTCAATTAAATGCGCCCTATGGCGGGCTATGTATCGATATGCATGCCATGGATGCGATATTACAGGTTAATAATGAAGATTTGACGGTAACGGTACAACCTGGGGTCACGCGCGAGCAGCTCAATCATTATTTACGTGATACCGGACTATTTTTTCCAATAGACCCCGGTGCCAATGCCAGTATCGGCGGTATGGTCGCGACCCGTGCTTCAGGCACCAATGCCGTCCGTTATGGCTCCATGAAAGATGTGGTACTCGCCCTTGAAGTGGTGACCGCGAGTGGTGATATTGTGCGCACAGGTACTCGCGCCAAAAAGTCGGCCGCTGGTTATGACTTGACGCGCTTAATGATAGGCTCTGAGGGGACACTTGGCATTGTAACCGAGATTACGCTTAAACTATTTGGTATTAGCGAGTGTATTAGTAGTGGTATTTGTCATTTTCCAACGATTGAGGATGCTTGTCAGGCGGTGATGTTGACTATTCAAATGTGCTTGCCAATTGCCCGTATCGAGCTGCTTGACGCGATGCAAATCAAAGCTTGTAACCAATATGCCAATTTGAATTTAACAGAAACGCCTACGCTATTTGTAGAATTTCATGGCACAGAAGCCAGCGTCGCCGAGCAAGCGCAAATTTTTACCGACATCATCGAAGAGTTCGGCGGTACAGATTTTGCTTGGGATACCAACGAAGCCGAGCGTAAACGTCTGTGGCAAGCGCGCCATAACGCCTATCACGCTAGCTCTGCCCTACGACCTGAAGCCAGCGCTCTATCGACTGATGCCTGCGTGCCCATTTCACGCTTGGCAGAATGTGTCAGCGCTACGGCAAAAGACATCGAAGCATCGGGTATGATTGGACCTATCGTCGGTCACGTCGGCGATGGTAATTTTCATGTTCTTTTATTGGTCGATACCAACAACCCTGAAGAAGTCGCTACCGCTGACGGTATTATCAGCCGCCTTGCCTCGCGTGCGATTGAGATGGATGGTACTTGTACCGGTGAGCACGGTATTGGACAAGGTAAGCAAAAATATATGGAGCAAGAGCATGGTAATGCCTTATTGCTGATGCAAGCGATTAAATCTGCCTTTGATCCCAAAAACATTTTAAATCCTGGGAAAATATGGCCTGAAGCCTTACCTAAAGCTTAATTTTAAAAAAACTGCAGTATGAAAAAGCGTTTACCTTTAATTGTGTGATTAAAGGTAAACGCTTTTATAGTTTTAATATGGTTCATTCATTTTGAAGTAAATGCGTGACTGCAGATATCAATTTTTTGAAGCCTCTAGCGTGCACAGCAAAAAGCAAGCGAGGACAATTGATACCCGCACCGTGCAATTAAAGACACGCTTCGTGCGTTTTGAACTGACTATCCTACAACATCTGGTCAATCGCCATTTGTGTCAATACCCGACCACGCGCCGTACGCAGCACATAACCTTGCTGTATTAAATATGGCTCAATCACATCTTCAAGCGTACCGCGATCTTCGGCCATTGCTGCTGCTATTGCTTCAACGCCTGCAGGACCACCATCGAAACGCTCGTGTAATATCTCTATATAGCGTCTGTCCAAATGATCAAGCCCGCGTCTATCTACGGCAAGCATATCAAGCGCACTACCCGCTATCGCGCCATTGATACTGCCATCTCCTCTAACTTGCGCATAATCGCGAACACGGCGTAATAGACGATTGGCAATCCTTGGCGTCCCACGCGAACGGCGCGCAATCTCTACCGCGCCATCTTCACTCATCGGTACCCGCATCAAACGCGCCGCACGGCTAACAATTGTTGTCAAATCAGCAATATTATAAAATTCTAAACGCTGCACAATCCCAAAACGATCTCGCAGTGGTGAGGTCAGTAGTCCAGCGCGTGTGGTTGCTGCCACCAAAGTAAACGGCGGTAAATCTAGCTTGATAGAACGTGCCGCCGGACCTTCGCCAATCATAATATCGAGCTGAAAATCTTCCATTGCTGGATAAAGAATTTCTTCAATGACCGGACTTAGACGATGAATCTCATCGATAAAGAGCACATCGCCCGCTTCTAAATTGGTCAGCATGGCGGCCAAATCCCCAGCGCGTTCAAGTACAGGCCCTGAGGTAGAACGCAGATTACCACCCATTTCACGAGCGATGATATTAGCAAGTGTGGTTTTACCAAGCCCCGGCGGACCAAAAATCAAAGTATGATCTAATGCCTCGTCGCGACCACGTGCCGCGCCAATAAACACTTCCATCTGTTCACGCACCACCGGCTGACCGATATATTCAGCCAATAATGCCGGTCGAATATTAGAGTCAGGCGCATCACCTGCCCCTTCTAACGGATTAATCAAACGATCTTGCATCATAGGTTTTATCATTTTACTAAAATCATTATTTTTAAAAGACTAAATCATAAACAGCATAACCAAACGCTGCGCATAAGTCATGCAAAACATCATAAAGCAGGTAGTCAATAAAACACAGCCTAAAACGAAAATAAGCGACAATCAATGTCGCTTATCTGTTTAAAATTTAACATAATTACTTATAGTTTAAATAATTAAAAGCCAGAGAGCTGTTGCAGAGTGGCTTTTAACAAGCTTTGCGTATCGGCAAAGGTATCACCATTACTTTTCGCTGCTTTAATAGCTTGCTGCGCTTCTCGTTCTTTATAGCCCAAGCTAATCAACGCGCCCTCGACCTCAGCGATGATACTGCCTTCAGCAGACATAGGCGCAGGCTGAAGCGCAAATTCTAAACTGCTATTATCCACTTCGATATTTTTCAGCTTATCTTTTAGCTCAATCAATAAACGCTGTGCGGTCTTTTTACCAATACCCGGAATACGCGTTAATGCCGTCTCAGACTCTTGCTCGACGTGCATTTTTAGCTCAGCCGCTGACATCGCAGACAGCATCGCCAGCGCCATTTTTGCCCCAACGCCATTGATTTTAATCAATTGGCGAAAGACATCGCGCTCTTTACGATCGATAAAACCAAAAAGCAGCTGCGCATCTTCACGCACGTGAAAATGCGTCCAAATGCTCGCCTGCTCGTTAAGACGCAACTGACAAAATGACGGCAGCGGCAGCTCTATATCGTAGCCTACGCCAGAGGCAGTCATGACACAGGCAGTGGGCGCCATCAAATATTGCACCTGCCCCGTAATCAATCCAATCATTATCCACCACCTTTTATAAGATTTGACTATAAAAACTGCTTATAGCATTTGCGCTAAAAATAAGCGGCTGTTATGGCTCAATGAGCATGCTTTTTTGGCCACACTTATTTATAAAAATCGACCATACCTTCAAGGCTGATTGGACGAATTTTATGCGCCTGACCCGCTGAACCAAAGGCTTCAAAACGATTGGTACAAATATCTGACATCGCAACCATAGAGGCTTTAAAATATTTACGTGGATCAAATTCGCTAGGGTTTTCTGCCAAGAATTTACGGATAGCGCCCGTTGATGCCAAACGTAAATCGGTATCGATATTGACTTTACGGACGCCATGTTTAATCGCTTCAACGATTTGCTCAACTGGCACACCATAAGTTTCCCCGATATCACCGCCGTTTTCATTAATAACTTTTAGCCATTCTTGCGGCACTGATGACGAACCATGCATGACCAAATGGGTATTCGGGATACGCGCATGAATCTCTTTGACGCGCTCAATCGATAAGATGTCGCCTGTCGGTGGACGGGTAAATTTATACGCGCCATGACTGGTGCCAATAGCAATCGCTAGCGCATCGACATTGGTGTCTTTGACAAACTGCTCGGCTTCATCAGCACTGGTCAATAGCTGCTCGTGATCAAGCACACCTTCTGCACCTGAGCCGTCTTCTTCACCTGCCATGCCGGTCTCAAGGCTACCTAAGCAACCAATTTCACCTTCGACAGAAACGCCGCACGCGTGGGCCATTTTCACCACTTTGCGGGTCACGCTGGCATTATAATCATAATCCATAGGCGTTTTTCCATCTTCACCGAGCGAGCCATCCATCATCACCGATGAAAAACCAAGCTGAATTGAGCGCTGGCAAATAGCAGGTGACATGCCATGGTCTTGATGCATCACCACCGGAATATGTGGCCACTCTTCAATCGCAGCAATAATCAGATGACGTAAAAACGCAGACCCTGCATAACTACGCGCGCCCGCACTGGCTTGCACGATGACAGGTGAATCACAAGCGTCGGCCGCCATCATGATGGCACGCATCTGCTCTAAGTTATTGACGTTAAAGGCAGGGACACCATAGCTGTGCTCAGCGGCATGATCCAAAAGTTGACGTAAAGATATTAAGGCCATAAAACGCTCTCTGATTAGATTTTAAAATAAATACTTATAACGATTAGGTGATTACAAGTGTTCCATCCTCGCTGCAAGGTAAGTAAATCGACAAGCAGCACTATAGAACAGTTGGGAAAATGCAGGATTTTTACTAGCAATTATCACGCGCAGATTATAGCAAATTTTGCCCACGCTTCGTAGCGGTTGAGCGACTATTTATTAGGCTCACATTATTAAGCTCGATTAAGCTTGCGGTTTTATTGAGCATACCGACTGTATTGAGGTTATAGCTTTGGTTTAATTGATGAATGATGCTATTGCATACTTTACTTTTAGCAATGCATAAAACGCAAAAAGCCTTGGTCATCACCAAAGCTTTTTAGTATTTCGAGGCTTATAAGACCGCTATTGATTATAGCGCTATGCATGCAAGTCGATTATTAAAATCAAATAACTTGAATGAATCATAACTGCTTAGCAATCAATTAGTACTGTTGTTCTGCTTCTACTGCGTTTTCACTGGCTTTCTCTTCAACAGCAGAGGCACCATCAGCAACCACGCCAGCAGTAGCAGAAACGGCTTCATTTGCGCCCACTACAACTGCTTCACCAGTATTTTCTATCGCGTCAGTCGCAGCAGCACCAGCTGTTTCAGCGCTTTCAGCAACTTCTGCGCCGGCGTTTTGGGCAGCAACTTCAGCGTCAGCAGCAGCGGCTTCGGTTTCAGCAGTAGCAACTTCTGTGTTAGCAGCAGCGTCATCACCAGCAGACTCAGCAGCAGCTTCCGTTTTATCTTGTGTTTCTTGGCTACATGCAGTAATTGCAAAGGTACCAGCAAGGACACTAGCAAGTAACAAATGACGTTTTAACATAATAAACCTCTCGTAAATAAAGCATGCCAAATACATGATTTTCGCTATTTTATAGAGTACAAATTGGGCATGCAATCATAATTTTCAGTATGGAAACAAATAATTACTACTTAATAATAAGCTGTGACCTTTCACGCTCACCTTTATCCTGCAGCTCTCATATAGACAGGCCAAACAGCAATAAAACCAAACACGGTGGTCACTTTATTATTTTTATAGCCTACCCCAGATACTCATAATAAGTTGTACATCTAATGTTACTTAATTGATAAATGACGATAAAACGATTACTCGCTGATTTGTAAGGCGGCAACCGCAGGTAATACTTTACCTTCTACGAATTCTAAGAACGCGCCGCCACCCGTCGACATATAACTTACACCGTCAGCCACTTGATATTTATCAATTGCCGCTAACGTGTCACCGCCGCCCGCAATCGAGAACCCTTGGCTATCTTTAACCGCGTTTGCCACAATTTGCGTACCTTGACCAAAAGCATCGACTTCAAATACGCCGACCGGTCCATTCCATAAAATGGTTTTTGCCTTAATAATAGCAGCCGCTAATTGCTCAGCGCTCTCTGGCGCGATGTCTAAAATCATATCGTTCTCGCCGATGGTATCGACCGACTTAATAGTAGCGGTAGCTTTCTGTAATGAGCCGGTAAAGTCCGAAAAATCAATCTCATTTTTATCGGCCACGACCACATACTCTGGCAATAAAATCTCAGTCTTACTCATAATATCACGAGCGGTATTGACCAGTTCCACCTCATATAATGATGCTCCAACGCTATGACCTTGCGCTGCCAAAAAAGTATTGGCAATACCGCCGCCAACGATAATTTGCGAGCAGACTTCAGCTAAGCTATGCAGTACTTCAAGCTTGGTCGAGACTTTTGAGCCACCAACGATTGCCAGCATCGGTTGGGCTGGCGTTTCAAGCGCAAGACTTAAGGCGTCAAGCTCAGCGGCCAATAAAGGTCCAGCGCAAGCGACTTTGCCCGCCTGATGCATCGCTTGGGTCACGCCTTCGGTTGACGCTTGCGCGCGGTGCGCCGTGCCAAAAGCGTCCATGACAAACACATCGCACAAATCCGCATATTTTTGCGCCAACGCTGTGTCGTTTTTCTTCTCGCCGTTATTAAAGCGCACGTTTTCTAACAGCACGACTTCGCCTGCCTTGATTGCCACGCCTTGAGTTAGATAGTCTTTATTTAAGCTGACTGGCGCAGCTAGCTTATCGCTTAAATAATCAGCAACTGGCGCAAGCGAATAGATGGCCTCAGGACTGCCTTCTGTCGGACGACCAAGGTGTGAGCAAATAATCACCGCTGCGCCTTTTTCTAACGCCATTTTGATGGTAGGCAAACTGGCTTGCAGGCGCGCATCGCTTGCGACTTTGCCATCTTTGATAGGCACATTTAAGTCTTCACGAATCAATACCACCTTATCCGCTAAGCTCAGCTCACTCATACGCAAAAAATTCATTACCTGCTCCTATGCATCATCTATGGTTAATCTACAATATGGCTGTTTGCTAACTGAAAAACGTTTTCACGAAATAGTCATTTTAAGACGTATATTATGGAACATTCTCGCACTTGGTGTTATAGAACTGTCCAAGCAAGAATTTCAGCGGTGTATTCTAGCAGTTTTTAGTCTTCTCTTATAAAGAACTGCGATAAATTTTGCGCTATAGATTATCAATCCATATAACTGCCAAATTTCAATAGTAATCACATGCACTAAAAACAGTAACATTTCGTGGTGGTACTTTATCGTTAGGCTGTCTATGATAAAAGAGTGTTTATGATAAGCACCGCTCATTATAAGAAAGCAGCTTATTATAAAACCTATGATGATAATGAATAATAAACCTAACAATAAAAACAATTTCTCGGGAGAAAATTATGAGTATTGATATTGAAACTGCCAAACAAGACCTGCTAAACCTAAAGGAAGAATATGAAACTCGCATTGATAAAATCGAAGACCATATTCAAAACCCGCAAGACGACCTCAATGAACATTGGGAAGATCAGGCCATCTCATACCGTCAAAACGACATGCGCGCAAGCTTGATGGATGAAGCACGTCAAAGCCTTATCTACGTCGAAAACGCGCTAAGCCGTATTGAAAACGGTACCTACGGTGAATGTGAAGTGTGCGGCAAACAAATTGAAGCGCAACGCTTAAAAGCGCTGCCATATGCTACGTTGTGTATGGAACATGCAGAATAATTTTTGGTGGTGTGTCAAAAAGTATGCTGATTAAAATTTGAATAATTTTTGAAGTCTTGAAAGCCCTATAGAATCAGAGAACTTCGCATAGATTTCTTATTGGCTTTCATCGCCAGCATACTTTTTAGAACACCACCTAATTTTTAATGGCTATTTTAAATAAATGTCACTTAAAATAATGTTACTTGAAATAAATGTTAGCTTTAAAGATTAAAGAATTGATATAACTTTCTAATCAAGCAGGCGTTTGCCATCTGCTAAGCGCCTGCTGCCATTGCTGACAACGCGCGGCAATTTTCTGTACAGGCAAATCCATAATATCGCCAACGACCGCCACATAGGTAATTGGCAAACCCGCCAGCTCGATTATATTTTCCGCCGTCAACCCCCCTATCACGCAGATATCAATCCCCTGTTGACAACCTTCGATGAGCTGCTGGCGAGATATCACATGGGCATTAGGTTTGGTATTTGAAGCAAAAACTGCGCCCATCGCCGCATAGCTTGCGCCGTCTTCTTTTGCCTGTTTGACCAGCGCTACATCGCCGTGACAAGTTCGCCCAATAACTTGTTCGGCTGCAAGATAACGTTTGGCATCATCGATAGCGCCATCTTGTTGACCTAAATGCACCCCGATGCCAAGTTTTTTGGCAAGGGCAATGTCATCGTTCATCACAACATCGACATTATAGGCTCTAGCTAAGCTGACTATCTGCTGCGCTTCCTCATAGAGTTTTTCTTTGCCATTTGCTGATTGTAAGGTTTTTTTACGGCGAATTTGCAATAATGCTACCAGCCCTGTTGCTAATGCTGCTTCTAGTTTTGCATATAACAGCGCGAATTCATCATCATTTGTCAGTAAATATAGTTTGGGCGCGGGCGTCATAGCCGATACTTGGAACATATGGTTTTTCCTTAAATGGGCTTAAATTTGACCCAATAAAAAGGCTGTTATATTACATAACAGCCTTGTACATCAATATTAAAATAACACGCTTATACGGTACGGCGAGTCGCCAAACTGTTTAAGATATTTTTAGCATCGCCCCAACGCGTCGCTGAGCTGTTCGCACCCAAAATCACGATAATCGCTGGACGGTTATTAACGCGGGTTTCCATCACCACGCAGCGCCCTGCTTCATTGATAAAGCCAGTTTTTGAGATACCGATTGGATAGCTGCCATCACGCACTAAGCTGCTGGTGTTGTTGGCTTTATAGGTACGGTTGCCGCTTGAGTAGTTAGAGACATAAAAGTCATAGCTTTTGGTGGTCGAAAAACGACGAATGACATCGTAGTTGCCAGCTGCACGTACCATTTTAACGAGATCATTTGATGAAGCGACGTTACGCTTATCAAGACCCGTTGGGTCACCGAAGTAAGCGGTGGTCATGCCCAAGTCTTGAGCTTTACGGTTCATAGCGCGCATAAAGGCACTATAACCACCTGGATAGTTACGCGCTAGGCTTTTTGCGGCTGGGTTTTCTGACTTCATCAATGCCATGAGTAGCATCTCAGCACGGTTCAAACGGTCACCTGACTTAAGGTTTGAGCTGGCGCGTTTTGGACCGACGAAATCTTCTGGATCAAGGGTAATCTCTTCACGCATGTCAAGACCGGCGTCTAGCACCACCATCGCTGTCATAATCTTAGTAATACTTGCCATCGGACGGGCAATATCAGCAGCTTTTTCGTAGATAGATTCGCCAGTTTCAGCATCGATGACCACAACACTGCGCGAATCGGTACTGATCGGAATCATACTACCGCTGTTAAAACCACCACGATAAGCGGTGTTATAGCTGTTGGTATTATTGAAGCTATTATTGCTGCTACCAAAACTGTGTGCATTAGTAATATTGGTGGCGCCGTAGCCATTGTCTACTTTTTTAATCGCCGAGCTATTACTGCTGTTGTACATGATTTTACGCGCTTCAGATAAGCTATCGGCACCGCCCCAGCTCACACGAGCACTAGACTCAGAGCCAGAACTACCATTAATGGTAAGCGCCGCTTGTGCAACACTGCCCAAACTCAATGAAATCAGAGCAGCGATTAATTGCTGTTTGGTTAATGGTAGTTGCTTCATTATGCCTCCTGCAGCCGCGCTGCCATTAGTTAGAAAATCGGTTACATACTAACTAATATCAACAACGTACGTAGCGTTTGTGGTTGTGTTTGTAGATACTCGCATAGAGTTTTTGTATTTTTAGTGTATCATGGTTTGCATTTAAGTTTAATCTACTAAATCAATTAGATGTCGTTTTTTGACCACATTCAAATTTTACTACATTTAGTTTATATTGTAGCAATATTAATTAACAATGGCGCAATATAGTATTACATTTAAGCTTATAAGGGCACAATTGCAAGGTTCATATAAAAGTATGCTGCTTAATATAAGGGAATTTGTGAGTTTACATATTTTAGTCAATAAATTTATAGCAGCTGACATTTATAATAAGACAGTAAAATCATTTAGATAGTTTAAGTTTAACAGTGCACCCTTTATTCTGACCAATAGAAAAGAGTATAACTATGATTCGAGTACTAGTAGTAGATGATCATGATTTGGTGCGAATGGGCATTAGCCGCATGTTGGCAGATAGTGCCGATATAGAAGTCGTCGGTGAAGCGGATAGTGGCGATATGGCGATTAAATTGGCAAAACAGCTGCGTCCGGATGTGATATTGCTCGATGTCAATATGCCCAATATTGGCGGCCTCGAAGCCACCAAACGCCTCATCCAGCTTGATATGGGCTTTAAGATTTTGGCCGTGAGTAGCATGTCAGCGCAGCCTTATCCGTCAATGCTTATTAAAGCGGGTGTCAATGGTTATATTACCAAAGGGACGCCGCTTGACGAGATGATACGCGCGGTGAAAAAAGTCTATCAGGGCGGGCGTTACTTTAGCCAAGACGTCGCTGAGCAATTGGCGGATGTTTTGTTATCTGATAATGCCAGCTCACCTTTTGACTTATTAAGTGACCGAGAAAAACAGGTCGCCATGATGGTGGTGAATTGCCAAAGCCCGCAGCAAATCGCCGACCAGTTATTTGTCAGTGTCAAAACCATCAATACTTATCGTTACCGCATTTATGAAAAAGTCGGTGTCGATAGCGATGTAAAGCTGACCCATTTGGCCATTCGCCATGGGCTTATCCAACCGTAAGTCGCTATGCGCATGCATTTTAGGCGTCTTTTCTTTTATGACGATTAATTTTTAAAGCCTATAGAAATACCGAAACCCTTAACGCCTATGAAATCTTTAAAGTCTGCGCCGTCGAAACCTATGAATTCTATTAGTAGAGTTATAGCCGCTATTACGGATTATTTTCAG
The DNA here is from genome assembly GCF_016613355.1 of Psychrobacter sp. M9-54-1. Classification (NCBI taxonomy): domain Bacteria; kingdom Pseudomonadati; phylum Pseudomonadota; class Gammaproteobacteria; order Moraxellales; family Moraxellaceae; genus Psychrobacter; species Psychrobacter sp. M9-54-1. The sequence goes on along the minus strand of NZ_JADGFW010000026.1, from coordinate 84,087 downwards.
CGCGATGACACCTTACCTTTGCCGCAGCTGCGCAGGTTAGGATTGATTTATAGCAGCTATCGCTTTGTCGTCAGCCTATTTTCGATGCTGATGGTGTATATCACAGCGCGCGCTAGCGATGGTTCATCGTTACCAAGTTTTTTGCAGCAAACCGCGCTCAGTTTTTATGTCCTTTTAAGCTTAATTTTATTGGGTTTATTTTATGTAGTGACCAAGCATCCACGGCAACAGCTGGCGTTTGGTTTGGCAGTAGACGTTATTATTTTAAGCTTACTGCTTTATACCGCTGGCGCGCCTGATTTGCAGTTGACCATGCTGTATATGGTGGTGGTTGCCGCCAGCTTTATGCTGCTTCATAGCTCGCAAGCGCTGATTATCACTTTACTGGCGATTATTTTCGTTATCTATCAGCAGTTTTTTTATGCGATTGCCAATAGCATGAGTTTGGCAAATTTGGGTGATGCGCTCCTGATGTCAGCCAGCTTTTTGGCAGTCGGCGGTTTAAGTTGGTCAATCTCGCAGCGCTTGGTACAAGTTGAGAAAGTAGCAGCCCGCCACGCCAAAGAAGTCGAACGCTTAAACGTTATCAATCAAGAAGTCATCACCCAAATGGCCAACGGTGTCATTGTTATCGATTGTGAACAAGTAGTTTTAGCTAACCTTGCGGCTTATCAATTACTGAGTATTCCAAATACTACGGCAATGGAGGCAGAGTATGTTGAGACAAATGCTGCGCTCAGTAGCTCGCCAAACAGCTTGTTAAACAATTCTTTAAACAGCCATGCAAAAAACACTGCAAATAATATTAAAAACCATATTATAAATAAGCCACTCGCCGACTTTCAGCAGCAGCTTCGCGCGCAACATCTACAGTTATTTGAGGCTTGCTTGTCGATAGAAACGGGACAATCTCGCAGTTTTATCTATGAGTTACCTGCTACTGCCAATGCCTCTGTCTTTGGTAAGCTTCGCGTTGAAATTATCCCGCTAAAAGATGACAGTAAGCTGATCATTTTAGAAGATTTACGCCGCGAACAAGCCAGCGCCCAACAGTTAAAACTGGCCTCACTCGGGCAACTGACCGCCAGTATTGCTCATGAAATAAGAAATCCGTTAGCCGCTATCTCGCAAGCCAGTCAACTACTGATAGAAGATATTGAAGAAAGTCAGGCCATAGAGAGTGCAAGCGCAAATGATGCGTTGGCTGGAAATCATGAGCTTTATAAAATGATATTCACGCAAACAAAGCGCGTTAATCGTATTATTGAAGATGTCTTAAAACTGTCACGTCAGCAAACCGCCAAGCAGCAATTCATTGCCCTTACCGACTGGATGCCAGAATTTTTGGCAAACTATTTTCAAGGTCACGATGTTTTTTTACATAGTCATGCGCAGCCGTCCATCTCATTTGACCCGCATCAATTAGAGCAAATTTTTATCAATTTAATTAACAATGGCTTACGTCATAGCAGTTATGCTCACCCTCATGCCGTTGTGGAAATCGAGATTTATTGTGCCGACAACGATGTTATAATTGATGTATTGGACGATGGCACAGGTGTAAGCACGGCAGACTTAACCCACCTGTTCAATCCATTTTTTACCACTGATAAGGCGGGTACGGGTTTAGGCTTGTATTTATCGCAAGCATTTTGTGAAGCCAACCATGCGCGCCTACTTTATATTCCAGAACACAAAAAGACTTGTTTTCGTTTGATTGCGCCTGCTATTGACAACGCGGCCATTGATAATGAAGCAGTTGAAAACTTAGATAAAACCTATTTTTAATGCCTTGCAATATTTTAAGACAATGAGATGATGTATGACCACAACCGCGCTAGTCGTTGATGATGAAGTAGATTTATGCCGCTTGATGCAAATTACCTTAACCAAGATGGGCATCAAAAGCGATGTGGCTTATACCTTATCGCAAGCCAAAACCTATTGGCAAGCAAACGACTATGACTTTTGTCTAACCGATTTAAAACTCCCTGATGGGTCAGGCTTAGAGTTGGTTAAGCATATTAGCAGCAGTTCAAGTACGCCCATTGCCGTGATTACCGCGCATGGCAGCATGGATTTGGCGATTGAAGCACTGAAACTGGGCGCTTTTGACTTTGTTAATAAGCCGCTCGAGCTGCCGCGTCTACGTCAATTGGTTGAAAATGCACTCAAGGTTATTCATCAAGATAACGCCGCAAAGTCAACGCCTGAGCGCTCACCTGAGCAGCAAATGCTCGATAGCCGTCTGATTGGCGACTCAGCCGTCATGCACCCGCTAAAAAATACCATTTTAAAGTTAGCGCGCTCACAAGCGCCAGTTTTTTTATCGGGGGCGTCAGGCACTGGTAAAGAAGTGGTGGCGCGCTTAATACATGACTTAAGTCCACGCCGCGATGGCAGCTTTGTGCCAGTCAACTGCGGTGCGATTCCGTCGGAGCTGATGGAGTCAGAATTTTTTGGTCATAAAAAAGGCAGCTTTACTGGCGCTGTCGCTGATAAACAAGGACTGTTTCAACAGGCTAATGGCGGCACGCTATTTTTAGATGAGGTCGCCGACTTGCCACTAGCGATGCAGGTCAAATTACTGCGCGCCATTCAAGAAAAAACCGTGCGCGCAATCGGCGATACCAAAGAAGTGCCAGTTGATATTCGTATCCTATCAGCGACGCATAAGGATTTAAATCAGCTGGTACAAGCAGGTAGTTTTCGCCAAGATTTATACTACCGCATCAATGTCATTGAGCTTAAACTGCCGACGCTTAACGCAAGACGTGATGATATACCGGTATTGGCCAAACACTTTTTGACCCTGATTGCCGATGAATGGCAATTGGAGTCGCCGCCAACGCTGACCGATGCTGCGTGCGCGCGCCTACAACATCACGACTTTGCGGGTAACGTTCGCGAATTACGTAATATCCTTGAACGCGCGATAACCTTAGCGGAGACATCCACTATTGATGCGAGTCATTTGGGCTTAGCTGATGTAGACAATGAACAATTAGAGAACGCGCAAGAAGCTATTGGAGAAGTAGAGCAAAATAACAACGCTGACAAAGCGACCCTTTCGAGTAATACTATTTTAGATAAAAGTGAAAGCTTAGAAGCGCAATCTATAAAAGATAATGTGGTAAAAAATAACGTAGAAGCCGTAGAAAAAGACAGCGCACAACAAGCAAAAACTACTATATCTCCTTATCGCACCATTACGCAGCACTATCCTTCAATGAATGCGCGCGCTGCGACCAGTCCCGTAGGGCAAACTGATAAAACAGCAGCCAGCGCTATGTTAGAACCATTAAACAATGAAGCTAATGAGCAAGAGAAATTAGATAAATCACTAAAAGAAGAAGTTGTCGCTGGTCAATTACCTGCCCAAGGCTTAGAGCATTATTTGCAAGAGCAGGAAAGGCAGCTGATTATTACCGCCCTTAAACAGACAAACTGGAATAAGACCCAAGCTGCTGAATTGTTGGGCACCACTTTCCGCTCGTTACGCTATCGTATGTCAAAGCTTGGAATTGCTGAAAACCAGTCTGAATAATATATAAGCGCTAACCATAAGACGATAATTAAATCAGTTCGAAAAGTCTCAGTTTAAATGCTAACGAAATTAGGGCTTGGCTTTAACAGCCGGTTTTTCAGTCGGCTTTTCAGTCACATGGTCGATAAGCCTGTTGTTTTGAGTCACTTTGTTTTTAACAACTTTATTATTAGTATCATCTTGACTAGGATTATTCACTGCTTGAGGCTTGCGTACAAAGCGAACACCCGACGGCAGGGCTTTTTGTCTGAGTAAATCAAGCGCCTGTTGCTCCCATGTGCTTTCACTTCCTGTTAAAGTCACATCAGGCGCTACCCCAACCCCATCTATTTTTTTACCCGAAGCGGTCATGTAATGAGCAACGGTCAGCTTTACCGCCTGCTCGTCATTAAGCGGTATCACGGACTGCACCGAACCTTTACCATAACTGACCTCGCCTAAAATAGTCGCGCGTTTTTGCGCTTGCAAACTACTGGCTAAGACCTCAGCCGCTGAAGCAGAATAACGATTTTGCAACACCACAACTGGCATGGTATCTAATAACGCTGCACCTTGCGTCGATAGTGTGCGTGAGTCGCTTTGACGACCTTTGACTTGTACCACATCGGTATTGGTCATAAATAAGCTGGCAACGCTTACCGCTGACGCCAATACACCGCCTGGGTTGTCACGCATGTCTAATAAAATTCCCTTAACAGGCGCATCCAAATCAATTAACCCTTGTAACAGCTTTTCACGGCTATTGTTTTGAAAGGCGGGTAATCTAACAATAGCCATTCCATCTACCAGGCGCGTTTCAATAACTTGTGGATGGTTGTGATTACGCTGTAAAGTCGTGGTATGTTTACGCCGGCCTGCTTTTGACGTCACCACATCTACTTGGGTACCTGCAATGCCCGTTAGCAATTGCTCAATGTCATTACTTTCTTCGTCTTCACGAAGTTTAAACTCGTCCACTTGGTGCAAATAATCACCAACGGCAATGCCTTTTTTATCGGCAGGTGAGCCATCAACCACCTCAGTAATCACCCAATAGCCTACTTTAGGCTGATACTGCACCTTGATACCGATATCACCGACGTCGCCTTCAGTAAAAGCGCGCAGATTCTCATAAGCTTCTGCATCCAAAAACTCAGCGTGGCTATCAAGCTTGGTCAACATACCGCTCATGGCATTGCTAAATAACTCTTCGTCATTCACCGTATCCACATATTCGCGGCGTACCAAATCAACGACAGCCACAAAGGTCTTTAGTGTTTCAGGCGAAATGGCCTTTAACGATACTTGCGCGACTTCAGCGGGAATATCGGTGTTTATCACGTCTGACTCGTCATTTAGCGCACTTTCATCAGCGACAGCATCTATCGAGTCATCGACTTGATCGGCAGATTCGAGCATATCGGCGATATCTGATAAATCGTCGGCGTTATTAACTTGCTCGGCATTATTTAAGGATACATCGTCGTCGTTAAGCCCAATCAATTGCAAGCTTGCCGTGGGATTTTTGCCAGTATTATTGATTTTTTGATTATCATTGGTAGCAGCCTGTGCTGGCATATTGACCACACCTAGCCCTACTACACTGCTTATAAGAGCGGGTTTTAATAGCTGAGAGCCGATTGATTTGATATTAAAAGACTTCATTTTAAAAGATTTAGAACCAATAAATTTAGAAGTAATAGATTTAGAATCAACAGGCAATGGCATGATGATATTTCTCAAGCTTTTAGACCGCAATAAGGATAAAGGGCGAATTAGACGCATAATAAATTACTCAAAGAAAGGATTTGGTTATTATTTTTATAACTTTTGGATTATATGGATATTTATGATTATAAAGTTATTCATGAACAATGTCGTCTAAAATAACACTGCGCTTCTACCTAAGACTAGGACAGTATTGCAAGTAACTTAAACAATATGTATCAAGCAAAATGCGGGGATGCGCAAAAAAAATGCAAAAAAAGGGAAAGACACTCAATATCTTTCCCTTTTTATGAAACCCCATAGCTTTAGCAGTAGTAATAGACTGCTAAATGATCCTATTAAATGTCTAGTTTATGTAGCCGAAAGCAGTAAGTTTTTACCGGTCATCTCATCTGGCTGTTCGATATCCATTAATGCCAAAATCGTAGGCGCGATATCACTAAGCTTGCCGCCGCTACGTACTTTTACGGCTTTCTCACCAATATAAATCAGTGGCACCAGCTCAGTAGTATGCTGCGTATGCACCTGGCCGCTTTCGTAGTCCTGCATCTGCTCACAGTTGCCATGGTCAGCGGTGATCAGCATATCGCCACCCGCAGCGCGTACCGCCTGCTCTAAACGACCAATGCACACATCCAACGCCTCTACCGCCTTGATAGCGGCTTCAAAGACACCTGTATGCCCGACCATATCGCCATTAGCATAATTAACAACTAACACATCGTATTTACCAGATTCGATAGCAGCGACCAGCTCATCGGTCACCTCAGGCGCGCTCATTTCTGGCTGTAAATCATAAGTAGCAACATCAGGCGATGGCACTAAAATCCGCGTCTCGCCTTCATACTCGTCTTCGCGGCCGCCGCTAAAGAAAAAGGTCACATGCGCATATTTTTCAGTTTCAGCGATACGTAGCTGGGTTTTACCTTTATCTTGTAAATACTCGCCAAGCGTATTGGTCAAAGACGCTGGATAATAGGCAATACTGGTTTTTGGATTGTCCGCTAGCACGTCAGAGTATTTGGTCAACATCACAAAAGCGGCAAGCTTTGGTTGCTTATGACGGGCAAAACCAGAAAACTCATGATCTGGTAGCACAAAGGCTTGCGCAAGCTCACGGGCACGGTCAGCGCGGAAGTTCATAAAGATAAGCGCATCATTGTCATCGACCGTATAAGGCACTTCGTCGCGACCAATCACCACCGTTGGATTGATAAATTCATCGGTTTCACGTGCTTTATACGCCGCTTGTATGGCCCCATCGGCACGTGTTGCTAAGCGATCGGCTTTACCTTCGGTGATAAGCTCATAGGCTTTTTGCACGCGGTCCCAGCGATTGTCACGATCCATTGCATAATAGCGCCCAATAATACTGGCAATTTGCACGCGGCCACCTTCGTAATGGTCATTAAGCTTGGCAATATGGTCGCGTAAGCGGTTGATGTACTTATCAGCAGATTTGGGCGGGGTATCGCGGCCGTCTAAAAAACAATGCACAAAGACATTTTTGGCACCGTGTACTAATGCCGAATGGCACATGGCTTCGATATGATCTTGGTGCGAGTGGACGCCACCATCAGACAACAATCCCATAATATGCACGTTACCACCGAGCTTATTTGCCGCTTTCACCGCATCAACCAGTGCTTCGTTTTTATAGAACTCACGATTGGCGACTTCATTTGAGATACGAGTGGAGTCTTGATAAAGCACGCGGCCGGCGCCCAAATTCATATGGCCAACCTCTGAGTTACCAAACTGACCATTTGGCAGGCCGACATCTTCTCCTGAAGCCGATATCAATCCATGCGGATATTGCTGATAAATCTTATCTAGGTTTGGCATATGGGCGGCAGCAATCGCATTATCCTTATCGTCTTCACGATGCCCAAAACCATCTAATATCATTAAGACATGGGGCACTTTTTTATTTTGCTCGCTATCTTGCTTATTATTGAGCTGAGCCTGACTATCGTCGATAATTTCTGCTTGTTGCTGGTTATGGGTCATGGATTACCGCTCCTCAAGTGAATGAACGCCTAGAATGCTATCTTAGGATGTTTACAGTCCTCTATATTAACACATATCTCGAAATAGCTGAAAAATCGCCCTTTTAAGCCATATTTAAGCCCTTAAAAATTCTGTCATTTCATGGTAAACACAGTGAACACTCAACATCATTCATGCTGCTCATTAACCCTACGTAGCAATCTGTAAATCGTACTTGCAATCACTCAAGTCATTGGTTAAGATAATTATATTCTGAAGTGTTGGCTAGTAGATGTTTATTCCCTGAGCCGATAATGCTTTACCAGGATGTGGTACCTATTGCCTCATTGTGTATGCCTGCACCGCTTGCGGTGTCTCAGGAAACCTGCAGAGGCAGTGACGCATCCGCCCTGAACTTCACGGTTCATGGGTCACCATCTTACGGCGGCACTTCGGTTGTTTTATTCAGTTATTAGCTATTTTATTTATAAATATTATCTTTTATAAAAAATAGTTTTAACACTCAAAAAGCCCCTTTTATTAATGGTAAAAGGGGCTTTTTTTATGTCGGCAAGAATGTCTATTTAATAATAAATCGATTATTCGTCATTGGCAGATTTGGTAATTTTTTTGACATCTTTAGGGATGTTTTTAGCCGTACCATCAACGGTAGTATGTTGTTTAAACACATTGCCAAACGGATTTTGTTGCTGCTGACCAAATGGGTTTTGGTTATTCATACCACCAGCACCACCAAACGGGTTTTGTCCACCCATCTGTTTTGCCATCATCTCCATCATTTTTTGCTGATTGTTCATAACGTAATTATTAGCAAAGTTTTTGAGCTTTTTTTGCACCGGCGGCAATATCACCAGTAAGGCTAATAAATCACTGAGCACACCTGGAATCAGCAGCAACAGACCCGCCGCTGCTACAGCGACACTTTTAATCATGGTTGATTCTTGTGGACGCATCGCAGGGTTCATCATACCGCCCGCTTTCATCTGCTGCGCCATTGGATTGAGTGCTGCCATCCCTTTACGTATAAGAGAGATACCGATAACGGCGGCGATAATAAACCACATAAATACCCACCAACCGCTCATAAACTGCGCAAGTAAATACCAAAGCAGCATCTCGATAATAAACCAAACGATGGCAATACCAACTATCTGACCCATAAAGTGTCGTCCTATAAGATAAAATCTAAAAAATTAAGCGCCATGCAAATTAATATGGCTAACATATGATGTATATGGGGATTGATTGCTATACTATCAAACTTACGGCTGATTTTTAAGCCATAAAACAAAATGTAAGTAAGACGGAATACTATGGCAATTATTATCGGGATTGACCCGGGTTCGCGCATGACCGGTTATGGCATTATCCAACAAACGGGCGACAAACTTACGTATATAGACGCAGGCACCATTCGCACAGATACCAAAGAGATGCCTGAGCGCCTAAAGCGTATTTTCAATGGCTTAACGCGTATCACCCAGCATCATTTAAAATATGGCGACGAGCCGATTTATACCGCTATCGAGCAAGTTTTTATGGCAGAAAACCCAGACTCAGCGCTGAAGCTCGGGCAAGCTCGCGGTGCGGCGATTGCCGCTATGGTCGCTCTTGATTTAGAAGTGTCGGAATATACCGCTCGCCAAATTAAGCAAGCGGTTTGCGGCTATGGTGCGGCGGCAAAAGAGCAAGTACAAGAGATGGTCTGCCGCATTTTGGCGTTAGAAGTTGTACCGCAACAAGATGCCGCTGATGGGCTTGCCTGCGCCATTTGTCATGCGCATTCAAGCCATTCCATGAACAAACTCATAATGAATAGCGCCATGCGCGGACGAGGCGCTTCGAAGAAAAAAGGCCGCTGGCGTTTGACCGAAGAAGACTTAGGCAATTTGCGTTAAAAAATAAGTTCGCAGTAAAGTAATAGAAGTAATAAATATAAAAAAACACGCGTCCAAACGGCGCGTGTTTCTTGTTTAAATTATCTCTTCTATTTGAGTCATCGTTTAAAATAATAAAAATGACCAACAGACCTACTCTAACAAAGCATTACTCTACCACGCTACTCTCAATCACTGCATCGAGTACATAGGCATATTCTTGCGCTTCTTCATTCTCGTTAGCGTCTAACTCATAGCGCTGGAGACGTAGTACTTCATCGTGCATACCATCGGGCTGATAGCCATCGATTTCACCGTTAAAGGCTGTCCACTCACCTTCGCTAACCTTGATACCTTGGTCATCATAAGTAATGGGTTTTACTTGTAAACACAACTCTGAACTCTTATCAGCGCAGGCTACTTTCTTAGAATTGACCGCCCAAAATACCGTTTCACCTTTACTGTTATATTTGGCCTGTGAGGTTAACTTACCTGCCCAAACTAGCGTCGCCGCATCGCTTGTGATTTGCGTTAAGATTGGTTGACGACTTTCAGCCGTTGCGCTCTCAGCACTACCGTTTTCGATATTGGCTTCTAATACTAAGGTCAATTGATTCTCGCCTTGCATTAGCTCATTCAATTGGTTTTCAGCCTTATCAAGCTCACCGCACGACATTTTGGTGCTCATGCCGTCTTCGATGGTCAACGTTTGACCTTGAAGCTGATAACCTGCGCTCATGGTATTGCAGCCGACACTATAGTTTAGGCTATTCTCGCCTTGGTATTGGCTAAAGCTCAAGCGTACTTGGTCTTTGATATCGAGCAATGTATTTAGTGGCTGTGCACCTTTATCGCTTGCAGACATCAGTGTCCAGCGATAACGGGTAAGATTGGCTATCATTTGTTCTTCAGTGCTCATCTCAGCCGCCTTGAACTCATCATTTTCTAGCGTAGCATCAGGCGTAGCAGCATTACCATCGACTTCGTTAGCATTTTCTGTCTGTACATCATTCTCGCTTGGTACTGAGGATTCTTGGCAGGCAGTCAATGTCAGACTTACCGCTAGAATGCTAGGCAATACAGCAAATCTAGCCAAAGACTTTATAAAAGATGATTCCGTAAAATATTGGGTGTCAAAAGATGAGGTCATAACAGTCATACCTTGTGAGTAAACCTTTTCGATATTCCGCTTTTTAACATACGAAGTTTTTACTATACAAATCGCAATTGTATCTATTTTTGTAAAGTGTTCATAATTTGACCACTATAGCGCCGATGTCATCTATTATTGTTACAAAGTGTTTAATTTTATAGATTGATAGTAACTGTTTTTGATAGTTTTTCTAATTTTACAATAAAAAAAGCCTTAACTGGCTAATATGGTGGTTAGCGCATTAAGGCTTCTGGCTATGTAAAGCTCGATTTATAAAGCGACCTTATCATTCATCATAAGCAGGTTTGGCTTTTGCCATATTTTTAATACTAAAGCGCTCATGCATCATTTGATAAAAACGCGCCAAATTTTCGCCCTGCTCGTTTGGATTAAATTTTAGCGCTTTACCAAAATCTAGACCCAAATACAGTACGATATCGGCAAAGCTTAACTGGTCACCGACCAAATAATCATGACCGTTTAAGGCATTTTCAAAATAAGGTAGGGCTTTTATCGCGCGGGCAATAGAGGGCGCGACAAACTCAGGTACTTGCTCGACACGCTGCGCTTTGGACGGATGGCTATGCTGAAACGCCAGCATAAAGTTGTATAGCACCTCAAACTCGGCAATACGGCGCATCGAGCATACTTGCGCCCGCTGTACGACGTCATTACCCATCACCGAGCGCTCGCCATAGACGCGGTCGAGATACTCGCATACCGCCTGCGAGTCATTCAGCACCGTACCATCATCCAAGGTTAATACCGGCACCGTCTGCATAGGGTTAATTTTGGTAAATTCCTCGGACATCTGCTCATTGGTAGCGAAGTCGATATCGACCACATCAAGATCATCCATATCATCGACATCGATACCTTTTGACGCTAATAAAATAAGCGCTTTACGTGGATTTGGGGCGGTACGGGTAAGGTATAGTTTTTTCATGGCAAACTCCTTGTAAGATGGTTTTAAAGCGACTCAGCGCCCTTTGGTTTTATTATGGTTACTGCATTATCGGTTATGGATAAAATTATAAATATCATGTGTAGACATTTCAGCCTGTTATTATCATAGCAAAACCTTATGTAATATGCTGTTTTAATAAAAGGCTGAAAAGCGGAAAAAGTAAAAGCCCTATAACATAACGTCATAGGGCTTATTAACTTGAAAAAACTGTTTGGCCAACCGCCTAATCTGCTTAACTTATTTGTTAGGCGCAGGCGTGGTACGTAGATAAGGCTTAATCTCGGTATGGCCTTTTGGATAATTGGCTGGGATATCTTCGTTTTTCACACTTGGTGGAATGATAACGTCATCGCCTTCTTTCCAATCAACTGGCGTTGCGACATTATACTCATCAGACAATTGCATCGCATCGATAACACGGACGATTTCATCGAAGTTACGGCCACAGCTGGCTGGATAAGTCAGCGTTAAGCGTACTTTTTTGTTTGGATCAATGATAAATACACTTCGAACCGTCGCGGTATTGTCGGCATTTGGATGAATCATGTCATAGAGATCCGCCACTTTGCGATCTGAGTCCGCAATGATAGGGAAGTTAACGGCGGTACCTTGGGTTTCTTCGATATCTTTGGCCCAGCCTTTATGATCATCTAAACCGTCAACTGATAAGGCAATTGCTTTTACATTGCGCTTTTGAAACTCGCCGCCCAATGCCGCCGTACGCCCAAGCTCAGTGGTACAGACTGGCGTGTAATCAGCAGGATGCGAAAATAATACTACCCAGCTGTCCCCTGCCCAATCATAAAAGTTAATATCACCTTCTGTGGTGCTTGCGTCAAAGTTTGGGGCGGTATCACCTAAACGTAAATTTGCCATGCTTTATTCCTTATTTATATGAGTGATGAGCGTTAGTATTTGTTCACCCCTAAAGGTATCCATGCGCTCTATTGTTATAAACGTACTTAGTTATAAATATTCCTAGTTATAAATGTACCTAGCTATCAACGTACTTGGTCAATACTACACAATAACTCAAAGTACGTCAGCAAGAATTCTCTTCTATCTTAGCAAACTGGTTATGAATGTCTTGTGATGGATTGTAATGCGCTTATGCCATTTATTACTAAGAACCCAAGTTTGCATTTAAAATATTAACTAAATGACCATGCCTGCGTCCCACAAACAAAACTCGCCAAATTTACCTTTTTTACTTATACCACCAGCGGCGCGTCCTTGATCTGTTAATACCAACTCGCCCTCTTGCTCTTGTACATAACCCGCGGCTAGCAATTTTTCATTCAGCTCTTGGGTTTTAAAGCCAAGCTCTTTGGCAAGCTTTGCAGTTGTTAGCTTCGAGTAAGTAGGCGTATTCAATTCTGCAGTGGACTTGCTCGCTACACTAGCATTAGAATTGGCGTCAACACTGGTATTATTAGAATTGGCTTTATCATCCGCTATCGTTTCAGATTCAGTTACCTTTTCTAGCGACATGCGCACTTCATCACTGATGCGAATGATACGTTGGGCTTCTTCATAAGTATCAGCATAAAGCTTAGCGTCTTCGTTACGATAAATCAGTACGCCCATTTCATTATTATTCACTTGGCTAAATTCGTAAAGATTCAAACTGGTAATAATACATTCATTTTCATTGAGATAGCATTTGGCATGTAAGTTTTTGCAGAAACTGGTACGAATAAAGGTTAAATTTTTAAGCCAATTGATTTCTTCAGGGTGTAAATCATTTTTACCATAAACGATTCTAATATCAATTTTTAGACGATTGCGATCTTCTAGTAGCTCTTTAATGCGCTCATTCAGCTTCAGATACGGACTAATGATAATCAGCCTGTCAGAGGCATTTTTGATCAATTCTTCTAAATGATAAGTCGTACCGCTACTGTTTAAAAACTTTGCCATTTAACTACCCTCACCCTCTATTATTAAAATCCATGCTCATAAAAAAAGCCCATCTCTAGCGTACTAGAAATGGGCGATTTTGAAAACTACTATTGTTGAGTAACGTTTTAAACTTTAATAATAGAACCAATAGTTCTACACTAAGCCGGTTTATAGCTGTCACGTAAGCTCACGATTTGATTAAATACAGGCTTGTCGCTCATATGGTCTTCACTATCAGCAATAAAGTAGCCTTCACGCTCGAACTGGAATCGCGTACCAGCATTGGCATTAGCAAGCGATGGCTCAACTACGGCATCGAGCTCAATCAACGAGTTAGGATTTAGCGCTTGATGAACGTCGGCGACGCTACTTGGATCTTCAGCGCTAAATAGCTGCTCATACATGCGTACCGTCGCTGGAACGCCTTGGCTTGCTGAGACCCAATGAATCACGCCTTTAACCTTACGGCCTTCAGGGTTGTTACCCAAAGTCGCAGGGTCAATCGTTGCTTTTAGCTCAACAACATTACCTGCGTCATCTAGCACATGCTCAGTCACTGCCAACACATAAGTGTTACGCAGACGGATTTCTGGCTTTTCTGGAGATAAACGCTTATAGCCTGCTGGCGGCTCGATCTCATAGTCGCCTTGGTCAATATAAAGGGTTTCGGTAAACGGAATTTCACGCTCGCCCATATCGACATTTGGATGGTTTGGCTGGGTGAGCCATAAGGTCTGTGCATCATCGTCCCAGCGCGCATTGACGCTATCAGCTTTTTGCGACTCCCAACTGCTAACAGCATTGCTAAAGTTAGTAATCGTTACCTTTAACGGCTTGAGCACTGCCATACCGCGCGCCGTCGTCGTCTCTAATGACTGACGAATACTAAATTCTAATAGACGAAAATCAACCACGCTGTCTACCTTAGTCACACCGACGCGTTCACTAAAATCGCGTAAACCTTCAGGCGTATAACCGCGGCGGCGCATGCCTGCAATCGTCGGCATCCGTGGATCATCCCAGCCGCTAACGATACCTTCATCAACCAACTGCTTTAATTTGCGTTTACTGGTCAACGTATGGTCGACATTCAAACGGCTAAACTCGTACTGGTGCGGCGGCACATCAAAGCCAATTTTTTCAACCGCCCAATCATAAAACGGACGATGGTCTTCAAATTCTAGTGTACATAACGAATGGGTAATGCCTTCGAGTGCATCAGAGAGTGGATGGGCAAAATCGTACATCGGATAAATACACCATTTATCACCGGTTTGATGGTGCGCTTGGTGCATGACGCGGTAGATAACAGGGTCGCGCATATTCATATTTGGGCTTGCCATGTCAATCTTGGCGCGCAGCACGGCTTTGCCTTCGGCAAACTTGCCTTCTTTCATATCATTAAAGAGTTTTAAGTTTTCTTCGACACTGGCATCACGCTGCGGCGACGGCGTGCCAGCTTCATTAAATGAGCCACGATTATCGCGAATTTGTTCAGGCGATTGCAAGTCTACATAAGCATCACCCTGTTCAATCAATTGCACGGCCCATGCGTACAACTGGTCAAAGTAACCGGACGCATGGTGCGCCTCGCCTGCCCACTCAAAGCCAAGCCATTTCACATCATTTTCAATATTATCGATATAGTCTTGCTTTTCTGCAGTTGGGTTGGTGTCATCAAAGCGCAAGTTACAAACGCCGCCAAACTCTTCGGCGATACCAAAGTTTAAGCAGATAGATTTGACATGACCTAAGTGCAAATAGCCGTTTGGCTCAGGCGGAAAGCGCGTCACGATTTGCGGGTATTTTTGCGCTTTGATATCGTTACGAATGATATTACGAATAAAGTCATTTTTTTGTTCGTCTTTTTGTACATTGTTGCTTGAGTGCTCACTCATTACTCATTGCTCCTAGCGCAAGGTTTCAGTCTATAACACGTGTCATTACGCTTTATAAAAGGTTCAAAATAAGAAAATTTAAAATAATCAATCAAAAATCGCTGATAAAAGATAACGTTGCGTTATTCTATCAGCTTTTGCAAAGGCATTAACAGCCTGATACATGACAGACGACAAAAAAGCCGTTAGACTAGCCATAACTTTTTAGTCAGCAACTTTTTAGCCACCACTTAACAGCGTTATTTTAGACGCTATAATCAAAAAGGAATATCACATGGTAGACATGCCACCAGTAGTAGAACTTGACACCAATATGGGTGCGATCGTTATCGAACTCAATGAAGAAAAAGCGCCAAAAACGGTCGAAAACTTTTTAAACTATGTTAAATCTGGTCATTATGACGGGACGATTTTCCATCGCATCATTGACGGCTTTATGATTCAAGGCGGCGGTATGGACGCTGAAATGAATGAAAAAGCGACCAATGCACCCGTTGAAAACGAAGCGGACAATGGCTTGAAAAATGACAAAGGTACGATTGCGATGGCCCGTACGCAAGACCCACATTCAGCAACCAGCCAGTTTTTTATTAACGTAAAAGACAACGATTTCCTAAATCACTCTGGCAAAAACATGCAAGGTTGGGGCTACACCGTATTTGGTAAAGTCACTAGCGGCATGGATGTTATCGACAAAATGCGCGGCGTACCAACGGGCCGTTTTGGCATGCATGCGGATGTGCCAAACGAGCCAGTGGTCATCAACTCTGCGACCATCATTACGCAGTAATCGTTTTTTTATAAACGGTATAAGATAAGCGGTTTGTTATTAACGGCCGCTTATCTTACCTTATGAGGATAAAGATACATGCAAAGCTTTAATCATTTAATCACGACCCGCCCTCATGAGGTGCGGCAAGTTTTGATTAGCGATTTGCATTTATCGCCAGAAGAGCCTGCCTTAGTGCAGGCTTTTTTGGCACTGCTTGATGATTGCCTTGCCTTGCCTACGCTTAAACGCTTATTTATCTTGGGTGATTGGTTTGATGTTTGGATTGGCGATGATGCTTATTTGACTTTGTCAGAAGACGCGCGCCAAAACCATTGGCTCACGCCGCTTATCGTTAAACTAAAAAAACTACGAGTCGCTGGCTGTGAGATATTGGTCATGCATGGCAACCGTGATTTCCTCTTAGGTCAGCCCTTTTGTAGCTTATTCGGTGGTGAGCTGATTTATGAGCCGTATTATTTAACCGTCGGACAGCAGAATTACCGCTTAGAGCACGGCGACGCGCTCTGTACTGATGATAAAAAATATCAGTTTTTTCGTAAAATGATGCGTAACCGTTTGACCCAGTGGTATTTGCTCAATAAATCGCTGACAAAACGCTTAGCGATTGCCGATAAATTACGGCAAAAAAGTCAGCAAAATAATGCCAACAAAGCCGCTTATATCATGGACGTCAATGAAGATGCAGTAATACAAGCCATAGCAGACAGCGATGCGTTGTTACATGGTCATACCCATCGCCCAGCCATTCATCAGGCGACGACAGATAAAAAGCGCTACGTACTTGGTGATTGGCGCGTGCTTGATAAAGACTCACGCCAGCCAAAAGTCAGTGCGGTGATTGGGGCGGTGACATCAGATGGCGATACAGGCGATAACGCTGCTGAGTTTGAGTTGATTGAGTTTAAGATGACTGTCTAAACCCTATCTAAACTACTGCTACAATTTTTATAAAACTGTACGAACAAAAAAAACTCCGCTTAGCACGGAGTTTTTTTTATTTATGAGAGTTAATTATTTTTAAACCATCGTTGTAAATAACGATTATCTAAAAACAGCGACTTTACTCTGTCTCACCATCCTGCCAATGAAGATGCTGTGCGTTGAGTGATAAAGCCGTCTGGCGTTTGACCATTATCTGCTTGCCAGCGCTGGAACGCCTTACGCGTATTGGTACCAACGATGCCATCAGCGCCTTTGGTATCATAACCCATGCTGGTTAAACGCTGCTGCAAATTACGCACTTGCGCGGTCGATAATGGACGCTCATAGCGCGGCCATGATTTTTGTAAGCCGCTCTGACCTGCCAGCGCTTTACCAAGTAGGCTCACACCAAGCGCATAGTTTGATGAGTTGTTGTAAACCTTGATGACATCAAAGTTTGGGCTAAGTAATAGGACTGGACCATCTTTACCAGCAGGTAGCCATAGCTCCATTTGCGTATTGGCATCTAAATAAACATCAGCGATGGTATCCACGCCCATCGCCGCCCATCTAGCCGCAGGTTGCTTGGTACCAACCGTTGAGTAATCAAACGACGCAGGTACAGTCGCTTCATAAAATGGCGCAAGGCCTCGCACCCAACCTGAATTACTCAGGTAATTGGCAGTAGAGGCCAGAGCATCGCTCGTTGCCCATGGGTTACGATGACCGTTACCATCACCATCAACGCCGTGTTTCAGCCAGGTATCAGGGATAAACTGCGTCTGCCCCATACCGCCTGCCCAAGAGCCATCGAGCTGTGACCATGAGACATCGCCGCGCTGCAATAGCGTCGCTAGTGACAATAACTGGGTTTCAGCAAATTCTTGGCGACGGCCATCATAAGCAAGGCTGGCAAGCGAGCTTGGAATACTGCTATTGCCCGTTACCACACCGTATGACGACTCCATCCCCCAAATCGCGGCAATGATTTCTGCATTGACGCCATATTGCGACTCTAACTGTGATAAAAAGGCGCGTTGCTCGGCAAACTTACGCTTACCTGTGCTGACACGGCCATCTGATACGGCAGAATCGACATATTCCCAAGGCATTTTAGAAAACTCTGGCTGCCCTGAATCTAGCGAGATAACTTGCTGATTTAAATAAGCCATGTCCATCAAACGACGCACGGTTGAAGCATCATGACCCGCTGCAATGGCGCGCATCGAAAAATCAGACTTCCAATCGGAAAAACTGTTATAGCTTGGTTTAGTAACCGGCTGCGGCTTGACGACTGGTACAGGCGTTGGCTTTACCTGAATGGTTTGGGTTTGGGTAATTTGCACATTACCTTGGCGTACAGGGGTATTCGGCTTTTGCATTGCCTGCTGGCTGGTACAGCCGACCATAACTAACGCGGGAAACAAGGCAAGGTATTGTTTGTTTAATAACATAAATTTCTCAAATATGAATAAGTAAAGCAACTGATAGCTAATAATTAATAGCGAGCAAGCAATAACAATTAACAGCCACCAAAAAATTGCAGCAAATTTAACGTCTTAAAATCTAACGTCCTAGCACCGCACGTGGGTCAATAGGGTTACCATTTAGGCGTACTTGGAATTCTAAGCCGACCTGGTTGGTCTCGCCGCTGCTACCCATATTTGCAATACGCTGTCCGCGCTGTACCGCTTCACCTTCTTTTACCAGCAAGGCACTGTTGTGCGCATAGGCGGTAATATAGTTATCGCTATGACGAATCATAATCAGGTTGCCATACTCAGGCAGGCCGTTACCTGAATACAGCACCGTACCCGATTGGCTGGCAAGCACTGGATCGCCAACATTACCGGCAAACCACATACCCATATTACCGGCAGCAGCATCAAAGTTACGAATCACTTGGTTGCGACTTGGATACTCATAACCCGATGTTGCGTTGGCGGTCACTTCATAAACAGGCGTTTGCGAATAGTTCGGAGTATTGTTCACAGGCGGTGTATAACTCGGCTGTGGCCGTGTTTGAGCAGGGGCATTATAGCGACTGTTATTATTGGCGTTTACTGGCTCGCCTTGCCATAATTTGAGCCACTGACCACTATAAATCGTATATTTGCTATCTAAACCATTGATCGCACCGATTTGGCGATAATTGAGACGATAGCGGGCGGCGATTTGACTGACAGTGTCGCCCCGCTGCACACGATAATAATTGGGCACGCCTTGTCCATTGGTGATAATCTTCGGACCCTGATTAGCGCCTTGATAAGTAGGCTTGGTGGCACAGCCGACCATCGTCACGGTCGCTGCCGTCAATGTTCCCATCAAGGCTAGGGTTGCTAAGCGTGATCCAGCAATAAGCTTCTTCATACAAGATTTCCTATTCTTTATGTTACTCACAAACTCCTTGTGTTACTCACAAGCATTTTGCTAACGGTTGTAACGTTTAATGTCCTAAACACCATAATTATTCATTTAATAATCAATGGTTTTTAGCTCATTCAATAATAAATGGTTTTTAGCGATTTTAAGCTCTAATAAATTTAGTGCTAATAAACTTAAGCATTGGCCAATTTAAGCACAGGCAAATATCATCATGAACTTAGATAAATCAGTCAATTTGCAGCACTAATTACAGGGCTAATTACAGTACTAAGGCTGAGAGTGACGCAAGGGCTTCGGTTGGCGTATGATGCAGGCGCACAGGCGATAGACTAATATACCTTGCTGCCACCGCTTGGTCATCCATCATCTGTATTTCTGCTGATTCAATACTTGCGTCGTCTGTTAATAATTCTCGTTGGCGTTTGCGTAACGATAGCCAGTAGGCATCGCGTCCGCGTGGATCGACCACATGATGGACGGGACGTGCAATCTGACTGTGGCTCAGCGCCGTTATTTTTCGACCTTTAATCGCATCGGCACTATCAACATCAGGAATATTAACGTTTAATACATGATAGGGCAAATTTTTGCAAGCCTCCAATATCGGTGTATCGGTCATGAGTTTGACAATCTCATTGGCCGCCATTTGATAATGACTGGCCTGCTGCGCTTCGTCATTTTTTGTGCCGCCACCTACCAAAGAGGTTGCGATCGCTGGTATGCCAAAAAGCTGGGCGGTCAATGCCGCGCCAAAAGTACCCGAAAACAATACGTCCTGACCGAGATTGGCACCGGAATTGATGCCGGTAATCACCCAGTCAAAATCCCTATGACGATAGAGTTCATGTAACGCCAAGTAGATACAATCAGCGGGTGAACCATTGACCGCTATAAAACCCGAATCTAACTTATGGGTATATAACGGCGTTGAGATGCTCAAAGCGCTGGCGCAGCCGCTTTGCTCATTACTTGGTGCGACCACCACCACTTCTGCGATGGTCGACAATGCCTGATAAAGCGCCAATAGCCCTGGCGCATGCACCCCATCATCATTACTCAATAAAATTTTCATTTTTGCCCAACTCTGCTTAATATCGTCATTAATGACCGTCTGTCAGGTTCTCTACTTTTTTATCCTAAAACCGCTATAATCATGCCTGCCAAAACTAGGAGAGGCATTACAGCGTTTTAGATTTTGGGCGATTATACCCTACTCGCCTCGCGAGGCGAACCCAGACTTTAAGCAAGTTCAAATTACTATTTGATTTTATTCATAATTTTAATAGTAGCAGTAAGCATCTTTTGCAAAAGGTAAGACGTCGCGGTTACAGTAGGCAACAAGGGACAACACGAACAATTGATACTTTTATGTTGAGGTAACTTAGGGCGATATAATGCTGATATGTTGCTGTAAAGGCGGCTTAGCTCACAATATATCTACACATAAATCAATATTTTATGTGACTTTTATTTTTTTACCCATTAACATAGCACCATCAAACAAAGATAAGCGAGTGTAATACTGAATGAAAAATCAATCGATATTATCTATAGCTTCTGTGATAGCAAAGACCGCCTCAAAAGTTGGTCTTGCAGGACTGATAACGTCTATTGCTATGCTGTCTCAAGCGACCCAAGCTGCGTCCAATGCGTCGACTACCATTCCAGTAGATTTATCGGGCATTAATATCACTAAGCATGAGATTGCGGTGATGCATGTGTTATCAGAGATTTGCCCGCCGATGTTAACCGGCAAACAAAAACAGCGCTTTTATAAATCTTATAACGTGCAGCTGCATGAATTGATGCCATCGTTAGAGGATCCAAAAGCGGCTATTCAATACTTGTCTACGCAGCAAGATTACCGTCAAATTCTGCAAGGTATTCGTAGTTGGACCATGGGCTTCTCAAAACAAGAGAACAAAGCCTTATGCGAAGATTTGGCCAATGCTGAATATCATTAATCCGTTTCGATAGAAAAGTAAATTCGCTAAAATCTAGCATCTGGTCAACGTAAATAAATACCTTTACTATTAACGACAATAAAATCTGGTTATTATGACGTGATAGATGCTAGGCAAAAACCTTTGATAATCAGCTTTTAGTAATTGCTCTTATAAATTTTAAATAAGAATCTGCATTAAGCCTATACTGGGTTTATTAAAGACTACATTTATATTGCAAAATCAGCTTGCTGTATCGTCCGCTCATAGCAGACGATACAGCAAGTTTTTTTATGGATATTAAAAAAGTTGCTATAAATCCAATTTCTAATCGTGAATAATTTTATTTTATTTATCATTTCCCCATCGAGCGGCATTTTGCTAAGATAAGGCGTTAATTTTATGTCCATCGCTCAGTCACTAAGGCTTTCAGCAAAAATCTGTTCTGACGCTTAAATTTAAAGCGCTTATGTTAGATTAACTTGAGATTTAGCCTGTGATAGCAGCGATAGATACATTTGGTTTTATGATGCGGTGTAACAATCTATGACAGTAAAGCATGTGAAAAAACAGCTGGTACAGCTGGTAGTGGGCGTTAGTGTTTCTATGAGTGCAATGATGGCGGGCGCAGCCATTCAGCCTCCTGAAATGGACAATACCGCCTATGTATTAATGGACTATAACACGGGTGAGATACTGGCGCAGAAAAACGCCAATCAACCATTGCCGCCAGCATCTTTGACAAAGATGATGACCAGCTACATGATTGAACAGCGCTTAGCATCAGGTGATCTTAAAGAAGACGAGCAAGTACTGATGAGCGCCAATGCTTGGTGCCGCGGTAGTAGCAGTGAATCGTGCATGTATGTACCAGTCAATAAAAGCGCCAGCGTGATCGATATGCTACGCGGTATCATCATTCAATCAGGTAACGATGCTTCAAAAGCGATGGCCGAACACATTGCTGGTAGCGAAGCTTCGTTTGCGATTTTGATGAATGAAGAAGCCGAAAAAATCGGCATGAAAAATACCCATTTTGTCAATGCCACAGGTATGCCCGATGAAGGCCACGAAGCATCAGCTTTAGACTTAGCAAAACTTTCGCGTGCTATTATCAAAAACAGTGGCGACTATTATGGTCTTTATTCGGAAAAAGAGTTTACCTATAACGGTATCACGCAGGGTAACCGTAACGCCCTACTTGCGACCGACCCGACGGTTGATGGCTTAAAAACAGGTCATACTGACGCCGCAGGCTATTGCTTAGCAGCGTCAAGTAAGCGTGACGATATGCGCCTTATCTCTGTCATTATGGGCACAAAAAGTCAACAAGCGCGCGCCGATCAGTCACGTGAGTTGCTAAACTGGGGCTTTGGCCACTTTACCACCGTCACTAAAGCGCCGGCTGGCCAATTCGTCAGTAAAGTACCGGTTTGGTTTGGCGAAGCAAAAGAAGTGGAGTTGACAACCGGTGACAGTTTGCAGATTTTGACCAGCAAAACCCAAAAGAATAAAATCACCACCGTGGTCGATATTCCTGAAAGCTTAGAAGCTCCTATCAAAAAAGGTCAAGAAATTGGCAAAATGATGGCGGTAATTGATGGTAAAGCAGTTGCCTCAGTTCCTGTCGTTGCTACGAGCGATATCGAACAATCAGGATTTATGAGCCGTATTTGGCAACGTTTCACGCGCTGGGCACAAAACTTGTTTTAAGCACTTGTCTTAAATCTTTAGCTTAACAATTCGTTCTAAAAGCCATTTGATATTAGATAACAGTGTTTAGCGAGCTTAATATAAAAAAGACGCCTTTGATGGGTGTCTTTTTTATTGGTCTTTTTTTAACTTTAGCCTCATGAGTACCGTGATATTTAAGAGCAAGCAAGCCAGCTTTTTAGCAAATTACTCAGCGCTTTGTCTTCATAGTTCGCCACCTGACAGTAATCTACCCCCGCGGCTTTTAATCCATGCTCAAAACTATCCAAATGTAGCACCTGCTGCTGCGAATACCAATACACCAGCAAAGCACGATGACTGGTCTCAGAAGCACGAATACGTCTTGCTAAGGCTTCAGCGCTACTTGGTAATACGTCTTCAGCAAACATTACCATATCGAAATTTTTATCAGCTATGTCATCAATGACCAGCTGTTCATGTTGATAGCAGGTAACACGTGCCCCTAGTCGCTGTAACTCTTCTAGCAAAGCGCCGCTATCTTGATAGTAGTAATAAATTACGTCAAGCCCAGACAGCAAATACTGCTGGCGCGATTGGCGCTGATTGGACAGCTGCAAGGTAACTATAAATTCTGTCCCAACCCCTAATGTACTACTTACCTCGACACTAGCACCCATCAGCTGCGCCATTTGCTTAACGACTGGCAAGCCAATACCCGTGCCTTCATACTGACGGGTTTGCGATGAATCTACTTGAAAGAACGGATTGAAAATATCTTCTATAAAGCTGCTATCGATACCGATACCGCTATCTTTTATCCTTATCTGCCAGCGGTTGCTGTGGTCGAAATGGGTCAGCTGCGAGGTAATGCTTACTTGCCCTGCTGGGGTAAACTTAATAGCGTTACTCAGTAGGATCGACAATATCTGCTGGATTTTTTCGGCGTCGCCTTCGAGGCTATAATCAATATGATGAATATGACTGCTTAACGTAAGACCCTTTTGCTGGGCAATAGGTTCATATTCGGCCAATAGGTCTGAAATTAATTGCAGCGGATTAAATTCGCTAATTTGTAGGCTGATTTGCCCTTTTTGAATTTGATTCAGTTGTATAATTTGATTGAGCGCCAATACCAATTTATCACTGCCATTGTGAATAATCTCAACTGCGTCTTTTTGCTCAGCATTTAGCTGTTCACTATCTAACAGCTGTAAGCCGCCAACGATGGCATTTAGGGAAGTTTTTAGCTCATGGGTTATCATGCTTTGAAAATTATGCAACTGCACATCAAGCGATAAATCTTTTTGATGTAACTGCTGCTCAAACACGGCCAGCGCTGCATAATCTTGTTTCGACGCTTGCAGGCGATTAAACAAAGTAATAAAAGCCTGCTTAATCTGCACCAATTCTTCAAATTTAAAGCGCTGCGGAATCGCCGGTAGCTGCTCAAGCTCAGGGTTTTTTAGCACAATATCGCAAACTTCGGTCAGCGCAGCGATATCTTTTGATGGCCAGTTTAGTTTGCGTAAAATGAACAACGCCCAGATAATCGCCAACGTCGTAGTCATTAACCACAACCATAAATTGCTTTGCACCCAATCTGCCCGCAGTGCCGCCACATTTAAAGTAATATTGATATAGCCGACCAAGGCGGTATCAGACGACATTTCGCTCACTGATTCGCTTATAGGGTCGCTCTCTGAGTTTGAGTTAGTATTGATGGTGGTCAAAGTCGTAAAATTTTTCTGCTCGCCGTTTAGCGTATCACTACCGATAGAAAGTGTGCTAGTACCATCAACATAGTCACCGACGACCGGATAATTAAAGTTGACCGCATTGGCAAATAAAGCATTTTTCCAATCGTCTTTTGACAGATTGCTATCAGGAATTGGCTGCGAGGTGGTATAAAACAAAATACTTTCGATATTTTGCTCATTTTCTAACAAAAAACGCACTTGATCAGCGACTACCTCATCGCCATCTACGCTCGCCGCGCTAAGCGTCAGGAGGTTCGCCAACTGCTGAGTATGCCGACGTTCTTCCTTATAATGCTGCACCAAGCCATAAACAAAAGACAATAAAAAACCTGCCAATACAGCCAAAATCATGGTCTGCATGATAGATTGCCAAATAAGCATGGGTAAGGTTTTTGGGGAGCGGTTGTTCATATGACTCAACTGAGTGAAGACAACTTGTAATTATAATATAGATATATTATAGAGAGGATAAGGATAATGCGACATTTTAATGTAACTTAACACAGTCATGAACTACCCACTACCTTTGAAGTAGAGGTTTCTTAGGTAACGCTCTTACTTGACACGGTGTTCTGTATCAGCGGTTAAGCGAATTGACTAAGCTAACCCTGTCGCACCGACAGTTTTTGATTGTTTAGCCAGTAACAGCCCTTGATTTAAGATATTGATACTGGCGTTAATGTCTCGATCATTTTTCTGCAAACAACTGGGGCAATCCCATGTTCTGACCGATAGCGGTAATTCAGCTTTATTCAGTAGATGATCGCAGTTTGAGCAAGTCTTAGACGATGGATACCATCGGTCTATTTTGACAAGCGCTTTGCCGTACCAGTCTGCTTTATAGGTCAGCATGGTGGTGAATGCTGACCATGAGCTGTCTGATATGGCTTTAGCTAATTTTCTATTCTTAACCATGCCTTTGACGTTCAAGTCCTCAATAGCAATAACATCGTGGTTTTTGATGAGATTGAATGAGAGTTTATGTAGAAAGTCTTTGCGAGTATTGGTTATTTTCTCATAGACCTTGGCGACTTTTGTTTTTTGCTTTTGATAGTTGCGGCTCTCTGACAACTTGCGTTGATCCGCTTTAGCAACGGCTCTGCGTTTGGCTAGTATTTTCTGTTCACGCGCAAGCTTGTCTTGCAGCTTCGATAGAAACTTAGGATTGGCAACTTTGCTGCCGTCCGATAAGACGATAAAGTCTGTCAATCCTAAGTCAATGCCGATGTTAGAGTGGGTTTTTGGTAATTCATCAACGATGGTTTCAACCAACAGGCTGACGTAATACTTACCTGATGGGGTACGGCTGATAGTGGCGCTCTTGATAAGCCCATTAATAGATTGATGTATTTTAGCCTTGATGTGACCTATTTTAGGTAGTTTAATGGTGTTTTTGGTGACGGCTACCGATCCTTTTTGATTGTTGGTGGTGTAACTGTCTTTAATGCCTTTTTTCTTGAACTTAGGGAACCCTGCGCCTTGCTTGAAAAATTTACTGTAGGCAGCTCTTAGATTTTGCTGAACATTGGCTAATGCCAAGCTATCGACTTCTTTTAGCCATTCAAATTCTTTTTTATACTGAGCAGGGGTGTTGTTTAGGGTGGTCTTCGTAGTTTTGTAGTGATCTATTTTATCGCCAAGCATTTTATTCCAAATAAAACGAGCGCAGCCGAATGACTTGGCAAAGAATACTTGCTGTTCATCAGTCGGATATAGCCTGATTTTATGGGCTTTTAGGATCTGCTTTGGCATGAGATATTTATTGTTAGTTGGTTGCATAATTATTATACAACAGGTTGTAGGAGTAGTTACCAACAACGCATTCATCTCCCCACCTTAGAGGTGGGAGAATTCTGCGCTAAGATGTTAAATTAAAAAATGCCATGACGACTGATATAGTCATCATGGCATTTTATATTACAGAGAAGTAAATAAAAGAAAAACAGCGCTAAGAATGTCTTTGTTTCCTATAGAATTAAAGACACTTAGCATATTATCTGATTAGCGCTTTTTATCTTTATTGGTAAATCTGGGCTTATCTTTGGTGGTAAATTTTTGCGCGCGATTGCGTTCACGTTGGCGTAATTGCTGCGCTTTTGCTTTGGTTGGCGTATCACTTTTATTGGCGTACGGGTTTTCATTTTGCTTAAATATAACATTCAGCGGTGTGCCTTCAAGCTTAAAGACTTGACGGAATTGGTTTTCAAGATAGCGCTGATAGCTTTTTGGCAGCGCAGACGTTTGATTACCATGAATCACGATCACCGGCGGATTATGACCACCAATATGAGCAAAACGTAGCTTGATACGGCGACCAGCAACCGTTGGCGGCGGATTGGCCGTGACCGCATCTTGTAAAATCTGCGTCAAGCGATTGGTTGATACCTCAAACATCGACGATTGATAAGCGCGCAAGATAGAAGGATATAAGTTGCCTACCCCAGTACCGTGTAATGCTGAAATTTGATGCACTTTAACATAGGGGATAAAGTTAAAGCGCCGGTCCATCTCAATCTTGATATAGTCTTTTTGATCTTGAGTCAGACCATCCCATTTGTTAATGGCCACTACCAATGCGCGCCCTGCATCAAGCGCATAACCAATCATATTTAAGTCTTGGTCGACAATGCCTTCATGAGCATCAATCACAATGATGGTTACGTTAGAATCTTCAATCGCTTGCAAGGTTTTAATGACTGAGAATTTCTCTACTTTTTCATCGATTTTACCGCGGCGACGTACGCCAGCAGTATCAATCAAGACGTAATCTTTGCCATCACGTTTATAGGGAATATAAATACTATCGCGCGTGGTACCGGGCATATCAAACACCACCACGCGGTCTTCACCCAATAAACGGTTGACCAGCGTTGATTTACCAACGTTTGGACGACCGATAATGGCAAGCTTCAGCCCTCTTGGCTCGACGACATTTTCTTGCGTTGGCATATCAGCGGTCAACACTTCTAGCAAGTTACCGACACCGCGCCCATGACTGGCCGCCATTGGATACGGCTCACCCAAGCCTAACGCATAAAACTCTGCAGGCGCCGCATCATGTACGCCATCAACTTTATTGGCGACGACATAAACAGGCTTGCCTAAGGTGTGCAAAAACTTACCAATCTCAGCATCGGCACCAATCATACCGGCGCGCGCATCAACGACAAAAACGATAATATCGGCTTCATGAATGGCGGTATGCGACTGCTCAGACATATAGTCATCAATGTTGCCGCTGCCATCGTCTGCCTCACCAATACCGCCGGTATCGACTACGATAAAGGATTTGTCTTCATAAGTCGCATCACCGTATTGACGGTCACGAGTCAGCCCTGATAAATCAGCAACCAATGCCTGCCGACTTTTAGTGAACTGGTTAAATAAGGTAGATTTACCGACGTTTGGACGGCCAATTAAGGCGACCACAGGCTTGATACTCATGGGTTACTCTCAGTGAAAGACACAGTGATGTGTACAATGGCGGACGCAGCGTTTACGCTTATACTAAGAACAATAACGCTTCGACCGCGAATTTAAATAAATGGTAAAGATAAAACAATGGCAAATAACACTGGGCTTTTTGCGTTAAGCAGTTGCTATAAGTGTTGGTTAAGGTGTTACCCCAATTATAAATAGCTCAAGCATTTAAGCATCATGACCAATCAATCGTCATGACTTATACGATTAGCGCCTACCACGTATCGGTCGCATAGAGTACGCGAAAGCCACTACTTAAACAAGCAATTTACACAAGGCACGAAACGCTGACAAAGCAGCGTTTTTCTTGAACCTAATACCAGTATGCTTATTTAACGCTTTATTCGACAACTAGTTTTAATGCATTGTTTTAAAACATCGCTTTAGAACATAGACGTTTAAATAAGCCATTACTTATAACAAACCTAGCGTGCTAATTGCCAAATCGCTACTTGTCCTGCTGTACTTTGGGTCATTAACAGACTGCCTTGTACTTGCAAATTGGTCAAAGCACCTTTGGTCTGCACGCGGCTAACGATTTTGCCGCTTGCAGGGTCAAATAAATGTACGACCCCGTCAAAGTCGCCAACCGCAATATAATTGCCAATCATCACAGGATTGGTAAGGTGACGATAAGCCAACTCTTCACTTTCCCACAACACTTCACCATTACTGCGGTTATAAGCAACCACTTTACCGTCTAAACTGGTCGCAATAACTTGCTGATTATTGACCGCAAGTGACTTTAAGCTGGCAAGTTCATTGACGAACATGACTTGACGCGAAGCTAGATCAATACCGAGCAGCTGACCACTATAACTGATAGCAAATAACTGATTATTATCAACAATCGGCATACCATCGACATCGCTCATGCGCTCAACTTCGCTACTACCCGCTCCGACGCCAACGCGGCGTGACCACTGCGGTAAGCCATTATCAATAGTAATAGCATGCAAGCGACCGTCAGCCGTTGCTAGGAGTGCAGTTTTATCATCTAACAGTGTCGGCGCTGCTGTACCGCGTACGCTGATAGGAGGTACTTGGGTGGCAAACTGCCAAACAGACTGACCGTTTTGTAGCGACAGACCATGCAAGAAACCATCATTGGCCGATAAAATTACTCGGTTATTGCTGATTAACGCTGGCGTCAAAACCGTACCGGTTAATTGCTGTTGCCAGCGCTTAGCGCCAGTGGCACTATCAAATGCCATCACCAAACCGCTGCGTGTACTCACAATAGCCGTCTGACTAAGAGCATCTAATGCCACGCCACCGGTGATTTGATCGCCTACATTGACTGACCATAGGCGCTGACCCTTACTATCAAAGCCAGTCAAATCACCACCGCGCGAGGCCGTCACAATTTGCGAGTTGGCATAACCTACTTGCAAGCTAAGAGGATCTTTACTACTGGCTTTTTTGCTACCGACATCGGTACTAAAAACCGGCTGCAGCACGCTAATTGGCTGCGAAATTTGTACCAACTTTACAGGCTCATTGACGACTGGTTTGATACCTCGATTACACCCAACGACTGCCGTTGCCATCACTGCGATGACGGCGACATGCATGGCCGTCGTTTTGATTGTCTTAACGTTTATCGTTTTGTTTGAGCGAATAGCTTGAGTCATTATAGGTTCTCACTACCAATAAAGTAATTATGAATAAATTAGTTAGCAGTAAATAAGTGGCACACAATAATAAGTATAATAAATAAGCACTTATGATTGATACTACCTCTTTAACTCACTGCGCTACTTAGTTTTAAAAGGGTTTGTACAACGTTTTATCGTGTTGCAATTTTTCTTTATTAGCACATTAGCGTTTTTGCTATTTTTTTAATATTTGGTTTTGGTATCTTTTTAACAACTGGCTTATGCGCCAGCTTCTATCTTATTATTGTCTGCCGCATTTTCACCATCGGCTGCGACTGGCTGGGCAGGCATAGCAGGTTCTTGGATAAGTCCAGCTTGCGACTCAATAGGTTCAGGCACTATACCGAGACTTTCCATCTTTAATGCCAATACTGCACGCGTTTCTTGACGGCTACGTAACAACTCCCAAGCATTATTGTAAGATTTAATCGCCGCATCTTTATTGTCTTGTGCCAAATAAATATCACCCAATAGTTCTTGCTGGCTTGCCTCAAACGAGCTTGGCATATCGCTATTAGCTTCAGCTAAAGCAGCATCGGCATCGCCCGCTGCCAATAGTGTTTTGGCATAGCGCAGACGGGTAATCGCTTCTAAGCCTGCATCACCCAAATCGATTGCCAGTGCCTTTTTAAAGGTCTCACCCGCACCTTTAAAATCATCACTGTCCACTTGCTGACGCGCTTTAATCATTAGCGCTTGCCACGCATAGACAGAATTACCATGGGTGCTTACTAAAGCATCAATATCTTTATCTAGCTTTTTACGGCTCTCAGCCAGTGACGCTTGCGCCTCTGCTTCTAAGTCTGGGTTTTGTGACGCAAGGTTGACTTCTTCATTTAAACGTTGAATATCGGCATAATGGTCGGCGGCCACCGTATCGACGCGCGCATGGTTATTTTGCCAATACGTCCAGCCAAAATAGGCTGCTAACGCCAATAAAATCGCAGTGACAATATAGCTGCCATATTGCTTTAACGCTTGCATTGAATTGTCTGCATTTGGCGAATTGGGTGTCAGAGCCATATATTTTTACCTGATAAGATTGATATGAAATTTTTAATGCTAAAGCCACAATCGCTTATTAACGAACGAAGTTGTCTTTAGTTGACAACCAATCTTGCGCGACTGTTTTTTGCTCACCCGTCTGCATGTCTTTGATACTAATGGTATTATCATCGAGCTCCTGCTGAGCGATAATCACTGTCAACGCCGCGCCCGATTTATCAGCCTTTTTCATTTGCGCTTTTAAGCTGGTTGCGCTCGCCATTTTTACGCGTAGGTCAGGACGGCTATAACGCAGCGCTTGCGCATAACTTATACCCGCACTATAAACTTCTGGATGGGCAACCACAAAAACATCACAAGCGGGCAACTCTGCTATCGGTGATACAGCGTCGATAAGTAACAATAAACGCTCAAGTCCCATGGCGAAACCAACGGCTGGCTCAGATTTCACGGGCTTATTATTCCCTTTATCATCAGGAATCCCGATAGATTTTAATTGGCCAACCAAACCATCGTAACGGCCACCGGCACAAACGGTCGCTTGGCTACCAAGCTTATCAGTGACCCATTCAAACACGGTTTTATTATAGTAATCAAGTCCACGTACTAAATGCGGATTAATCTCAAACTCAATCCCAAGTGCGGTTAAATACGCTTGCACTTGTTCAAAATGCGCTTTACTTTCAGCGCCTAAAAACTCAGCAAGCTTTGGCGCCTCTGCCAATAGCGCTTGGGTACTCGCCTCTTTACTGTCTAAAATACGTAATGGATTGGTCGTCAGGCGGCGTTTGCTGTCTTCATCTAACTGCTCTTGCTTATCAGTTAGATATGCAACCAACGCTTCACGATAAGCATGACGCTCATCAAGCTCGCCCAAACTGTTAAGCTCTAAGCGCATCTCATCTTTTAGACCAAGCTCTTGCCACATCAAATGCGTCATAGCAATCAGCTCGGCATCGGCATCCGGTAGCGCACTACCAAAACTTTCGACACCCAATTGATGAAACTGGCGGTAGCGACCTTTTTGTGGACGCTCATAGCGAAACATCGGGCCAATATACCAAAGCTTTGGCGTATCGCCGCGCAGCAAATTGTGCTCAATGACCGCGCGTACCGCCCCTGCCGTGCCTTCTGGACGCAATGCCAATGGCGTTGGCGGCTCGGACTTATCGGTAAAGCTATACATCTCTTTTTCGACGATGTCGGTTGCGCCGCCGATAGCACGCGCAAACAAGTCGGTTTGCTCAACGATAGGCAGGCGAATATGCTCATAACCGTATCTGCCCAATACATCTGCCAATATCGACTCTAAGTGCAGCCATTTTGCGGACTGCTCAGGCAAAATATCATTAAACCCTTTGATTGCTTTAATCATAGTACGGTCGCATCCTTAAATTTTTAACAAGCTATCTCTAATACTTTTTATTGGTAATGATGGTTTTTATTAATAATCGCGCTTTATTTTAATAGCAAAACAAATCAGGGTGACGACTTATTTTACGCGAATGATTTCATTCTCACGTTTTTTTGCCAAATCTTCGGCATGCGCACGTACCATGCCTTCGATTTCATCGACCAAATTATTGGTATCAATCAAATGACTCTTTTCGCCCATACGGTAGACCAGTGATTTTGGTGCGGCGCCAACAATACCAATATCCGCTTCTTTTGCTTCACCTGGACCATTTACCTTACAGCCAATCACCGATAAATTCATCGGCTCACGGATATCTTCTAAACGCGACTCTAATGCGGTCATTACTTTAATCACATCAAACTCTTGGCGCGAGCAGCTTGGGCAAGCGATAAAGTTAACACCATTTGAGCGAATATTAAGCGATTTTAAAATATCAAAGCCGATTTTAATTTCTTCTTCTGGCTCAGCCGCTAAAGAGATACGAATGGTATCGCCGATGCCGTCTAATAACAGACCGCCTAAGGCAATGGCAGATTTCACCGCGCCAGTACGATACACGCCCGCTTCGGTGACGCCTAAATGCAGCGGATTATCAATCTGCGCAGAAATCAGACGATAGGCATCTAAAGTCAAAAATACATTACTGGCTTTTACCGAGACTTTGTATTGATCAAAGTTTAAACGCTCCAAAATATCAATATGGCGCATGGCTGATTCAAGCATCGCCTCACCAGTTGGCTCAGTATATTTACGCTGAATGTCTTTTTCCAAGGAGCCAGCGTTGACACCAATACGAATCGGAATATTGTAATCTTTGGCGCAAGCAACCACTTCGCGGACTTTGGCGTCGCTACCAATATTACCAGGGTTGATACGCAGACAATCGGCGCCCGCTGCGGCAACCGCTAGGGCGATTTTATGATCAAAATGTACGTCTGCGATAAGGGGTACGCTGACGCGCTTACGAATTTCGGCAAAGGCGTTGACGGTGTCCATCGTCGGTGTCGACACGCGCATTAAATCCGCACCCGCTTCGACGCAGCGCTCAATTTGGGCAACGGTCGCTTCTACGTCACAAGTATCGGTATTGGTCATGCTTTGCACACTAATCGGTGCATCGCCGCCGATTGCGACATCACCAACATATATTTTTTTGGTAAGACGACGGTTAATAGGCGCTGACGTTGACATAGACAAACCCTTTCATTGGAACAAATTGGAACGAATTGAAACTAAAATCTGGAAACCAACATTACTTTTTAACGCTAACAGCTTGTTAAGAACAATCATTGTCTTAAGTTTAATAGCTATTAAATATTAAGGCGCAAGCTCAAAACTGGCCTGCGTACCTGTGGCATAACTGTCTAACGCCACGGCTTCTTCATTAAGCAGTAAGCTGACATTTTTAACATTATCAATCTGTACGTTAAAAGGCGGTGTACCTGATAATTTATAATCGCCAGCAGTTTGCGAGCCATTCATCAGATTACTACCCGAGGCATCGGTAATTACCACAACAGCGGTATCGGTCAGCTTCACGTCGAGCGTAGCGGCTGCCGTACTTTCACCGCCCAAATTCAACGCCGAGCCAGACGCACCAACGTCATTGCTATCGGTATCAATCGCCGCGCCTTGCGCTTGTTCTAGCGCTGAGATGTCTTCGCTGGTCGTTACTGGCTGCTCATTATTGTCTTTACTGGCGTTAGACACCATACGAAATAAGAAAATCGCTAAAATAATAACGCCAATCACGGCGATGATTAATAAGGGATTAAAACGAATACGATTGTGAGTATCGCGCTGCAAGGTACCCATCGGGCGTAGTGGCGACTCAATATTCTGAGGCGCGCGCGCTTTTAGCTCATTAGGATAAGCGGCATCAAAGCTGCTCGCTACTTTTATGGGATCTAAACCCAAAAACTTAGCGTAGTTAATTGCAAAACCCCGCGCAAACGCCGCTTGTGGTAAATCCGCAAAATTCTCATTTTCGAGCGCTTGTAAATGACGTTTTAAGATAAATAATTCGGCAGCAGCCTCTTCTAAACTGACTTGTTTGGTTTTTCGGGCTTGCTGCAACATGGCACCAAATGATCCCTGAGCGTTAGATTGTGTGTTTGATGATGGGGTGGTCATTTCCATGGTGCCTCTGGATTATTAAGCCAAATCTTAAGTTGTTTTGCTTCATCGCTTAGTGGATAAGCAGATAAAAGCTGCTGAGCCAATTGCTGGCGCGTTGCTATGTTATTTTGTGCCGCGGCAAGTTTGATACCCTGTAATAGCAGACGCGGGCTAATACCCTGCCCTTGTACCAGTAGCAAGGTTTCATCATAGAGCCTTTGAGCCTGCTGTACACGTTGCTGCTCAAGTAGCAAATCAACCAGTTCAATATGCGCAATCACACTATTACGGTTGCCATCTAAAGCGCGTAAAAATGCTTTGGCAGCGGCTGGATGATCATTGAGCTGAAGATAGGTACGCCCTAAATTCTCTAACGCCCCAATTCGGCCTTCGTAGCCAAGCGCCGCCCCTGCAATCTCAAACTGCTCCGCCGCCTCTTTATAGCGCTTCATTTGCGACAGATAAACGCCGTAATTATTGTGCGCTTGATCAAAATCTTTATCTAACATAATGGCTTTTTTAAAGTATTGATCGGCTTTCGCAAGATTTAGGCGACTGCCCTCTTGCTGCAACAAAATGCCCATCATATCATAGGCAGGCGCATAACGGCTATCAGCAGCAAAGGCTTTTTCAAGTTGGCGCTGGGCGGTATCGAGCTCATTTTTGCGGATATATTGTGCAGCAAGTGACGTGCGAACGCGAGCAATTTCTTGCTGATCTAAATTGCGATTGTCGCTCGGTCGCGTCGACGTTTGATAAGGTGCATTACCCATCAAATCTGTGGTCGTCGTACTTTGACAACCGCTTAATAACAAAGCACTTAACGCACTGGCTAACAAAATAACTTTTGCGCCGCGCGTTTGGCCAATACTAACAGCTGATTGCTGCGCCGGTTGAGAAAGTAAGGTTTGATATTTGAACTGACAAAGAGTTTTTAAAGTCATCGTAGCCGCCATCATAAAACTGTGGGTCAATGCGTTCGATCATCGAGGCATCAGTTTAATAGATTTAGCACCCATAAGTACAATTTAGTTGATACTAATTGTGCTGCTCTTTGTTATTGATGCTCGTAACTACATTTTATTACCGTTGTGAGATAAAAACGACAGTTAAGCAATTCAATTCATTGCCTTACCTACTCACTTGTCAATCAGCAAATATTTAATCCTAACTTCCTAACTTTGGACAATAAAAAAGGTATTAAATACTTTCACGTTCTTTAATACTTTGCTGCCACGCTGCTGAACGACGCGTTCTATCCGCCACTTGTCCAACCAATTGACCACAAGCGGCATCGATATCATCACCGCGCGTTTGGCGAATGGTACACACAAAACCCGCTTGGCTTAAAATATCGCTAAAGGCATGAATGCGGTTATTGCTCGATTTATCATACGGCGCATGCGGGAACGGGTTAAACGGAATCAGGTTAATCTTACTTGGCAAATCTTTTAATAATGCCACCAGTTGATGGGCATGCTCATTGCTATCATTGACGCCATCAAGCATGACATATTCAATCGTGACATGCTTTTTATGACGCGGATTGACATCATATACATAGTTTTTTGCCGCGGCAATCAGTTCATCTAACGGATATTTTTTATTAATCGGCACCAGCTCATTACGTAGCTCATCGTTTGGTGCATGCAAGGATATCGCCAATGCCACATCAATATCTTGCGCCAATTGGTACATTTTTGGCACCACGCCTGAAGTCGATAGCGTCACACGGCGTTTTGATAAACCGTAAGCATGATCGCTTAGCATCAGCTCCATCGAGCCAACCACGGGTTTGTAATTTAATAAAGGCTCACCCATGCCCATCATCACGACGTTGGTGACGTTATTTTCCCATAAACTATGGTCAACGTTTTCCAAACTGTCATTGTCATCGCTCATATAAGAGGCGTTCGCCACCCATAACTGCCCAATAATTTCGGCAGGCGTTAAATCACGCTCGAAACCCTGCTTACCAGTACTGCAGAAACTACAGTCTAGCGCGCAGCCAACTTGCGAGGATATACATAAGGTTTTGCGACCGTTCAGCTTGCTATCATCTGCCGGAATCAATACCGTCTCAACCAATGAACCACCCGTGACTTCAAAGACCCACTTACGCGTGCCATCATCGCTATATTGACGATGAATGACCTTTGGCGGCATGACACAAGCATGGGCGGATAATTTATCACGCAAGGATTTGCTCAAATTGGTCATTTGCTCAAAATCGGTTACCCCATGCTGATAAATCCATTTAATCACTTGCGTCGCACGAAACGGCTTTTCGCCAATACTTTTGAAATAATCGGCCAGTTGTGCTTGCGTCATGCCCAATAAGTTGGTTTTTGCTTGTGCTTCATCGACAAGCTTGATGCTATTGGCAGGCTTTTTAGCAGTTTGTGCTGGGATATGTTGGATAGGAGTTTCGAGAGTGGACATAATAGGTAACCTTTTTGCAGCCACTAAAATAAGCGCTACAATTATTGAGATGGGCGTTGCCAGTTAATCATACATCTGATGTATAAGGGCATAAGCAATCCGTTATGAGCGCATTTTTTATCGATATATTGGTGAATACTTAAAACTGATAAAAATATGCTGATAAGGGATTGATTATGCTTGTAAAGCTAATAATGAGGCAGATCTTTAAGAATTTCAATATAGAATCAAACTATTATAGCTAAAACGGCTTATACCAAAAGATATAAGCCGTCTTGCTACACTAATTATCGATAACCAGCATCAAAGCGATTATCAATAACTGCTGCTATTAACGCGTACGTGCACAAACTTCATCTTCATTGAAGAAATAGCTGATTTCACGGGCTGCTGATTCCGCTGAATCTGAACCATGAACGGCGTTTTCATCGATGCTGCTAGCGAAGTCAGCACGGATAGTGCCTTCAGCAGCGTCTTTTGGGTTAGTTGCGCCCATGATTTCACGGTGCTTAGCGATTGCGTTTTCGCCTTCTAGCACTGATACCAATACTGGACCTGACATCATGAAAGATTTTAGGTCGTTGTAAAATGGACGCTCAGCGTGCTCAGCGTAGAAACCGCCTGCTTTTTCATCATCAAGTTGTAGCATTTTAGCGGCAACAATTTTTAGACCCGCTTTTTCAAAACGGTCGTAGATAGCGCCGATGTGGTTGCCAGCTACTGCGTCAGGTTTGATGATAGATAAAGTACGTTCGTTAGCCATGAAAAGCTCCTATTAAGAGTGGGTTGGATAAGAAATAAATTGTTATGTCTTTGGCCACTGTGTTGGTATCGGCTAAATTAAGCCATTTTTATTTGCCAATGCGGCAACCTGAGTGCCAACACAGGATTGCTGCCTATTATAATGGTTGACGATATAAATGATAGGGTTAATTTAGGAAAGTCACTTGCATAAAGCCAGAATTTAACGCTCATTTAGCAAATATTTATAATTTATTTCTACTAAAAAACCCCAATGCTCAGCATTAGGGTTTTATTATTCAATCAAAGCCAGCTAATATTTAAGCATCATACGGATCGCGTAATACAATCGTTTCTTCACGGTCAGGACCGGTTGAGATGATATCAACTGGGCAACCAATCAACTCTTCGATACGTTTGATGTAAATTTTAGCATTTTCTGGTAGGTCGTCATAGCTTGTGATACCAACCGTTGACTCGCTCCAGCCTTGTAGGGTTTCGTACTTAGGTGTGACTGACTCATAGAATTCAGCATCATGCGCGCCTGCACACTCAGTCTCAGGTAAGTTGTAACCGACACCGATTAATAGCTCTTCTAAGCCGTCTAATACGTCAAGCTTAGTCAAGCAGATACCTGACATAGAGTTTAGTACCACGGCACGGCGTAATGATTCAGCATCGAACCAACCACAGCGACGCGCGCGGCCGGTGGTTGCACCAAACTCATGACCGACTTTGGCCAAATGCGCACCAACATCGTCGAACAATTCAGTTGGGAATGGACCGCTGCCAACACGCGTAGTATAGGCTTTAGTGATACCTAATACATAGTCTAAATACAATGGACCAATACCAGTACCAGTCGATACGCCGCCCGCGGTGACGCTTGAGCTGGTCACAAACGGATAAGTACCATGGTCGATATCAAGCAAGGTACCTTGCGCGCCTTCAAACATTAGGTTTTTACCAGCAAGACGTAGCTGGTTTAGGTCTTCGGTCACATCGGTAACCATGCCTTTGATTTCCTCGCGCCATTCTTGGCAAAGCTTAAAGGTTTCATCAAAATCAATGGCGTCCACTTTATAGTACTGCGTCAACTGGAAGTTATGATATTCGATTAGATTGCGCAGTTTTTCTTCTAAGTCATCACGGAATAAGTCAGCAAGTTTAATTGCACGGCGTGCAACTTTATCTTCATAAGCTGGACCAATACCGCGACCTGTGGTACCGATTTTGCCCGTGCCGCGCTTAGCTTCGCGTGCTTGGTCAAGCGCCACGTGATAAGGCATAATTAATGGACAATTTGGTGAAATACGTAGGCGCTCACGGACTGGCACGTTCTTGTCTTCTAGGGCTTTCATCTCTTTTAATAGAGCGTCAGGCGCTAGCACCACGCCGTTACCGATAAAGCAGGTTACGCCTTCGCGCAAGATACCTGAAGGAATCAGATGTAGGATGGTGGTTTTGCCATCGACAACTAAGGTGTGACCGGCATTATGCCCGCCTTGGAAACGTGCAACGGCTGAGGCTTTTTCGGTCAGTAAATCAACAATTTTACCTTTACCTTCATCGCCCCATTGGCTACCCAAAACTACGACATTCTTACCCATGATTAATCCTTACCTTTATGTATTGAGGTGTGTGCAGCAATAATTTTAAAACAACTTAGCAAAACTTAATTAGTATTAAGAAATGATATGTTATTCACTGTCTGTTTTTCAAAATTTAATAAATAAGCTTCAATAAATAAGCCTTATTCAAACTGGTTGTGAGCGTAACGGTTTTTTTAAATTGAAACCGCTTCTAGCCGCCACTCATTATCTACAAAGTTTAAACGGTGTGTCAGCGCTGCTGGACAGTCATCAGCCGTTAATGGCATAGTGACGCGGTAACCTTGCTGACGTAAGCTTGTGACCTGTTGTAATAGATTCTGCATTTGCGCTTTATCAGCATTAGCTTGCTGTAATGCCTCATAATCAACCAATACAATAATTGGTGACTCAAGCTGCGTATGCGCCAACAAACGGCTGACATCCATACTAAAGCCTGTCGCTTGACGTGGCTGCTTTGCGCTTAATTGACCAACACTTTGCATACCATCAAAACGCCCACCACGTACCAGCGGCTGGGTTTCACTATTGATATAGCCGTTAAAGATAATACCGGTATGATAATGATAGCCCGACAGTTCGGTCACATCGATACTGACTGGCGTCTGCCACTGCGTTTCTAAATGAGTCTTTAGACGTTGCAACTCATCGACAGCCGTCACGATGTGTGTATCTTGCTTAGCAGTATTTGACAGGGTGTCTAACAGTTTTGCCATATCATGACCAAAGCGCGCCAATGCGTAAAAATCATTACCCATTGTCAGTAACTGACAGACACGTTTTAGCTCAGGTAAATTTTTATTGGCATAAAGATGCATCAATTGCTCGGTGTCATTATCCGACAACTCAGCCAGTGCTGCCAAACGCTTAAATATCGCCACATGACCCAAGTCAATATGTAGGGCGGCGCTCATATCTAAGCTATTGACCATACTAAACAGCACATCTATCAGCTCGATATCGGCTGCAAGCTCGCCGCAACCAAATATCTCCGCACCGAGCTGTAGCGGTGTACGCGAGCCAAAGAGTCCTGAAGGCAAGGTATGAATGACGTCGCCTGCATAGCAATAACGCGCAATCCCATGACCGCCGTGATGGGCATCAATACGCAAAATCTGCGGGGTAATATCCGCGCGCACGCCCATCAAACGACCGGTCAGCTGATCGATAATCTTAAAGGTCTGGCGCTTTAAATCTTCTGAAGCGTCACTCAATAACGACTCGGTAAACTCAATCATTGGCGGATTGACCAACTCATAGCCATGATTGATAAGCTGCTGGATCAATTGATGTCTTAGTACTTCTTGCTTATGGGCATCTTCAAACAACACATCGACGACCCCATCAGGCAGCAGCCAGCTGTTATTAGCAACGTCACTGGCAAAATTGCTGAGATATGGCAGGCCATTAGCGGCAGCACGGTTATCAGCAGGCTGAGTCGCCGCTGGTTTTGTCGTATTTGACTGGGCAGGTTTTGCAGAATCAGAACTGACAGACACAATGAATCCTTGTTTGGCGTAGCGCTTACCAAAAACGCGGTACTAATGCGGTACTAAAAGATCGTATTTATAATGGCAGTGATAGAAGGCGTTTTGTATTTTTGACGCGCAACATCACCGACCCAATTATCTATAAGCAAACTAGGTGACCGCAAAAGGGTGAGTAATAAGTATAAGTTAGGATGATAAGACGAGTATCTTTATGCGCTAAAATTTATGCGATAGAAAACTAGGATAAATAATCGATAAATAATCAAGGCACTTTATGCTTTAGTTTAGCATAGCAGCCAAGCTTCGCCTAGTAACAATTGAACCCAATTGCCATCTAATTATTTTGCGAACGCATGATGCATTAAACTCATTGTCTCCTAAACTTATTCTTTAACGAAGAAGCGGCCTGTCTTATAAACCGTAATTAAACCTTGTAAAGCGTTTACCATCTGTTGCTTGATAACGCCTTATCGCTAGACTCATGTTACACTAAAGCATATTTTTATCTCGGAAAGCCTTATGTCATCTGATTACCACCCAAACCCTGCCATCAACCAAACCAACGTCCTTGGCACTGCCCTCGCCAGCTGTTGTTTTGACCCTATTACTGGCTATTATCGCAATGGCTTTTGTCATACCGGCAACCATGACGTCGGTCAGCATACTGTATGTGCGAAGATGACCAGCGAATTTTTAAACTTTTCTGCCAGTCGCGGTAATGACTTGATTACGCCGCTGCCTGAGTATGGGTTTGCTGGCCTGCAACCTGGTGATTACTGGTGTATCTGCGCACTACGCTGGGTTGAAGCACTAGACTTCGATATTGCGCCGCAGATAAAGCTCGAAGCTTGTCACGAAAGCTTATTAAGTTTGGTGGATATCGACACGCTAAAACGTTATGCATTGTAGTTTGCAGAGAAGCAATATAAAAAAGGTGAGGGACATAAATTAATGGGCTAAAGATGTTTTAGCCCATGTCATAACTTCTTTTATTTCACGTTTATTTAACATTTATTTAATATTAGCCACCGACTAAAGGAGAAGGTATGAACCAAGATGATGACCTGATTGTCAAACCGACAACGCGTATCACACCTGACTCTAATGTCAGCCTTATCGACACCAGTATGGGCGATGAGCGCTCTTATTTAGACAATTACGCCAGCTATGACAGCTATATTTATGGCGACGCCGATGCGACGGTCGAAGATACGATTGAGACAATGACCGTCTATGATCCCGACTCTGAGCGCTATGAAGATATCGACTTATCGAGCGATGATGAAGTGGTCAATTGCTACGCCTACTCGCGTAAAACGGGCGAAAAAGTCAATAAAATCGGCCTAAATGATGTCAGTCGCGCTTTAAGTAATAGCGGGCAATTTATCTGGCTTGGTCTTTATGACCCAAGTTTAGAGACCATGGTAAAAGTTAGAGATGCCTTTGAGCTGCACGAATTGGCGATTGAAGACGCCTTTGCTGATCATCAGCGCGCAAAGGTTGAAAACTACGATAATGACATGATATTCGTGGTGCTGCGTACCGCCAAGCTCGAAGACAACGTCATTCGCTACGGCACCACGGCGATATTTATGGGCAAAAACTATCTAATTACCATTCGTAATGGGCCATCGAACTCTTACGCGCCGGTGCGCGAACATTGCCATCGCCGCCCAGAAAAGCTGCGCATGGGACCTATCTTTGTCCTGCATGCCATTCTCGATTTTATCGTCGATAACTATATGCCGATTACCGATCGCTTAGGCAGTTATCTACGCGAGCAAGAACGCAATATTTTTACTTATGAGTTTAATAAAGAAACGCTTAGAAATCTGTATGAATTAAAATCCCAGCTTGTGCATATGCGGGCAGTGATTTTACCCGTGCAAGATATCTGTAGTTTCTTTATTAATCACGATAAAAGCGATTTGATATCGCCGTTTTCTCATGCTGCAAAACCCTATTTCCGAGATGTGAATGACCATTTACTGCATTCTTTAGATGCGATTAATGGCTTAAATGAAATGCTTAGCGTGGTCATGAATACTTACCTCGCCATGGTAAATATGGGACAGAATGAGGTGGTACGTAAACTCGCTGCTTGGGCTGGTATTTTAGCGGTGCCGACAGCGATTGCTGGTATCTATGGCATGAACTTTGATTTTATGCCTGAGCTGCATTGGCAGTATTCTTATCTGGTTATCATGGCAGTTATTATCTCGTTATGTAGCTTTTTATACTTTAACTTTAAACGCTTGGGTTGGCTATAATTTAAGAGCATTTCAAAAAAAAGGGCTGCCATTTAATTGGCAACCCTTTTTTATTAAAAACCATTTATTCGCAGCAATTTATTGAAAGCCATTCAACAATGATGTTTTTTGAAAAGACCTTATTTACGATAAGGCTTACTATCAACGCTTGGCAGATGATGCTCGGTACTTCTTATTTGATGATCATCCAAATAATCTTCTGGTCGCCCAAACATCTTCGCCGTCCACGTTAATATCACAATTGACGCACTCAGCACCATGATGGCAAAGGAAATCGTTGCCAATAGCCACAGATGAAAATTATCTGATACCGCCTGCACATCGACGACCAAATGTCGTGACAAAGCTGTAATCGCGATAAATATCAAAAACTGCACCGGCAAACGATGAGTTTTAAAATAAATCC
This sequence comes from Psychrobacter sp. M9-54-1, assembly GCF_016613355.1. Taxonomy (NCBI): domain Bacteria; kingdom Pseudomonadati; phylum Pseudomonadota; class Gammaproteobacteria; order Moraxellales; family Moraxellaceae; genus Psychrobacter; species Psychrobacter sp. M9-54-1. The sequence continues at coordinate 40,916 of NZ_JADGFW010000026.1, read as the reverse complement.
CAATCATGGCGAGCAGTTCAAGATATATAAACAGCAATAAAATATCTTTTAAATCTGCTGAGCCTTTTTGCACAATAGAAAAGAACTCTTTGCCCGCTGTCCAAACTACCACCACACTAATCAAAAATAAAATAATATAGTGGCAAATATCGACAAACTCACGGCCGATATGTTGCATGCGCTCATGTATCCCCATCTTTGGCTTTGATACATGAGCGGTATTGGTTTGTTGAGCTTGATGGGCTTTACTATTTCTCTGTTCTGATTGCTGTTCTGGTTCTTGCTTGGACAGCGTCTTCATTAGCTGACTGCACTATTGTCTAAACCAGCAGATTTTTCGGCCGCATCAACGGTTTGGCGAATTAGGGTGTTAATGGTCATAGGGCCAACACCGCCGGGAACTGGTGTATAAGCACTGGCAATATTTTCTACGCCTTGCAACTCGATATCACCGACGCCGCCATTATCCGTTGGATGGAAACCTGCATCGATGACCACAGCCCCGGCTTTAATCCAATCAGCTTTGATCAGCTCAGGTACACCTACTGCGCCAACCACGATATCAGCGCGTTTAATATGCGACTCTAAATCTTGCGTTCTTGAATGGCAAATCGTTACCGTGCAGTTGGCATTTAATAGCATCATCGCCATTGGCTTACCTAAAATGGCACTACGCCCTACGACCACGGCTTCTTTGCCAGCAAGCTCAATATTATGATGCTCTAGTAAATGCATGATACCTTGCGGGGTGCATGAGCCATAAGCGGACTGCTGCATCGCCATACGACCAAAGCCCAAACAAGTCACACCATCGACGTCCTTTGCCAAGTCAATCTGCTCAAAGCAAGCACGCTCATCGATATGCGCCGGTACTGGGTGCTGCAGCAAAATACCATGCACGTCTGGATTGCTATTAAGCTCGTCTATTTTTGCGATCAGCTCTGCAGTCGTTGTCGCACTTGGCATTTCAACGCGTATAGAGTCCATGCCGACACGCTTACAAGCATTGCCTTTCATACGTACATAAGTCGCAGAAGCAGGATCGTCACCGACCAATATCGTCGCGAGGCTTGGTGTACGGCCTGTTTTCGCTTTAATAGCGTCTACACGCGTACTCAGTTGCTGTTCTATTTGTTTAGCAAGTGCTTTACCGTCCAAAACGGTAGCAGATCCTTGGGCAGTTGACGTAATAGACGCAATTGACATAGTAACTCCAATAGAGGGTGCGATAAAAAATAGGGTACGATAAAAAGTAAAGACAGCTCCTGCAAGTTTTTGCATGCCTGTCTTATACTCGGTCAATTCTTTTTGACCGTTATTTGAGACTGATATTGTACCTGTCTGAGCTAAAAAATCCTAGCGCCCTATTGACAGTCCATAGTTTAAAAACAGTAAACTCACTATAAAAAATCGGCCTATTAATTATAATAGACCGACTTTTTATGTTCGAAAACTTTCGTAAACTGATTAAATAGTCATTTAATAAGTATGAAATTCTATACCTACACCAGCACCAACATCAGTGGTCTGAATATCAGAGTCGACTGCCCACAGTCTACTAGATATCAGCGTCTTTGGATTGTATTGATGCTCCCAAGCGACGTCGATAGCTGTCAGCTTATCAGTCGTTGGGAAGGCTTGATTGGTACTTCGATCCGATTGGTTTACTTTAGCATGCTGAATCTTAGCATTAATAAAATTACGGTTATCGAGCCATAAGCGACCACCAAGCGCGATACTTTCCGCGTCACCGCCTAGCGCATAGCCTAATGGGAAGCCTTGCTGATAATAACCATCTTTATACATGTAATGCTCATAAGAGATGCCTTTAATATCGCCACTAGTGCGGGTATCCGTATACTCAGCATATAGCTGATACGGCTTACCATAAGCAGCAGAAGCATAATCAACACCAGCTAAATACATGTTTTTAGCAGGCAAGCCGCCTGCTTCATCTTCACCCACATATTGAGCATAAACGCCCGCAGGGACATTTACCAATGGCGCTAAATTTAAACGCGCATCAAAACCGCCTAACTGATTGGCAGGGTCTTCATCAGTGCTAATATTAGGATCATCATTGTTATCTTTTGTTCCTAGTAGAGCATCAGTAAAAGAACTGAAACTCTGTGGACGACCCTCACCGCCCCACATAAAGGTACGTGAAGCCCCTAATTCTAACCAGTCTGTAGGATTAGCTGTTAGGCGCATACCAAATAGCTTAGCATCAGGAATCGCCTCATAATCCTCTAACTGACCAGCAAATAGCTGATACTGCCAAGATCCTATCCACGATAAATATGGGGATGTCGGCGCTGTTTGTTGATCTCGCTGCATGGTAAAACCTGCAACCGGCAAGCTTGCATCGCCTCGAATAAGGCTACCATCATGCCCAGGTCCCCACCACGTTGGAATCTTACCCGCGATTAACCATTGATTGGCTGCGGTACCAGCAAGGTACGAGCCCTCAAAGCTAACATCTGAGCTGTCATCGATGAGTTTGTCATTTTTCAAGTTGGCTTGTAAATTAAACTCCCACTCTGCCTCGCTAAGCGACACGCTAACGCTTGCTTGTTGACCCGCAAGTTGATCATCAGCAAATTTTTGCGGTAGCTGATCTCTATCGGTTTGTATATGCAAGGCGGCCGTCCCTTTTACCACTGAGTCACGGTTCTGACTCAATCGCGCTTGTACCGACTGCAGGATCTGCTGCTGCGCTAGCGTCTGGGCATTAGCCGTATTCAAAGCGCGCTTGATCTCATTGGCCGTCAACGGCCAAGTACTGGTGCTAATCTGCGCGACCCCTTGAGTGTTCAACCAGTCAAGATCTGCCTTAAGCTTTAGATCGTTCATATACAAGTTTTGTGCAGATGCCAATATCGACACTGATGATAAGATACCAAAACCCAATAAAACACTTAGCTTTTTATACATGATAGATTACTTCCAAATAAACGAGATATATTATTTTTCATTTAACTGCGTCGCCACTACCTTTACCCAAAGCGGTATTCAGTATATAAGAAAAATAGTTTTTAAGGTTGATAGTATCAATCATTTCTTTGTCTTTTTTAGCCAAGCGTTCGGGTGTAGACATATCGACACCGCTTAATTGAGCCAGACCTGTGATACCCGGTAATACGTCATAAACCCCCATCTCATCTCTAGCTTCGATAAGCTCCTTTTGATTAAACAGGTTGGGTCTTGGACCTACCAAGCTCATCTCACCTTTTAATACATTGATAAGCTGTGGCAACTCATCAAGTTTTGTTTTACGTAACACTTTGCCTAATTTCGTTATCGAAGTATTGTCAACAAGATGGCTGGCAACAGACTCCGTACTCACCTTCATCGTACGAAATTTAATCAATTTAAAGGGTTTTTGATCTTTTCCTACCCGCTCTTGGATAAACAAAGGCGAACCTGTATCCAAGTAACCAATAGCCGTTGCACCAATTAATAGAGGTGAGGCTACTACTAAGCCTGTCGCTGAAAACAGGATATCTAAAGGTCTCTGTAAAGTCATGGACTTAGGAGCTGTTAAGTTTAGCTTATAATATTGAGCTGATTTTTGAATAGACTCACTGGTTGAATATTTAGGCTTCCAATCTAACAAATTTTTAGCCTTACTAATATCAACTTGCAATGAGCCGGATAGCCTTTGGGCGACACTTGATTTACCGACTGCACTCGCTGCTTTATTAATCAATTTAGGAGGTATGTTTACCGCTTTGTTTTTAACGCCTAAACCTTTTGATATCTCTTCTAACAAACCAGCCGTAGATATATCATCATCGTCAGATACCAAAAATACTTCATTTTTAGCATCAGTATGTTCAATACAGGTAATAATAAAATCAACCAAATTGTCTAATGATACTAAACTACGTAAGTTATGCTTAATTCCACCTATTGGTAAAGGAACACCTTTATAAGTCCATTTCATTAACGAGTGGAAATTACCTTTAACATTTTCCCCGTAAACTAAGGTAGGACGAATAATTACAACTTCTAACTCAGTTGTCTCAGCGATATTTAATAAACCTTGCTCAGCTTCATATTTTGAGATGCCATAAGGATCGATAGGATTATGCTTAGAATCTTCTGTATAAGGTTTACCGATCTTCGTGCCTTCACCATTAACTTTAATTGAGCTAATAAATATAAAACGCTTTACACCTGCATCAGCTGCTTGGCGAGCTAGATTTAAAGTTCCTTCCACATTTACTTTACGAAACTCAGTTAAAGGATCGGTAGACTTGTCATCCATTACATGCACGCGAGCAGCAGAGTGAATGACCACGTCTATATCTTTAAAAACATCAGTTAATGTCGGCTTATCTTCGAGATTGTTTATGAGCCTATATTCACATTCAAACTTCTTTAAAGGAATCTTACGAACACCAGCTACAACTTCATATCCAGCATTATTCAGTAAGTTGTTAACTAATGACTGACCTACGAAACCGTTAGCACCAGTTACTAATATATTCATTGATTAACCTTAATCGTATTTATATTGCACCTATTAGCATAGACCTAAAATGAGCGAATAATATCTAAAATTTTATTCATCGCAAGCTCAGATGAGTACTTGTCTACTAAGACTTTCCGTGGAGAATTGAATTCTTTAATACGAATATCGGCTACAGCCTTGTCTAACATTTTAGCTATTGCTAAAATATCATCAGCTTCTACCACCCACCCTATATTGTTTTCCTGTACCATTTGATATGTTTCAGAGCTTTTGTCCATAATGGTAAATATGAGCTTGTCTGCTGCCATCGAATAATAAGCTTTACTAGGTACACCTAAGCCAAGCATCCCATCTGCCAAAGTAACAATAGAGATATCACAAGCATTTAAGCCAAGCGATTTATTGTCTTGAGATACTGGCCCGTAATAAACGATATTTTGATTATCTGACTCACTGATCAACGATTTCAATTCATCAACGTAAACACCATCTCCGATGAAAATAAATTGAGCCTCATCTATTCTTTTCATTAGTTTAATAGCTTGCATCAGCTTAGAGATACCCTGCACTCTTCCAATATTACCGAAAAACTGGAATACTACTTTCCGACCACTCTGCCAATCTAGCTCATTTAAAATAGAGTTATCACTTTTCGATTGTAAGGTAATATCACCTTCATCAATCCAGCTAGGGATAACTGTGATATTATCATGCTCGGTTTTTTTATAAACCAGACTTTCCATGTCTCTACCAATAACAATAATTCTATCAGCACTAGCATATACATCATCAAAAACACGTTTTAGTAATTTATATCCAAGATTTTCTTTGTTTATTATCTTTGCAGGAACTAAGTTCTCTGGAAACACATCGTGAACTAAAAGTACCCATTTAAAACCTATTACCTTTTTTAAAAGATGGATAATAATAAGTAGTAAAATAGGAGTTGTACCAGTAAATACTATATCGTCTTTTTTAATATTTTGCCTACAGTTTTTGAAGAAATTAAATCCTATGAGTAACTCATAAGAAGCTCTACTTACTAAGCTTTTCTTATCAAAATTTAACCCTTTTACATACAAAGCTTCAGGCTGATTAAGTACTTTCTCATCCTTTTTAGTTAATAAGGTTAGATCTATATCTTTTTGTTTACTAAGAAACTCATGTAGCTTACCAAATAGATAGCCCGTTGTATTTTGAGAAGAGTCGTAAAACTCTGTAATCAAGAATATTCTTTTAGACACAGTCATTCCTAATATTTCTTCCAAACCACACGATTAACATAATCAGTATAACTCAAAATAATTCTGACCACTTTCTCACTGACATTTGGCATACTATAATCATCTACCAAACGTAATGAACGCTCCTCACCTCGTGATTGTGACTCTAAAATATCTAGACCCTGTAAAATGCGTTTAGCAGTTAACCCTACCATCATTACTGCTGCTTCTTCCATACCTTCAGGACGCTCATGGGCTTGGCGTAGATTTAGCGCCGGAAAGTTTAGGATAGAAGATTCTTCGTTAATCGTACCGCTGTCTGACAATGCAGCTTTAGCAGAAAGTTGAAGCTTATTATAATCACTAAATCCAAGTGGCTTTAATAACTGCACAAGTGGATGAAACTTGATATCCAATTCTTCAATACGGTTACGAGTACGGGGATGCGTGGAAACAATTACTGGAAACTGATATTTCTCTGCCACTGCATTGAGCATATCGACCAAATCTAAAAAATTCTGATCAGAATTGATATTTTCTTCGCGATGAGCACTGACGATAAAGTATTGCTGCTCTTTAAGCCCTAACTTTTTTAAGATATCAGACGCTTCAATTTTAGCTTTATAATGGTTTAAAACTTCAAACATGGGGCTGCCAGTTTTAATCACTAGATCAGCAGGTAAGCCCTCGGCGAGCAAATAGTCACGAGCGATAGTGCTATAAGTTAAATTAATATCTGCGGTATGATCGACGATACGGCGATTAATCTCCTCTGGTACACGCATGTCAAAACAGCGATTGCCCGCTTCCATATGGAAAGTAGGAATTTTACGGCGTTTAGCAGGAATAACTGCTATACAGCTATTGGTATCGCCGAGCACCAGTAAAGCTTCCGGCTGTACTTCCTCTAAAACTTTATCGACGCCTATAATGACGTTACCGATAGTTTCAGCACCCGTTGCCCCTGCCGCATTTAAAAAGTGATCAGGCTTACGAATCCCTAAATCAGTAAAAAATATCTCATTGAGTTCATAGTCATAGTTTTGACCCGTATGGACAATTATGTGGTCAAAATATTTATCACAGGCCTGCATGACTCGAGCCAGTCGAATAATCTCTGGACGTGTCCCTACGACAGTCATTAGCTTTAACTTATTCATAATAAAACTCTTATTCTGTTATTGGCATGGCATAAGTATCAGGTTTTTCGCGGTCAAAAATCTCGTTCGCCCACAGCATAACGATCATTTCATCCTCGCCTATATTGGTAATATCGTGAGTCCAACCCGGTACAGTCTCGACAATTCTTGCTTCATCACCGTTCGTTTCTAATTCATAGTATTCGCCAGTAATGATATGCTTAAATTTAAATAACGCATTACCTTTAATGACTAAAAATTTTTCAGTCTTACTATGATGATAATGTCCACCACGAGTTATGCCTGGATGCGCAGTGAAATAGGAGAACTGACCCGCATCCGGTGTTTTAAGCATCTCTACAAAGACACCGCGTTCATCAACATGCTTCACTACCGTATAGTCAAACTGATTAGGCTGTAAGAAACTTAAATAAGTAGAGTATAGAGCACGGGTTAAACCAGTACCTACTGGCAGCGTTATCAAGGTGTCACGCGACTGTTTGAACTCTCGCAGAGTATCCGCTAAACCCCTAACGGTAATCTGATATTCTGGCTCAATGACAAAGTATTGCTCTGGTGAATAATGACCTTCAATCATCTGCCAAAATGTCTCTACCACATCATCTATATAAACTAAGCGAATAACCGCATCAGGATTATTGATTTGAATGGCTAAATCGTTAGCAATATTATGACAAAAAGTCGCCACCGCCGAGTTATAGTTAGGTCGTGACCATTTACCAAATACATTAGCCAAACGACAGATATAGACTGGATTGCCTTGATTGTTGTTTAAATCAATTAATACCTGCTCACCGCCGAGTTTACTTTGACCATAAGCATTGTCTTGCTCTGCTTGAATAGATGAAGATAAGATGATCGGAGTCTTTTTATTATGCTCTTTTAAAAGATCAGCAATTTTTTGCGTTAAGGTAATATTACCCTCTACAAACTCTTGCTCATTTAATGGACGATTCACCCCCGCTAAATGTATGATCCAATCTGCTTTGATAACCGCATCTTTTAAATCATCTTCACTAGAATTACGGTTAAAACACAAGATATTGATATTATCTTGTTCGGATAAAAATTGAATAAGGTTTTTAGCAATAAATCCGTTAGAGCCAGTCACTAAAATATTCACAATTACGCCTCCGGATCAATATGCCTACCTTCAGTTAAAGCACGGACAAACTCAAGCTTAAGGAGCAACTGCTTCATACCTTCTACATCTAAGCGCTCTGTATTATGGGAGTTGTAGTCTTCAATTTCGGTGATATGCAAATCACCTTCTTCGACATATTTGCCATAGTTAAGGTCACGCTGATCTGCTGGTACTCTATAGTAATACCCTTGATCGATAGCCACAGCCATTTCCTCTCGGCTTAAAAGGGCTTCATAAGCTTTTTCACCATGACGTGTACCCATAATGACAATAGGATGCTCATTAAGGTTCATCAGCTCTTTTAAAGCTTTGGCTAGCACTTCGATAGTGGCAGCAGGCGCTTTTTGTACAAAAATATCGCCATTCTCACCGTGTTCGAAAGCATATAACACTAAATCTACTGCATCCTCTAACGTCATCATAAAACGCGTCATATTAGGATCAGTAATAGTTAAAGGCTTACCCTTCAATATCTGATCGACAAATAGTGGGATTACTGAACCACGAGACGCCATGACATTACCATAGCGAGTACCACAAATCACCGTATCTAAATCTTCTAAATTACGTGATTTAGCCACCATGACTTTTTCCATCATTGCTTTGGAAATACCCATCGCATTGATAGGATAAACGGCTTTATCCGTACTTAAGCAAACCACACGCTTTACTTTATTTTGAATGGCGGCTTCTAAGACATTTTCCGTACCCAACACATTGGTCTTTACCGCCTGCATCGGATGAAACTCACATGATGGCACCTGCTTGAGTGCTGCAGCATGATAAATATAATCCACCCCGCGGGTCGCACTAAGTAAGCTGTAGTAATCCCTCACATCGCCAATGTAAAACTTGAGTTTAGAGTTGGCGTAGGCGATACGCATGTCTTCTTGCTTCTTTTCATCTCGGCTAAAGATACGGATTTCTGCGATATCTGTATCTAAAAAACGTTTTAGAACAGCGTTACCGAATGAGCCAGTGCCGCCGGTGATTAAAAGGGTTTTGTTTTTAAACATTTTATATATGCACTCTTAATTAATTTGTATTTTTATATAGTAAGTCTCTTTGAACTGGAGTTGGATAGTTTATTAAAACTGCACGATATACCCCTTTAAAAACAAACAGGCTTCCTGCAGCTGCTCCGATTATTCCACACGCTTTTATAAGCTTTTTAATATCATCTAATGATCCTGCCCCTCCTAAGATTGTAAGAGGTATTTTGACAATATTCTTTAGCGATATGGCTAACTCATAGTCGTAACCGGCCATTTTGCCATCTCTATCTATAGAGTTTACAATTATCTCTCCTGCACCCAAAGCTTCCATTTTTTTTACAAAATCAATAAGGTCGATATCATGCTTAACTTTACCGTTGTGAGAATAAATATCGTAGCCTTTTTTAAAAAGCCCTACCTTTTTGCAAACATCTATGACAACCGCAACACTTTGACTACCGATTTCTTGCGAAATTTTTGAAACTAACTCAGGGGATTCGATTGCTGCAGAGCTTAAAGCAACTTTTTCTACACCTAAACCGATAATCGTACTGGCTTGCTCAGCAGTTTTAATACCTCCACCATAACAAATAGGCATACGGCATTCATTAGCCAGATTTGCTATCATCGTCAAATCTGGACTAGTGGAGGAAGTTGTGGCATCAATATCCAATACAATTAGCTCATCTGCTTCTTTTTCATTAAAGATTTTCACAGCATTAATGGGGTCCCCTATATACTTAGGATTTTCAAACCCTTCAGTTTTAACAAGTCCACCTTCATGAACTAATAAGCAAGGTATTATTCTTGGTCTTAACATTTTAAATATCCGCAAAGTTTCTTAGTAATTCGGCACCCCAATGATGGCTCTTTTCAGGGTGAAATTGGACGCCATAGATGTTCTCATGAGAAACAGCGCAGGTAAAGTCAAGTCCGTATTCAGCACTTGCAATTGAGCTAATAGAATTCTCACAATTAAAATAATAAGAGTGAAGAAAGTAGAAGCGCCATGCTTCTAATCCTTTAAACAGAGGCGAGCCTTGAGAAGGGATGACATCATTCCAACCCATATGAGGTAATGGTAAGTCTAAGTTAGGAGTTTGCTTTTTTAATGAACTAACAGTGCCTGGAATCCAGTTTAAACCGTCAAGCTTGCCTTCTTCACTGCTGGAGGCAAGCATTTGCATCCCAACGCAAATGCCCAAAACCGGACACTTATTAACTAGAACTAATTCATCAATAGCTTCTCGCATCCCAGACTCATTGAATAAAGTCATGGCGTGATCGAAAGCTCCGACACCAGGCAAAATGATTTTCTCAACATTTTGAAGGTCATCAACTGACTTTGCTCTTGTAGACTCATATCCCAAACGTTTAAACATATTGCTAAATGCTTGAGCATTACCTAAGCCATAATCTATAATATGAATCATCGAAACAGTCTCTTTTCAAGACCTAAGATCGTCAGAGCTTTGGCACCTAATCCAATTAAAAAGCGCTTATTCTTATAATCTCGATAAGTTTTATTTTCCAAGTCGAAAATGTCTTGTAACTCTTTTACACTTACACCTAGTTTATTTGCTACATATTCAAACTCTTGTTTTAGAAAGTGTTCATCCATTTCAGGTTTACTGATTCTCTCTAAAGCTCCCTCTCTTGTCATTTGCCCTGTCATTATCAAGCTTGAAAAATGAGCGCGGCGTTTGTGGAAATCGAATTTTCGTGGCATCCAGTAGTCTTCATAGAAACGTGTAAACCTAGACTCATGATGTTTATGTTGGAAAGGTAGCCAGCCATATAACTCATTAAGTTCTTTTTCTGCATCTTTTTTCATAAAAGGAACCATATTTAGTGGTTTCACTATCTGCATACCTAATAAGCGTTGATAAATTATTTTATAGATAAGGATATCTACTAAAGGAAAGCTTTTTAGAACTTTATTACCAAACTTTTGATGTATATCAAGAATTAACGTTTTATCAATTCCAGGGTATCCTCCCCATTCTTCGGGCTCACGGCAACACTCTGTAGAATAGTTACTTCCAGTGATCACATACTTAATCTTATTTTTGCGGGCGAACTTATAAAGTGAGGAAAAAAAAGCAGCATCCTGTGGCAGGTCTTGGTCAGGTATCCCAGACTTTAAGAAAGCAAGCTGCAAGTCTTTCATTTCCTGCCAGTTAACAACATCAGTATATAAGTCTAAACCTAATCCATCGACAAGCTTTTCGACATTTCCAACAGCTTGGTCTGTGTTCCAACCGGCATCGACATGATACAAAAGGGGTTTTAGTCCCATTTTATTTACCGCTATATGGGCTGCATATGAGCTATCTAGTCCACCACTTAATCCTATAATACAATCGAAATCCTTGCCTTCACCTTCTTTTTTAATCTTAGTTGCTAATTGTCTAAGTTCTTCAGCACCCTTCTCATCCGTATGCCAACTCGGTTTAATAGTATTTTTGAAGTTATTACAGTAGTCACATACGCCTTGTTCATCAAAGTGAATATTTGGATCACTGGTATCCATGATACAGCTATTACATATCTGGTATTCTCTAACTTTATTGGATAACATATTAACCCTTATCGTTAATTTTTTGATATAAATTTAAATAGCTTGCAAACATTTGCTCTTTACTATAATTGTATACAGCGAAATCTCTGCACTCAATCGAGCTTTTAAAAGTTAATGACTTATCATAGAACTTGTTAACTACCGATTCTAAAGAGTCAAGATTACCATAAGGAATAAAATAACCATAACCATCAGGTGCTGTTTCAGCCGTACCGCCTTCATCGAATCCAATAATAGGGGTACCACAAGATAATGACTCTAAACAGGTAGTTGGGAAGTTTTCTCTTTTACTGCAGATCAAGAATATATCGGCTAATGAATAATATTCAGCAAGTTCAACCTGATCTTCAGTCTTTCCAATAGCTATTATATTCTTAGGTGGATTTTTGAATTCCTCTTCTAATCCAATCATAATAAATCGATAGCTATCATCAAATCTTTCTGCAAGTCTTAAAATCCAATCCCCCCCCTTTCTTTCATCCATAATGTCAGGAGCAACGGCCAAAATTACTTTTTTGTCTTTGAGGCTATGCTTCTCAATGAGATGGCTTACGTCACGTGGATAAAAGATATCAGTCGTATCAATCCCATTGTGGATAACAGACAGATTCTTATCTTTTAAAAAAGACAACTTAACGCGATCTGATAACCATTTTGAGGGAGTAACAATATTCAAGTTAATAAAATCTTGCATATATTCTTTTTTCTGATTAAACATAAAGTTAGTAAAATCAAAATATAGACTTGCAGGATATTCTTTGAGCTGTGGGCATTTGATGCATTCAGTCATCCATTGGTCACACTCATAAGCATAACCACATTTTCCCGTATACATAAATTCACAATGAAAAGTCCAAACAACAGCAATATTACTTAGTTTCAAGTACTCAATTACTTGTTTGATATTAATATAATAACCATGTAGTTCATGCAAATGTACCACATCAGGCTTAAAGCTTTTTATTTCTTGGATTAATTTATCAGTTGAAAAATGAGAATACATGCCAACCAAGCCTGTTACACGAGTCATTAAGGCATGAAAATACACCTCAGGAACAGATGCAACTCTATATACTGATTCATTTTTAAGATCGGCACCTCTCCCAAATAGAACCTTGGCTTGGTGCCCATTTTGTTTAAGCTGCTCTGATAAATCGTAAACAATCTTTCCTGTACTAGAGTTTTTATAATTTACATCGACAAACAATACTTTCATAGTTATTCATACTTTATATATATAAACGAGAAGCGAGTTTCTTGTAATCAAGTAGATTTCTAGCAATAGAGTAAGAAGCATTACTCATATTAGTTAAAATTTCTGGATCAGATAATATAGATTCAAACACTCTGACATAATCGTCTTCGTTACTTACGAAAAAACCATTATCATCAATATAGGGATGGTGGCTACTATAAGGATACAGGGCAACTGGTGTACCACAACAAATCGCATTTTGCATAGTGGCAGATTGAGTCCCTGGCTGGAAATATAAGTCTGCTGCACATAGGTATTTTACTAAATCATATGAGGATTTCCAACCTACAAAATTAACACGCTCATCACTTTGAATCAATTTATTTAGTATCTGAGAATACTCTGTTGGGATTGAACCTACAATTATAAGCTTCAAACGCGGGTTAGTTACCAACTTAAAGGCCTCTATCAACTCTTTAGTCTTTTTAGCAGGGACTAATTTACCAGAATGTAATATCAATATATCATCCTGTCCATAGCCGTGTTTGGCTCTAATTTCCTGAGAGAATTCTTTCTTATTCTCTCTTTCAATTATATTACCACCTAAAGGATAGAATTCTAATTTATTGTCCTCTAATCCGTACATCACTTCTAGAAAATCACGAGATTCATAAGACAAGTATAAAAACTTATCTACTTTATTTTTAATCTTATTAACAATAAATCGATTAAAAATTCTGTACTGTAAAGTCCTAGACAGCCAAAAAGTTCCTGAATTATGAAAATCTTCATGACTATCTATATATAATTTAGTCTTTGTATTATTTTTTTTATACCTAGCTACCGTCAACATTTCATAACCTGCTACGCCATGAAATAGAATAACATCTGGCTTAATATCTTGAATAATTTTGTAAAGCTTATTAACTTTACGAATTTTAGAAGAAATTAAAGGATGAATAATTAAATCATACTCTACACGAATTAATCTAACCCCATTTTCTAAAGTTATATCTTCTTCAGGAGTCTTAACGAGTTTAGAGCCCTCAAACTGAAAGCAGTCCGATATGACAGTAACGGTATGTCCATCTAGAGCGTTTTGTTCTGATAGTTGATTATCTTGATATGTCATGTTTTCGGTATAATGGGATGAAATACTAACGTGTAAAATATTCAATTTGATTCCTTAGCATTACAGATATGTAATAAATAAATACAAAGTGAGTTTTTATAACTTTATATAGGTGACAATATTTTTTCTAATCATGTGTAAATAATACAGTTAATCTTAGATAAAACCGATAAAACGCTCATAACTAATTCATTTAGTGAAATAAACGATGAGCTATTCAATCGACTTTCGCAAACAAGTGTTACGAAGCATTAAAGATGGCATGACGATTCGAGCAGCCGCTAACTTATATCAGCTTAGCACAAGCTCTATTAACAGCTGGTAGCAGAGCTTAGCTCCTAAAACAACCAGAAATAAATCAACGACTAAAATATCAAATGAAGCCTTATTGAAAGATGTTGAGCAGCATCCAGACGATTATATATACGAGCGAGCACAGCGTTTAGGTTGTAGCAAGTCAGGTATAGAAGCCGCCTTAAAGCGCCTTAGCATCAGTCAAAAAAAAGACACTAGACCACCCGAAATTCTGTCCAATAAAAAGATCTGAATATCACAGTAGACTTGATAGCTTTAAGCAGCAAGTCTATCCTATTGTTTATATGGATGAAAGCGGCTTTGAGTCTGAGACCATTCGCTCTCATGGTTATGCTCCGATTGGTAAGCCTTGTATCGATAGCTACAATTGGCAAGGTAAAAAGCGAACTAATGTCATTGGTGCTCTGTATAAAAAGATGCTGTTTGCGCTTGATTACTTTGAACACAATATTAACAACAGCATATAGTCAGTTTAAAATAAAATTGTTATGACCAGGATAAATATCATAAAATAATTTAGATAAGTCATTTTGCATCCAGCCTTGCCGCAGAAACTTCACCTGTGCCCATTTTTTCTCCCACTCGAGCACAGCTCTCGTCTTGCGCTCGGGCAAAGCAATGCTTTGCTTTATCCTCGCTCAGGATTCAAATCAGGGCTGTACGGCGGCAGCCATAGAATACGATGACCATGTCTATTAAGTAGCTTTTGAATACGCTTACTCTTATGAAATCGAGCATTATCCATGACAATCACGCATTTAGTTTTAAGACTGGGGATTAGCGTGTATTTGCACCAGTGGTAGAATATGCTGCTGTTAATATTGTGCTTAAAGTAATCTAGTGCAAACAGCATCTTTTCATATAGAGCACCGATAACGTTGGTTCGCTTTTTACCTTGCCAATTGTAGCTATCGATACAAGGCTTACCAATCGGTGCATAACCATGAGAGCGAATGGTCTCAGCCTCAAAGCCGCGCGCGTATATATATACAATGGGATAGCCTTGCTGCCTAAAGCTATTAAGCTTACTCTGATATATCGCTCTTTTGATCGGACAGGCTTTTGGGAGTTCTAAGGTCTTTTTTTTGACTGATGCCTAGGCGCTTTAGGGCATGATAAATGCCTGTTCTACTACAGTTTAAGCGACGAGCTCGCTCATACTGGTAATCATCGGGATACTCTTTGACATCATTAAGTAGCACGTCATCTGGTATTTTATAAGGTTTGGTTTGCCTGGTTGTTTTACTATGAACACGTCTCTTCCAGTTTTGTATGGTGGTTGGGCTGAGATTATAGAATTCAGCCGCCCCGGCAAAGGTCATACCCTCGTCTAGGCTTTTTAATACTTGTTTGCGAAAATCTAGTGAGTAAGTCATGGTCTTTATGATAACAATTGGACTTAATAATTAGTTTATAACATTTTTAAGTGGTCTTGGCTATATTCTACCACTGGTGCAAACACACGCTCATTCCAAGCCTTAAAACCAAATGCGTGATTGTGATGGATAACGCTCGATTTCATAAGAATAAGCATATTCAAAAATTACTGAATAGGCATGGTCATCGTATTCTTTGGTTGCCGCCTTATAGTCCTGACCTAAACTCTATCGAGAAGAAATGGGATCAAGCGAAGTTTATACGCCAAGGCTGGATGCAAAATGACTTATCCAAATTGTTTTATGATATTTTTCCTAGCCATAACAGTTTTATTTTGAACTGACTATAGTTGAATCATAGATATTACTATTTTATAGCTCTTCAACTTTAATCTATATTCTTTACCAAGCTATATTTTTGATTTTTTTGAAAAAAATCCCAACTATCAGATAATATATACAATGAGCTCAAATATACCCAAAGTGCAGGCATAAGCAGGTAACTGCTATTTATTATACTTAAAGGTAAAAGTGATAAGAAAGACCCTAGTATAGCTACTTTATATTCAGTGCTACCAAATTTAATTCCTGAATAATAAATCCTAAATAAAATATATATGAATCCGATAAAAATAAAAACTCCAAACTGCATGAACAATTCTATAAATAAATTATGAGTATTCGGAACCGAAGCATTATATTTAGTTAATATAGGAACTTCAGAGCCTACACCTGATCCCAGAAAATAAGTATCTAGTATTACCCTATAGCTAGCCTCCCAAATTTGAAAGCGTGGAGAGTCAGATGTAAATGACGAGGCTCCAGATTCTGACCTACTCAGTAATTTTACAAAGATTTCATCGGATACTGAAAAAACCCTATTTATCACATAGGCTATTATAGTAAAAGCAAAAGTACGAATTATAATTTTTTTAATTGAAATACTAGTAGAGCTAATTTTTTTATAAAAAACATAAGTAGCTAGAATTAGCAGAATTGAAATTATTCCGCCTCTTGAGGCATTTACTAGCAAAGTATACATTAAGGCACCAAAAATAACTAAAAGTCCTAAGAGCCTCTTTCTTTTAGCTTTGAACATTGCAGACAGTAGGAAAGGTGCACTAAATACTAAGATAAGAACGTATGCGTTCAAATTACCAAACGTTACACTAGCCCGACGATAAGCTAAAGCCTCCCCACCAATATATAGCAATTCATCAGTAAAAGTATCCGTGTACAGGTGATTCTGCGTTATAATTTCATATAATGCTATAGGAAGAGTAAGGACTAAAACTAAAATCCATCCCATAATGATAGACTGTTTGGGCTTATTAGCTTTTTCGGCCCATGCAATGAGCATGAAAAAATTTGTAAAGTGTACTAAATAATAAAACAATTCTTTAAAACCTTGTTCTTTATCTATAGTCCATGATATTGATAAAGCTAAATATAAATACCAAACAATAAGAAGAAAAATAATTTTTTGTAACTTAGGAGAGTGTTTTTTAAATACGACCCATACAACTATAAATGGTAAAAAGAATATCCCTAGAAATCTTATAGGTTGAAGAGCACCTCCAATGTTACCAAAAGAAACAAGAGCCAATAAAAGAATAATACTATAATCATAGAAGTTTCTATTCGTTCTATGCACGCTATACTTCATTACTACCTCATTATTGGATGGGCTTTTTATTATCTTATAGTATTGGCTATAATATGCTTGATAAATACTATATATTTCTAATACTATTAAATCTTATGTTTACACTATGGTAAAGCAATGAAATACTTTTTCTGAAAGAAAAGAAGCCTATCAAGCATAAAATAAACCAAACTGCGATAGAATATAGATTACCTTGAAAAACGATTGTATCCATAAAAGCGCAAGCTAATAGCAGTGTCATAACAATATAAGTCTTTGTAGTAGGTATTTTCCTCCAAACCTTTCTTGAAAACTCCGTTCTTAAAACATAAAAGAGCCAAAATGAAAGAGCAGTTGAAACGGCTGCGCCAGCCGCTCCATAATGAGGAACTAGTAGGTAATTACCCAAAGCATTTGCTAGCATAGCACCAACAGATGCAATCATCGAAAGACTCGTCTTACGTGCGATTGTTATACCTACAGCTGTAGTTTCAGATAGCGTATAAAAAAGCGGTCCAAGTAAGCAAGCTGTCACTAGATATTCAATAGGGGCATATTCTTTAGGTAAGAAATATGGTAGAACCCACGAAAACATGCCACATAAAACTGTGACGAAATATATAGCTGCTAATAGATGCTCTGATATTTCATCAACCCTAGATAGATCCACGCCTTGATTCACCCATTTATACACCATTGGTGTCCAAATGGTATTAAAAATTCCAGCAAAAATTGCACCTACTCCAGCGATGCTTGCAGCTACTGAATAAATACCTAACTCACTAAAACTAGACATACTTCTTAGAAAAAGCCTATCCATTACATTTAGGCCCCAAGAAGCTAAACCACCAACAACTAATGGCAATCCAAAAAATAATAGCGGCTTTAATTCCCTATAATATATTTTATAAGAAAATAACAAGGACCATTCTTTTCTTGTACTCCATGCAAACACTATAAAAGCTGCCGTTATAGAAAAAGCCTGAGCTGTAACTAGGTTGTATATATCCTTAATGAAACCTAACTGTATAGTGATAAGTATGTAAAGTAGAAACATTATTCTAGGTAATAACTGACTCATGGAAAACGCTAATGCCCTCTCTTCCATTCTTAAAATAAGAGAGAGAAAGCGTGAAACTAAAGAAAGGATAAAGCAAGCAATACTTATCAGAGTAAGATAAGTACTTGGAATATCGTAAAGCCACTTTGAGATAAACCCACTATCAACAATGAAAATAATACCAAATGTAATAATACTCAAAATCAAACCTGGTAAAAGCGTCATTACTAATAGTTTAGGCTTTGCAGTCGATTCATGATACTCACGTACGTAGGCTTGATCTAGCCCTAAACAAAATAACAACACAGAAAAACTAGCTACTACTTGTAGCATAGATATTCTGCCAATATCTTCTACAGAATAAAACCATGTAATTATAGGTAGAGTAATAAATCCCACTATAGAGGCACCGATAGGGCCGATGGCGTATCCAAGTATTTTATTTGCAGTCATTTATACCTGCTATTATCTCAACTTTTTGAATAAATTCTGGATAGTTTAAGCTTGAATTAAAATTTTTTGAGATCCAATTAAATGCGTTTTCTCTATAAGTATTTCTAGCGTGAATTTTGTCTATACCCCTAATAATTTCTTCACTAGAAACTTCACTTGGCATCAAATAACCATTAGACATATTTACTAAATCAGATACTCCTCCTACATCAGGTGCTATGGCGGGAATTCCATAACTCATTGCTTCCATAATAGAGACTGGTACGCCTTCTGACTTACTAGCATTAATGAATACGTTATAATAATTCAATTCTAGATGATTTTTAACATCTGAGTTTTTTAACTCTCCAAGAAATTTTATTCGCAGGTTCTCTTGAATAGTGGATAGATTTTCGGACTGTTCTTTGAGCTGTTTGAACAATTCCCCATCTCCAATATGTGTCCATTCAATTTTAACCTGCAAATTTCTCTTAGCATACTCATAAACAGCATCAATTATTTTATGTATTTGTTTGCCTGCATGACAATATGATAATGATAGAATAGATAATGTATTCTTATCATATCCATTAGTTGGTTTGTTAATTGGCATTACAACACCAAGCCGAGAAATATCTAAAAACCTAGGATCGACATTGTAAGTCTGCTCATAGTAAGAAAATGCGCTTTCTGATAAAAGAAAGACTTTGTCAAAATCGTTTACAAACTGCCTTTTTAAGGGCATGTAATTTTTATTTCTTTCTTCTTCATAAATATCAAAACGATGCGCTCTAGAAATCACTTTATCAACAAGCCCTTCTCTTTTTAAAAGACAGGCAGCATAAAAAGAACTATCATTCCAATAGCTATAAATTGTATTGTTATCTTTTACTTTGCTTTTTAAAAAATATGATAAATTTTTCTTGGCTTTCAAACTAAGTGCGGTAGTCTTAAAAGCCTCTGATGAATTACTAATAAAACCTCTAACTCCAAATTCTCTGAAAATGTAATAAAGCTCCTTGTAAAATATAGGGTTTACTAAGGTAAGCAATCCATAAATGAAATTATAATTTTTATCATTAGGTTTCATTAATATAATATTTAAGGGCATTTTACGCAAAGTATCGCTAGTACTATGAGGCATTATATACACGTTATCGAAACTATTTCTATTCCAAAACTCTATTTCTGTTTCTATAAATTGCTCACCACCTTCGTAGGGAAATCTATTAGTAAGTAATATTAGATTATTCATATCTCATACCTTTGACGCAAAATTAATATTCAGTTATAGTTAGAATCATGTGGTGTATCAAAAAGCATGCTGATTAAAATTTGAACAATTTTTAGAAACTTTAAAACCCTGTAGAACCAGATAACGTAGAATGGATTTCTCATTGAGTTTTATCGCCAGCATACTTTTTATAACACCGCCGAATCATTTAAAACATTTCGATATACTATTGCAAGACTTTGAACCACTACGTCCTCACTGAATTTACTTTCACAATATTCTCTAATATCCTTTGAGTAGTAGCCCTGATAATTTGTATGTATATTAATCATAGCCTGAGCTAACTGTCTAACAGAACCTGGTTCTACTAAAATACCAACTTTATCTATAATTATTGATTCTGGACCGCCACAACGTGTTCCAATAACTGGCAAACCCATAGCTAAAGCCTCTATAATCACAACACCAAATGTTTCAAATATACTTGGCAACACAAATACAGAAGCCTGCGACATTTCTATTTTAACTTGCTCCCTAGTAAGCGACCCTAAAAACTTTACTTTAGATTCTAGTTCAAGTTTTTTAACTAAAATTTCTAAATGAGATCTTTGAGGCCCTTCGCCAGCAATATTTAATACAGCCTCACCTTCATAATTACTATATATAGCAAAAGCTCTAATGAGAGTATTTACTGATTTATTTGTAATTAAGTTGCACACACATAAAAATATGAATTTATTTTGAACATGATTTTTTCGATAACTTAGAAATTCTTGTTTGACCATGTTTGGAATATAATTCCAACAAGAGCTCTGAAAGGTTTGATTTAAAAGCTCTTTAAACTGATGACTAACTGCTATATTATAACTTGAACCTCTTACAATATTTTCTAAATACCCTAGCTCTTTGTTTCTAACTAGTTTTTTAGCAAACGCAGTACTATGTTCAGTTAAAACGTAAGGAATATTATATTTTTTTGAGATTTCAAATGCTAAATATCCAGCATTCCTCATAGAGTGAACATGGATTATATCTGGTTTACCAAATTTTTTAAGATAGATTTCAAACAAATACAACCCAATTTTTATCCATAAAAATCTTATTAAAAAATCTACCCTGGGTGTAAGATTGAGATAATTAAATCTTATTGCCTGTACACCATTATCATTTATAATATTTAATCCAAATTTAGTTTGTAAGGTTTCTCTTATATTTCTAAAAGTATAGAGTTGCGGATTAATAACACCAACAGTGTATCCATATTTACTTAAAGCTATCGCTTGCTCTCTAAAAAAGCTCCCAGATATATCATTAGCATCTTTTGGGTACCAAGAAGGGATAATTAGAATATGTCGCTCATTATCTTTCATATTATGATCTTAAGCTATCTACGATAGTTTCAATACTTGTATTTGATAAATAAGGATGCATCGGCAAACTCATTACTTTTTTCGCTACTGCATCACCTACTGGCAACACTGCATTGCTATCTACAACAGCAGGCTGCTTATTTAAGGGAATAGGATAGTGTACGGCTGTAGGGATACCTTGCTCTTTTAGTTTAGCTTGTACCTCATCACGATTATCAACTTGGATAGTATATTGCGCCCACGCACTCTGATTGTGTGCTTCGATAAACGGTATCGTCGTAATACCAACTTCAGTAAAGAGCTGATTGTACGTCTCTGCTACGCGCTGACGTGCTTGCATCTCATCATCTAGGATTTCAAGCTTAGGCAGTAGTATCGCCGCTTGTAAGGTATCTAGCCGACTATTCACACCGACTCGGATATGATGATAACGGCGATCTTGACCATGACGTGCTATTTGGCGTATTACGGTCGCCAGTGCCTCATCATTGGTAAAGATAGCACCACCATCACCGTAGCAACCTAGCGGCTTACTAGGGAAAAAGCTGGTGCAGGCAACCGTCGTTAAATTACAGGACTTCTTACCTTTATAGCTAGCACCAAAGCTTTGTGCAGCATCTTCAATCACTGGAATATTATGTTTCGCTGCGATAGCATTGATAACATCATAATTTGCACACTGACCATAGAGGCTAACCCCGATAATGGCTTTGGTACGTGTAGTAATCGCAGATTCAAGCTGATCGACATCTAGGTTATAAGTTTTAGGATTTATATCTACATATATAGGCTTGGCACCTAGTACCGCTATCGTCTCTGCTGTCGCTATATAAGTAAATCCTGGCGTGATGACCTCGTCTCCAGGACCGATACCGAATGCCATTTGGGTAATTTGTAGAGCATCAGTACCATTAGCACAAGTAATGCAGTATTTAGCACCTGTATATGCTGACAGCTTTTCTTCAAGCTCATGAACTTCAGGGCCTAAAATATATTGACCGTGAGCTAATACCTTTTGAATATTGGCATTTAACTTATCTTTTATTCTGTCCTGTTGCGCGACCAGATCAATAAATTGCATATAATTATATCCCCTAAAATATCGGTAAGCTGAGCTGCAGAGCATCTGTAAAAACAACTTTAATAGAATTGATTACACATTAATGTAAATTTTAATTTTATCTTTTGATAAGAGGTCTTGCAGGATTACCCGCAACAGTAACATCAGCATCCACATTCTTGGTAACAACGGCCCCAAGCCCTACTACAGAATTATCACCTATACTTATTTTTTGATGAGTACAACTGTTAGGAGCAATCCATGCATTTTCTCCTATCGTGACTCCTCCACTAATCTCTGCACAAGCTATAATAAACGCTCCTTTTTTTATTAAGCAATTATGAGCAATGTGAACTAAGTTATCTATTTTTACAAAATCTTCAATAACTGTATTTGAAAGTGTACCTCGAGCTAAAGTCGTACAGCTTCCGACTTCAACATTGTCACCAATTATTACTGCTCCGAGATGAGGAAAACGTAGCGGCTCGCCGTTAGCAAGTCTTTCAAAGCCGAATCCATCACCACCAATAGAAGAACAAGAGCGAATACGGGAATTTTTGCCAATTATCGTTCCAGAATGAATGACAACGTTATGCTCTATAATTACATTCTCAGCAATATAACATCCATCTTCTATAACAACATTTTTACCTAGCTTCACAGTAGGATGGATTTCACTAGAAAACTCATATGTTGAAAATCCTATTGAACTTTGCAGATATGATAATATACGTATAAAATCCAATCTTGGATTATCACTAAACAAATATCCACACATTCCATATTTTGGAATTAAAGAATCGTTTGGTACTACCAATGCTATATTGCATAAACCTTCAATTAAATTATTAGTAAAGCTTATATCTCCACTTTTACAGGTAGAAATAGGTGAAACTCCTTCTATTAAAACATCGACCCCCTTAAAGTCTAAGTATAAATTTTTCGCAATTTCGGAAAGCCTGACTTTATTTTTTAACTGATAACCCATCTTAGCACCTCAAAACTTTCTGCATATTCTGCACCAATTTGAACTCCACGAACTTTAGCCAATGAGAAAATAAACTCATGACTCATATAGCTTCGTCCGATTTGAGACTCATAACATTGTAAGGATAAAAACTTATCTTCAACATTTTTTTTACTAAGCTTTACAAAACAAGTTGTATCAAACGATAAATTATTCCATATTAATTCATATCCAAGAATAGTAGTGTTCTTAAAGGCTCTTAATCCTTCTTGAGCAATAGTTGTATGATCTTGATGAATATCTTTTAGGGAAGGCATTAATATTAAATCAAAGCTATTATTTCTTTTTATCTTTATAAGATCTTCTAATATCTCTTGCCGTGCATAATTAAGTTTTCGAACTGGGTAGTTAAAAACAATAAGATTATCTTCTTTAATACCTAAGACTTTAGTTGCAGCTTTAACCTCTACTTTTAAAATATCTCTAGGTAGATGTTCAGGAACAGAATCTTCTGCTATAGAAAATGCAACATAAGTCACTGACGTACCTTCTTGGATTAATTTAGAAATAAAACCTCCTGCTCCTAATTCTCCATCATCAGTATGAGGGGCAAGAACCAAAACGCTTTTAAATTTCTGTTGCATGTCTTAATCCTTGATTTTTTTTACAAAAAGCGTGCAACCAGCAAGCTCGTAAGTTACACCTGTGTGCTCGCATACAGCACTACCTTCACCTTGAATAGGTAATTCTAATCGCTCACCAAACTTGCTCATCCAAGCAATTTGTTTTGCAGGCACTCCTACCATCAAAGCATAGTTTGGAACATCTCTATTTACTAATGCGCCTGCACCTACAAAAGAATATTCACCAATTGTTACCCCACAAACGATAGTGCAGTTTGCTCCTAATGTCGCTCCTTCCTTTACTAAAGTATTAAGATACTCATCCTTACGCTCAATTAGAGAGCGTGGATTATACACGTTAGTGAAGACCATACTGGGGCCACAAAACACGCCATCTTCTAGAGTAACATTGTCATAAACAGAGACGTTATTCTGTATCTTGCAATCATTACCGATGATAACTTTATTACCGATAAAGACATTTTGACCCATAGAACATCTTTCGCCGATTTTTGCTTCAGCACATATATGTACAAAATGCCAAACACGGCTATCTTTACCGATAGTCGCACCTGCATCTATAATTGCTGACTCATGGATACTGACACTAGGATGAATAGAAGTACTCATAAACTTGACTCCGTTAGTAGCTTTTTCACATTCGGATGTAGTCTTGAATCATCGGTGACTAAATCTTTGGCATGACGGATATGCTCGACTGTTTTGACACTGAACCTGGCATCCTCTAATCCATAACCACGTCCTGCAAGGATTTCTTGATATGAGATAGTATGTAAGTCAGTAAAACCATTTGAGAACTCAATCTCTTCACCTTCGATATCAATAGAACGATAAGTCGGCTGCTTACCTTTAACACTTTCAGGCAGATCATTGGCATCAATAGATAAGAACCAACGCACACGCGCTTTATCAAATTCTAAGTAGCCACCCGCTTTGGTTTCACCAGTATAGTAAACTTCGCTATCTACCAACTCGCCGAATATAAAGTGCAGCATGTCAAAAAAATGTACGCCGATATTAGTCGCAATGCCAAATGATTTGTTTAAATCGCCTTTCCAGCTTTCTAAATACCATTTGCCGCGAGAGGTAATATACGTCAGCTCGACATCGTATTTTTCGGTGCGATTGTCATTAGCAATCTGTTCTTTTAATTTTAATATCGCCTCATGATGGCGCAGTTGTAAGATATTATAAACTTTATGACCGGTCTCTTTTTCGACTTCTATGAGATCATTCAGAATCGCTTCAGTAGGCACCAGAGGCTTTTCACAGATGACATCTGCGCCCAATCTAAGACCCGCTGTGATATGAGGATGATGTAGGTAGTTAGGTGAGCAAATAGAAACGATGTCAATCTTAGTATTAGGATCGCGTTTCAGCTGATGACAATGATCACTAAAGCGCTCAAATTGAGTAAAGAACTCACTACTAGGAGAGATACTATCTATAATACCAACAGAATCATTGATATCGTAGGCAACAGATAATTCATTACCAGTCTCTTTGATGGCTTTCATATGACGCGGTGCAATGTAACCAGCAGCGCCTATCAGTGCAAATTTTTTCATTATAATGTCCTTAAGTTTTTATAAACGAATATCTGTTTCGCCTTCTTGGAATACATGCTTGACGTCGTAGATGACATGATTTGATTTAGCCAACGCTCTAATTGCATCCACGCCCATCTGCTTATACTTACTGTGATCAACGGCAACCACGACGCCATCGTAATAGCCTTTTTGCAACTCATTGATTAATTCAATGCCGTAATGCTCGAATACTTCTTGTTTATCAGCCCAATCATCATAAACGTCAACATTGATATTGAAGCTTTTTAGCTCTTTGATAATATCAATGACTTTAGTATTACGGGTATCAGGGCAGTCGCCTTTAAAGGTAAAACCAAGTACTAATACCTTTGCTTCATCGATATGTATTTTACTACGCGCAAGTTTTTTGACCATTTGTGTAGCCACATACTGCCCCATACCGTCGTTGATACGTCTACCAGCGAGAATAACTTCTGGACGGTAACCAACCTCTTGAGCTTTATGAGTTAAATAATAGGGATCTACACTAATACAATGCCCACCGACTAAACCTGGCTTGAACTTAAGGAAATTCCATTTGCTACCTGCAGCATCCAGTACCGCTTGCGTATCTATACCTATAATATTAAAGATCTTAGCAAACTCATTAACAATAGCGATATTTAAGTCGCGCTGCGTATTTTCAATAACCTTCGCAGCTTCAGCGACTTTAATTGATGTTGCACGATAAGTACCAGCCGTAATAATAGAAGCATAAAGACTATCTATTAAATCAGCCGCCTCTGGTGTTGAGCCTGAAGTAATCTTAGTAATTTTAGTTAAAGTATTTACCTTATCACCTGGATTAATACGTTCCGGGCTATATCCAACATAAAAATCTTTATTAAACGTTAAACCAGATATTTTTTCTATAATAGGAATACAGACTTCTTCTGTTGCACCAGGGTAAACAGTGGATTCATAAACCACGATATCACCAATTTTTATGACTTTCCCCACTGCTTCGGAGGCACTTTTTAAAGGGGTAAGATCTGGTGCATTATTTTCATCAATCGGTGTCGGTACTGTGACGATATAAAAATTATAATCGACAATTTCGCTCAACTCAGTGGTAAATTCTAATGAATTAGCGGCTTTTAATGCTTCGCTACTTACTTCAAGCGTACCGTCAAAGCCATCTCTTAATTCTTGTACACGCTTAGTATTAATATCAAAACCGACTACGGGGCGATGCTTACCAAACTCAACAGCTAAAGGCAGACCTACATAACCAAGTCCGATAACTGCTATTTTTATATTGTCGATATCTAACATAATCTTCCTTTATTAATCTAGGGCGTGTCTTCAATTCATCTTACAATGAACGATAGTACACGCCAGATAAAGCATTGACTTAAAATTACGAGCTAACTTCTCATAGCGAGTAGCGATACTACGAAAGTGCTTAAGCATTGCAAACATATTTTCAACAAGATGACGCAGTTTGTACAAATAGCTATCAAACTCTGGATTAGGCGCTTTAGCATTGCTTCTTTTAGGGATTATAGGGATCATGTCATGCATGTAAGCTTTATCCCTAATCGCTTGTGAATCATAGCCCTTATCAGCGATAAAGTAATCAGCTTGTCCAATCATGTCAATCAATTCACCTGCAACTTGACTGTCGTGGACGTCACCCCCAGTGATTTTAAAATGGAGCGGATATCCATCGGCATCACAGGATAGGTGTATCTTTGTAGTTGCGCCGCCACGGCTTCGTCCAATTGCTCTATCTTCACCACGCCGAGCTCCACTTGCATGCTGGTGACAGCGAACATAGCTTCCGTCTGTGAATACCCATTCCGTATCAATTTCTTTGCGTAAGCTAAAAGAAAATCCGCCCATAAGCCAGTTTTCGACCATCGATTAAAGCGACTATAAGCTGTTTTCCAAGAACACAATTCTTTAGGTATGTCACGCCAAGGCGCGCCTGTACGCAGCTTCCACAGTATGGCTTCCATGATCTCTCGGCTGTTTTGAGTTTGATAGCAGCCGTACTTTATCATCGTCGATTGCAATTGATCCCAAAGCGTATCTGTTAATGCTTTTCTTGCCATAACTTGTATTTCTCGCATCGACTCAGTAAATGCGGTATTGTAACTATTATTTATGCCTTATCCAATTGAAGACATGCCCTAAGCAGTTTTATTTAAAAACAATATTTAGGGTGTTTGTTGAAAGCTATTTAGCTTTAGATGATTCTTGATAACCCGCTACAAACTGCTGGAATTGCTGCTTTAGCCAAGGGACATCAAACTCCTTTTGCTTTTCAGTCAGCTCAAATAATACTAATTCAAGCTCATCTAATGGAAAGCTATGCTCTATTGCTTGCATGATAAGAGGATGATCGGTTGATTCAACATTGTCTTCACCGATGATGAGCTCTTCATAAAGCTTTTCTCCATCTCTAAGTCCAGTAAATATGACTTCGATATCACCCTCAGGATGGGCGGCATCTTTAATATCAAAACCACTTAAATGAATCATTCGGTGTGCCAAATCAACAATTTTGACCGGTTCGCCCATATCAAGGACAAACACTTCACCACCCGATGCCATCGCACCTGCTTGGATCACCAAGTTTGCCGCTTCTGGAATCGTCATAAAATAGCGCGTCACATCAGGATGGGTGACCGTAATCGGCTTACCTTGCTCAATCTGTTTGGTAAACAACGGTACTACAGAGCCTGACGAACCTAGGACATTACCAAAACGCACCATACTAATGCAGGTTTTGCTATCTGTCTGGCTGAGCGCTTGGCAAACCAACTCTGCTAAACGCTTAGATGCGCCCATCACATTGGTTGGTCTTACGGCTTTATCGGTCGAGATAAGGACAAAGGTTTCGACATTGGCTTCGATAGCCGCTCGCGCACAATGATAAGTGCCTTTGGTATTATTAATGACGCCTTCAAACGGATTGTGTTCAACCATTGGCACATGCTTATAAGCAGCTGCATGATAAACCGTTTGGATATTATAGAGATTTAGTATTCTAAGCAGGTTCGATTCATTGGTGACATTACCGATGATCGCGACGATTTGAATGTCTTTATAAGCAGGCGTATTGGCTTGTTTTATGGTTAGCTCTTGATGGATACTATAAAGCGCAAACTCAGATAGCTCATATAGTACAAGGCATTTTGGCTTATTCTTGATTACTTGGCGACATAACTCGCTACCGATAGAACCACCAGCGCCAGTGACCAACACGCACTTTTCTTTAATATTTAGTTGGAGCAGTTTGGCATCAGGTTCAACAGTCTGTCTGTCTAACACATCTAAGATATCCACTTTGCGCATACTACTAACGGTCACTTTTTCGTCAGCGATTTCCTCTAGACTGGGCAGTTCTTTTATTTTTATCGCAATGCCTGAAAGCTTATCTATAATCTGGCGTTTTTGCGCGCGGCTGATAGAAGGAATAGCCAAAAATACCTGCGCAATCTCTAACTCTTCTACTAAGCTTACTAACTTATCAGCAGGATAAATCTTTTTACCTAGCAAATAAGCACCAGCAAGCTGTAGATCATCATCAACGTAAGCCACAACATTATATTTATGCGAATTTCTAAGACCTTCTAATAAATCTCGACCAGCCTCTCCGGCGCCGTAAATAACGATATTCTCATAACCATCTTTTTGTCTAGCGCTTTGCTGACTTTTACCTTGTAAGCGAGTTAAAAGCTCACGGATGGTTAGCCTACTATTCCACAACCAAATAAAAAACAGAAACAAATATAAAATGGGTACGGCACGCGGCACATCAGGAAGGAGTTTAAAATAAAGAATGGTCTGGGCGATGATGATAAGGACAAAAAATAGCTGCAACACGCTACCCATCAACGCATCAAAAAAACCTCTAGCCACGCCATTATAAAACCCAATAGCGTATAAGCATAAGACTGGAATTAATGCACTCAGACTTATTACCAATAAGCTTACATGATGGTCTATATATCCATACCTTGCTGCAATGGCGAAGAATAGGCAGACGGCTGACATAATAAAGTCAGCCAACATTAAGATACTACGCTTAATGCTTCTAGGTAGGCTAAGCAATAACTTAGCGCTATGCTCAGCAAGACCAGTAGACATTACAGAGTTAACATTATGTGATTTGGATGAGGCTGATGGATCTATTGGCATGACGAACAACTATTTTATTCAAGCATTAATATTTAAAGAATTCTATATCTATCCGCTAACGATTAGTTATTATTGCCGTAAGCATAACTATAATGATAGCTATACTTACTTAGTAACCCCTGCTGTACATCGTTTAAGATAATACCGTCTACTTTGATATTGGCTTTATTCATCTGATTAACTGCATAAACCACCTGACCTTCTATAGACTTATCATAGCGAGCCACCATTAACACTTTATCTGCATACTGGGATAAAATCATAGCATCAGAAGCAGCCAATACAGGTGGCGAATCAATGACAATATAATCATAATGCAAATTCAGTTCTTTTATTAAATGATCAAAACTGCCAT
Organism: Psychrobacter sp. M9-54-1; assembly: GCF_016613355.1. Classification (NCBI taxonomy): domain Bacteria; kingdom Pseudomonadati; phylum Pseudomonadota; class Gammaproteobacteria; order Moraxellales; family Moraxellaceae; genus Psychrobacter; species Psychrobacter sp. M9-54-1. The sequence continues at coordinate 10,813 of NZ_JADGFW010000026.1, read as the reverse complement.
TAGCTAATAATGATGCCGGATTACGTGGGTGCTGACCTCGTGGCATAAAATCAATATTATCTATACCAGTAGGATGAATAAAGCTTGCCAAATAATCCTCTTGACTAGCAACAATTTTTGATACTTGAGCGTTATCTTTAGATAAATGAGTCTTATCTTGTGATAAATAATCCCCTAGACCATTATCTTGACTCATACTAAACATCTTATGCAGCTCACCCAAGCGCATATCAGCATCCATAATCAGAACTTTTTTATCTAACTGAGCAAATACCTCAGTTAGATTAGAAGAGATAAATGATTTACCAACACCAGGGCTTTCACCAGTAATTAGTATCACTTTCGCTCTTTGCCCCGCTCGACCTTGGGCTGGCATGCCAAACATTAGATTTGTTCTTAAGCTCTTAATGGCCTCATAGCTCAAACTATTATGATCGACATAAGCCAATAAGCGATTAGGCGCTTTCTTATTGCTCTTACGTAATCTTGTCAATAATGGAGAGCGAGGAACAGTTGCTACTACAGGAACACCTGTTTTAGCCTCTAAACGCTCAGGGTCTTTGACTACATTTCTAAGCATGTTCTTGAGCAGTACGAGCATCGTTCCAAGCATTGATCCTAAAATTGTAGCCAAAATTATCATCAATAACTTTTTAGGCGCAACCGCTTTAAAATTATTGATGGGCAAATCAATAATACGGGCAAAACCAATTTGACCGGCTTTAACGATTTTTAGCTGCTCATAGTTTTTAAGTAGAGTTAAATAAATCTCTCTATTAATAGTGCTATCAGCTGATAATTGTAAAAACTCTCTTTGGATTTCAGGTAAACCGGCAATAGTATCATCTATTTCATTTTTTCTAGTATTGAGTACTGCCAATTGCTCATTGATCTGAACAACCAATGGGTGCTCTTCTGTGTAGTAAGTCGTGAGATCCGCTTTTTTAAGCTTTAATTCATTAAGTTGGGCATCAATTTGCGAGTTTTCTGTTAATAAAAGTTCGGCTTCTTTACTTACATCAATAGTGCCGTATTTTTTACGGAACTCATTAAATACTGCTTCAGAATCTTCAAGCTTTTTCTTTAGGGCTGGAATCTGAGTTTCCATAAAGCTAATGGTTTTGGTGGTTTCTTCAGAGCCACGCGATTGATTTTGATCAATGTAAGATAAGACAATTTGTTTTAATATCAAACTAGTCTGCTGCTGGTTAGCACCCGTCATAGACAGCTGAATAATACCAGTCTGTTTACCCTTTTCAACCACAGATAAATCAGTATTTATCTGTTCTGTCGTTGTTTGGAGAGACTGCTTAGTAATATTAATTGGATATCCATCGGCTGGTAGATCATTAACCGTGATTTGAATCTGACCATCTGTGCCTTTAAATAAATGGCCCTTACCAATCTGCCCTTTGAAATCGTCAAAGTCATTACTTAACACAAATCCTGTCGCAGAGCGTGTCAAGGTAAAAGTTTGATTTAAATACTCTTGTGAGACATTAAACTGACTAATCTCGACGTTACCATCCTCAGTTTTAAGAGAAACCCCTTCAGGCTTATTAATCTGAGTATCCGTACTATTACTTTTAATTCTATCAATAGCGCTAACATTAGGGTCAGAAAGTCGGATACGCAAATGTAATAAATTAACCACAGGCTCTAATATCATACGAGATCTTATTAGCTCTGCTTCAGCTTCTGCTTTACTTGCTTGCGAACCGATTAGCTCTGAAATATCAGCACCTAGAGCAGCTGCCCCTTTAGAGTTTTCTTCAATTTGAATAATTGCATCTGATCTAAAAGTAGGATTGACATACCTGCTATATAAAACACCAACTATCAAGCCCAGTACTGCAAAAAAAACAATAATCTTCCAGCCACGCAAGATAGCAAACAGCAGAGCCATAAGATCAATTTCGTCATTATCTTCTTTAGAGGCAGAGTTTGATAAATTTTTTGAATCTGTATTCATAACGGTATGTTCATCACTTAAGGTTAGTCGTTTAACAGCAGCTTTTTAACTAATTTTGTCTGACCACTGTTCGAGGCTATCGACAATATCTTGATATGCTGTCTGAAACGCACTCATCTCATGTTTATAGGGGTCGGCAATATCTTTGTCTTGCCAATGGCCGAGCTTAAAAGTCTTGCCGCGACAAAATGGCCAGCGCTCTTCGATCCATTTGGTCTGACTGTCTGACATAGTAAAAATCAAATCCGCTTTTTTTGCCAAACCTTCGTCAATTTGTTTGGCGACATGATTAGTGATATCTATTTCTTGCCCTGCCATAATCTCTAGCGCGGCAGGATCTGCAGAGTGCCCGACTAAAGCCCCCACCCCTGCAGAATCGATATTTTTATGAGGGTAACGTTGTTTTAATAACGCTTCTGCCATGGGACTACGGCAAATATTGCCGACACACACCACTAAAATATTATCAAATGCCATAAATATTATTACCTATAAGCCTGAAAGAATACTAATTGCTGAAGTCGATGGTAGTATGGCACTGATAACACGATTCCAACGCGTCAAGCCAGTAGGATCAACGTATACAATGTCATTAGGATGCATCTGGAAACGATTGGCAAGCGCAAAGCTAGTAATAGTTTGCATATCAACGTAGTATATATCCGTAGTCCTAGTATTGATGTTATCACGCACAACGTATATCTTAGCCGCATTTGCTGTATTAGAATCAAGACCTTTAGACTCGCCTAATACTTGCGCTAAACTGATGCCTTGCTCTTTAATAGCTACAGGCTCTACACGGCCAAACTCTCCTAAAACATATATCTTATTACGGTCTTGGCTATTCACATGAATAGAATCACCATCTTGTAAATATATCTGATTGGCAGACGTGCCAAGTTCGCGTAAGGACTGTAATCCAATATTGTAGCTTATCCCTCTACGATTAAATACAATATTGTTCGAATCTCCCGTAGGTGTCGCTCCTCCAGCCATAGAGATTGCACTATATAGCGAAACTGGTTCATCATTAATTGGGAATTCGCCAGGTTGTTTGACCTCACCATCGATAAAGAATTTATTGCCACGATAGTTAACAATCTTTACCTGCGGGTCCGAATATTTAAGATAGCGTTGCAGTTGTTTCTGCAAATTGGCGGTAAATTGCGGCACGCTCATGCCACTGGCTTTAATACGCCCAACAAGAGGAAACTGTACAAAACCTTGTTGATCAACAGGAAATCCTGAAACATAAGGGTTGCTGCTATCACTAGCTGCTAAAGGTGTTATATTCGGGTAGCCTGTCAGGATTATACTCAAAATATCGCCTTCAGCAATACGATACTCTGATCGTCCAGAGCTTCGTATCAATGGTGCTAAATTACTATTTGGTATAGCCGCTTGTTTCGGCGGTAATGTTGCTAGGTTCAATGGCTGTATATTAAAGTGCAATCCATTTTCAGCAATGAATGTACCATTAGGTGGTAGCTCACCTGCTTGCAGACCAGCATTGATACTAGAGCAACCCGTAAGTATGCTAATTGCAAGTACAGACGCCACACTTAATAGCTTTGATGAATTGAGAAACATAGAAAAACCTTTATAAATCACAGATATAAGCAGCGTCTAGCAAACAGCGCAATTTAGACGACCATAATCGAGTATTACATTAACTATAAAAAACAAGGCAATAATACCATAAGTGGTTAAAGATTGGACAGATAAGGTAAATCTTTTGGAGGAATTAGGTAAGACTAATAATCGATTTATATCTACTCTTATTCAGATGAATGAACTTCACTTAAACTTATTGATGCTTAATAAAGTATAACTTATGAATCATGGGAACCTCAAAAGCTTTATCTTTAACATCAATTCAATAAATAGCGTATAATACTCAGTCCAAATCTATACATTGAGAAATGTAAACCCACCGAAACAAGGATAGCATTATGAAAGATGAAAAACTGCAAAAAGCACTCGCCCGCATGGGACTTGGTTCACGTCGGCAGATGGAAGAAGTGATTAAAGCAGGGCGTGTGACCGTCAATAATGGACCCGCAACCATCGGCGACCGCGTCGAACAAGGCGATGAGATTCGTGTTGACGGTCGTCAGATCAAATATACGGCTGAAAATGAAAAGCGCCGTCGCGTCTTAGCCTATTACAAGCCTGAAGGCGAAGTCTGCTCGGCTAATGATCCAGAAGGTCGTCCAACGGTTTTCGAACGTTTACCAAAGCTGACTCATGATCGCTGGGTCATGGTTGGGCGCTTGGATATTAACTCGACTGGTCTGCTATTATTTACCAATGATGGCGAAATGGCGCATCGCTTAATGCACCCATCTAGCGAAGTGACACGCGAATATGCCGTACGTGTACTTGGTGAAGTCACTCCTGATATCGCGCGTACGCTAACAGCAGGCGTCATGCTAGAAGATGGCATGGCACAGTTTGAAGACATCAAAGAAGGTGGCGGTGAAGGTGTCAATAAGTGGTATCACGTTAGGTTAAAAGAAGGTCGTAACCGCGAAGTGCGCCGATTGTTTGAGTCACAAGGTCTTAAAGTGAGCCGTCTATTACGTACGCGTTACGGATCAATTTCGCTGCCAAAAGAGCTACGTACCGGTCGCTTTTTAGAGCTCGACAAAAAAGAGATCAATACCTTAACCGATTTGGTCAGCCTACGCCCACGTCACGGTACTGGTTTGCATGGTGCAGCTAAAGAAAAGCAAGAACGTATCAAAAGCAAGCCGCTCAAAGCGCGCCGTGTTGACAGTCGTAGCGATAGCCGTCCTAGTAGTGCAAAACCTAAAAGCAGTGGCAGTCCTGCCAGTCGCGGTTCACGTAATACCCGCGATCGTAACAACAAGCGTTAATCAGTCACGGATTAATCCTAGCTGATAAAAAAGCGGTCAATGACTGATTCATTGACCGCTTTTTTATGCACTTTTTAAGAGTATCACTCACTTTAGGCTTAGTCGTCATGACTATGAATATAATTTTTCATCACTCGTAATTCTTGTAGATGTTGCTCTTCCATTCGCTCTAATACCCCATCTAAGCGCTGCTCAATGTTGTCCAATATCTCTTGTAACAGCCTACTCGCCTCAGTCTGCTTCTGCCCATTTTTAGTACGATTGCTTATATTGATATTTGCTAAATGATAATGACTGGCCAACATTTCGGGTAAGCGGGTATGTAGCATTTTATGTAAAACAAATTGTTGCTCGTTAATGGCTGAAGTTACATCTTGCGCTTCTAAATCGTTTTGGTAGTTGTGATAATTGGCTACCTTTTTATCAATGTGCTGCAATTGGCGCAGCTGCTTATCCGATAAAGCTTCTAGGTGTTTTTTATTTAAATTTAACTGTTGCCAATTAAGAGAAGTTAACAACAGGGGCGCATTATTATCTTGATAGGTCAGCACGCCTGGAGTAATGCCAACCATTTTATGGAATGCATGCCAGCCTTTTCTACCCAAATAAAAGACGCTGACAGTGGTAACCACACCAACGCCTATCAATATACTCATGTCACTTTACTCTTCTTTAAACCTATTTCAGCCTAAACATCTAAACTTGGGATATTATTAACATCTCTCATTTATAGCTTAATATCTTCTACGTCAGTTTCTTTATTAGCTGGGTTTTCAATTGCCTGGACTTTAACAGCGCTATTATCAATTTGTTGTAGTCTAGAATTGCTGGTTGGGTTATTAAAACGCTGCTGCAAATATCGATTGGTCGCCAGCAATTTTTGTCCATCTTGATGATAAGACGCATTCAGCAAGTCATCAAACTGGGTATTAATCGTCCTAAGCACTTCTAATAGCGCCTCTTTGCCCGTGACATCAGAATGCTCAATTTTCGTGGTATCAGCAAGGGCACCGTTCCCAACATCTAAGTCATGCAAGCGGCGATAATCGGCTACGGCTAGTGGCACATGCCTATCCATTAGATTTTGAATCATAACGTAGGTTTCGTTGACGGCATCTTTATCATCAATTTTACCATCGTTATTGGTATCGCCATAAATAACCCGCAGCTTCTCGCCCTTGTCATTGATTTGATCGAGCGCTGTTTTGACCTCAACTGGCAAACTTTTTTCAGGGATATAACCCAATTGCGGCATCGCTTTATACTCAAGCATTTTGGGCGCCGTGACTTTTTTGATACCACGATATCCTAGGTACAAACCAGCTGCTGGCAGCACGCCATATAAAATAAACATCACGAACATCGCAGTCAGTTGGGTCATTTGGGTATCCTTGTTATTTGGCAAAATGCTTAGAAAAAATATTTAGCAGACGCGGTTGGCAAATCTATTGTTGTTTTAGAAAATACTTAATCATTATTATTAAACAAAAAAATAAGGCTGTATTAAAGCCTTATATTGTTATGTATTGAGCCGATTGTGTTTATAGTTATTTTCAAACAAAACAGAAACATGAAATTTTTACGCGACACTGAAATAAACTTTTCTAGCTTGCTGTGCCTGCGCCGACAGAGGCTGCGAAAAATTCATTCCAGTGTCTCTGTATCGTCTTTATACTGAACTCACAATGACAATACTAACGACTTTTAAATAATCCTCGTTAAATTCAAGTTAGCTTTGGGTACGGCTTTTGACATAACGATGGGTGGACGCAAGACGATTCATCACCGTTTGATGTAACTCATCTAATAACTCGTCAAGCTCGTAATCAATTTCTAAAAACAAATCGGTCAACATATCGCCTGCGGTCATTTTTCCTTGGACGACATTATTTTTCGTGCGGTGCGGGCTAAAACGTTGGAGCTGCTCATAATGATGTAGCGCCTCAGGAATGCTTTCAGACACCAGCTTATCGATAACAAACTGGCGCTCATTATGTTGTTGCTGTTGCTCAGCGTTGAGCTCGCTACTCCACTCACGGTAGCGTTTTAGCTTACTATTAATCCGGTCTAATATGGCAACCGCTTCAATCGGCATGGCATTTAGGGTGGCTGCATCGACCACATCAACAAGCTCAGTCATAATCGGACAGCGTCCATGTTTAAGATACCATAAGGTATCTGGGTCAAAAGGAGGTCTATTGGTCAGGCGCATTTGCGCACGATTGGCTAGATAGCGATCGGTCAACGGTGTCGGCGTGCGAATATCATTCACTTGCGCTAAGGCATCACAAATACGCTCGCTACGCTGCGGCTCGCTAAGCGTATAATTGGAAGCTGAAGTATGCAGGTTTTCTTGATTATCGCTACTATCGCCTTGCTTATTTGCATTATTAGAAACTTCTTTAGCGGCAGCTTGCTGAGCATTTTTGGCAGCGATGGTTGGCAGGTCATCTTGGGCTTGCCCAAACGACTGTAGCATTCTTGTCAGACTTATGACCATGACCTACCCTGCTCCTCGCCTATTCTTTATTCATTGCTGACTGATATTGCTGAATAATACTGATAACGTCGTAGCAGCTATTGCAGCAGACATATTGCATTCGACCATTTTATCCCTTATCTTAACAGCTTTTCTCAGCGCTGCCAGTAAGCAAACGTCACCGTTTTGGTCTTTAAAGGATAAGCCAATTATCATGAATTTCACCGATTATAGCGCCGGTTTTTTGCTTGGTTTATCCTTGATTATCGCTATTGGTTCACAAAACGCCTTTGTCCTTAAACAAGGGTTAAAACGCGAGCACATATTTTTCGTCTGCTTGTTTTGTGCGGTCAGTGATGCAATTTTAATCTCTGCTGGCGTTGGCGGTTTTGGCGCAGTGACAGCACGTTATCCGCAAGCCGTCAATATTGCCAAAATTGCTGGCGTCATATTTTTGCTGGCTTATGGCATCCAAAGCTTATATGCCAGTGTACGCGTATCACACGCGCTTACCGTCGATGGTCAAGTCGTCACCAGTTTAAAAAAGGCACTGTTATTATGCTTTGGCTTTACTTGGCTTAACCCGCACGTCTATCTAGATACATTGGTGCTGGTCGGCATGGTTTCAACCGGTGCCAATAGTAAATTGGCATTTGCAGTCGGTGCGGTCAGTGCGTCGTTCTTTTTCTTTTTTGCCTTGGGCTATGGCGCGCGCCTGCTTAGACCTTTATTTGCCAAACCAAAAGCTTGGAATATATTAGACGCTTTGGTAGGCATATTAATGCTGTATTTGGCTTGGCATTTATACCAAAGCTAACCATGTATTCAGTGCATTTAACGTTAAAAACGAAAAAACCAAATACGCTATGAAACGTATTTGGTCTTTTATTTATCGCATGGAGCATTTATGACACTTTTTTGCGCTTTTTAGGTTTAACAAAGGTTAAGTTTAAAAAGTGCTCAAGCGAATCATCTAGAATATCTAACCAAGGCTCTGGCAATTCAGGTGACATGGTTCCCGTCAAGGTAGAACGATAGGCCTTTTCTCGAAAGGTCATGATGTTCTCGGCTTTGTCCTTTTGCCACTCTTTTAAAATTTCACCCTGCTTTTCAACCGCGAATTCTGGATAATCGGTGGCATTGGTCAAGTCACGAATATAAGCGGCTTGAAAGTCAATTGAATCACTGACCGTCACACATTTGGCATACGTTGCGAGCCATTTTTGCTCGTCTGCTTCACGCGCTGCCAAATCAGGCAATTCGATATCACCCATTATCACATCACGTGCATACCACGCTTGCGCATCAAACATATTAAAGGTGAAATACTGGTCTTGCATGCCCAAATAAATCAGCTTTGGATTTGGTTGCCAAAAGATACCCTTGTACAAGTTAGCAGGATATAAGCAGTTGTGCGTCTGCAAACGTAGCTCATCTGGCATAAACGGGAAATGAAATAAATAACCGGTACACATGATGATGGCGTCAAACTTTTGGCTCGTGCCATCGGCAAAGTGCGCGACGTCGTCTTCAAAATGCGTCACCAATGGCACTTCTTTTATGCCCTCAGGCCACTCATAATCGAGCGGTTGACTACGATAACTGATGGTCACGGATTTGGTGCCATATTTATAACACTGGGTACCAATATCTTCGGCAGAATAGCTACTACCTACTAGTAAGATATCTTCATCTTTAAATTCTAAGGCATCTCGGAAATCATGCGCGTGCAAGATACGACCTGGAAAGGCTTCTAAACCTTCAAAATACGGCATATTTGGCGTAGAGAAATGACCCGTTGCTACCACCACGTAATCAAACTCTTCGACTTCTTGCTCATCGGTTTTATGATTCATTACCGTCACAGTGAATTTTTGCGTTTCATCATCAAACGACACCCAGCGTACGGGGCATTCAAATCGAATATATTTTTGGATATCTTGTTTATCGATACGCCCCATGATGTAATCTTTTAGGACTTCACGCGGCGGGTACGATGGGATGGGTTCACCGAAGTGTTCGTCGAATGAATAATCGGCAAATTCTAAGCATTCTTTGGGGCCATTTGACCATAAATAGCGGTACATACTGCCGTGCACGGGTTCACCGTTTCTATCTAAACCAGTACGCCAACTGTAATTCCACATACCGCCGATAGCGTTTTGCTTTTCATAACATACGATTTCAGGTAAATCCTTTACCCCGGCTAAACGAGCCGCTTCAAAGGCACGTAACTGTGCCAAACCACTTGGACCTGCACCTAAAATTGCCATTCTTTTCTTACTCAAAACTGACTCCTATAATATTGTTGTGCTCCTATCATAACATATTTGTATGGATGACGTTTTTAATGCAGACTTTTGGTGATTAATTGAAATTCACATAATGATTTAAAAGATATAAAAAAGTTTTACTAAACAACCTTTTAGGATAAGTATTAGTATTTTTTATCAAATAGGCAGGTTTGACTACTTTAGGAGGTTTTAGACTTTAACCCAATAATAAAAAGACCATGTTTTTTTACACGGTCTAAAAAATACGGATATATCTTAAAAAAGAAGGGCTTAAAAAAGGACAGGTAAGAGCCATTAGAGAAGTAAGTGGCAGACAAGAAAGGTAATAGTTACACTAAATCAGGAAATAAGGTACGTAGTCCATTAACGATAATCTCGATAGAAACTGCTGCAAGCAACATACCCATGATACGACTCATGATATTAAGTCCAGTATCGCCCAATAACCGACTGATACGACCGGCAGCCATTAGCGCCACATAACAAAATAAGCTGATAAATAAACCAGCAATCAAAATCGCAGAGACTTGCAAAATGCCAGTTACTTGTGATGAATAAATAATCACCGTCGAGATACCGCCAGGTCCAATCATCATCGGAATGGCAATCGGCACCACCGCTGCAGCCATCGTTGGCGGCGCACCTTGCAAATGGTCAACATCAAAGTTTTCTTGATCAGGCTTAACTGGGTTACCTTCGCCATTCATCATGTTTAGGGCGATTAAAAATACCAAGATGCCGCCTGCCAGCTGGAACGAACCAATCGAGATGCCCAATGCCTTTAGCAGCGTCTCACCTGCTAAGGTAAAAAAGCTGATGGTGATAAAAATCGTCAAACAAGCGATACGCGCCACTTTACGGCGATTATTTAGCGAATAGCCGTGAGTTGAATCCAAAAACAACGTCAAGGCGCCAAAGGGATTAATCAGTACCATAAAGGCTAAGATTATCTTGATAATTTCAGTATCCACTGAGCGCTCGCTTATCTATTGGTCAAATCGGACAAAAGATAAGGTCGCTATGCACAAGTACAGGCAAAGACGACCTTATAATCGGTAGCAGCGGCATTGTAGCATAGCCAGATAAGCCTATTAAATCATTAACTTCGCTTAATGTCTCGTCCTTACCAATTCAATAGCATATCCGTACAAATCTGCCGTTCCAAAAATCTTACTCAAACCTAGCCAAT
>NZ_JADGFW010000025.1:45556-61505 GCF_016613355.1 Psychrobacter sp. M9-54-1 | reverse complement strand
CGGTAACCCTCCCAAACTTAAGACACCTAATAAATAGAATTAAGCTGCCTGATTGAGTTTCTGTATCGGTGTAAAACCGCCATTGCCCATGTTTGGGCGCTTATGATTATAATGGTATAACCAGTTTTCTGCTTGTGCGAGTACCTGCTCTAGATTATCAAACAGCTCCTGATTTAACCAATCATATCTCATGGTTCTGTTAAAGCGCTCTACATACGCATTTTGCTGTGGATTGCCAGGTTCAATATAGCTTAAGATGATACCTTGCTGCTCAGCCCAGTCTTTGAGCGCATTGCTGATGTATTCAGGGCCGTTATCGCATCTTATCTGCACAGGTTTGCCTCGGTACTCAATAAGCTGATTAAGACTGCGTATGACCCTTTGCGCCGGTAGCGAGAAGTCGACTTCAACGGTGAGTGCCTCACGGTTGTAATCATCAATGACATTGAACAGTCTAAAGCCGCGGCCATCAGTTAAGCTGTCGTGCATAAAGTCCATGCTCCAGCTTTGGTTAATCCTATCAGGTACTGCTAATGGTATTGGTTTAGCACGTTTAATGCGACGCTTAGGTTTGATTCTAAGGTTGAGTTCAAGCTCGCAGTAGATGCGATATACCCGCTTATGGTTGTACGGCAGTCCTAGTACATTACGCAAGGTTAAAAAGCACAAGCCAAAGCCCCAGTTCTTGTTCTCATCGGTCAGTTTGATAAGTAAGTCCGCTATTTGCTGGTTCTCATCTGTTGCCACCGACTTGTGATAATAACAGGTGACGCTGATGTTAAAGATGCTACAAGCCCTGCGGATACCAATACCACGATCTTCAATATAGTGACAAGCCATCTGCCGGCGCCTTTGGGGCGCTACCACTTTTTTGACATAGCATCCTGTAGGATGTCGGATTTAAGACATTCATCAGCGTACATCTTCTTTAAGCGGGCATTTTCAACTTCAAGCTCTTTAAGACGGCTGATAAGTGTGGCGTCCATACCACCATATTTAGATCGCCAGTTGTAAAAGGTACTTTGGCTGATGTTATGCTCACGGCATAGCTCGGTGATAGGGACGCCTTGTTCGGCTTGTTTTAGGATGTTGACGATTTGGTTGTCGCTAAAGCGTGTCTTTTTCATAGGATTCTCCTGCTGGTGTATTTTAGCAGTTAATCTCTATTTGTAAGTGTTCTTATTTATTGGGGGGATTACCCAATGGTATCCATTTTCGAAATTAAGCATTAAACGATGAGAGTAACATGAAAAAATCAACCGTAATTATTATTACTACTTTAGGTGTTTGTCTACTATCTAATCATGCAAACTCAGCAAGTTTTGATTGTAAAAAAGCCAGCACTTGGGTAGAAAAAACTATTTGCCAAAGTCCTGAGCTTTCTAAGCTCGATGACGCAATGGCGAAGAAATATAGAGCTAATCTCAATGATGGAGCTAACGAAGAAGACAGCGAAAGCTATAAAAACAATGTGATTATAGATCAAAAATTATGGTTAAATTTTCAACGAAATACCTGTAAAGATACTAAGTGCCTTAAACGTGAGTATGAAGAACATATCGGAGAAAAGACAGATTCTAACTGGAACGATGATTTAGATTCTTCTGATTTGCCTAATAAAAATGCATTTGGAGAATTTTCTAAAAACTTCCAGATTTCAATCTATAATTTAGATGGTCAGCGCAAAAATACTTTGCAAGACGCAACGAATACTTTATCTATTAATAAGGTTGATAATAAACCTCATCTTTCTGTAATTGAAAGTGACTTAGTTTTTAATAACTTACACACCTGTGGAATTGAAGAAAGTATTGCAACATGGTCACAGAACCACTGGGCGATTCATGATAATAGTCAAGATAAAGAAGTTAGGTTAAGGTTGTATCCTGCACTCTATCAAGGTAAAAGTCAGTTACTCTTAAAAGACGTTGATTATCAATTTAGTTCAGGGCGTTGTGGGGTGCGCGGCTATTTTGACGGAATTATATTAGAGCGAGAGTAAATAACTTTGGACTAGAAATATACTCTAAAAGCTTAAAACCTAGAAACAAAAAAACGGCAGGAAATTGCTCCCCTGCCGTCTGCGAATCTTACACTACGACTTTAAATCATCAATTATATCGCTGCCGCAACCTCAGCACCATCTCTTATAGCACGTTTAGCATCCAGCTCAGCGGCGAGCTTAGCCCCACCGATTAGATGGTATTGTGCGTCTGGTGCATCACCAACGTTTGGCATCAGTTCAACCACTGATTCTTGACCGGCACAGACCACAACACTATCGACACGTAACAGCTGGCTTTGACCTTGATTATTGGTGATCCAAATACCTTCGTTGGTGATTTTATCGTACTGCGCACCCGATACTTGGATGACGCCGTGTGATTTGACATGAGCGCGATGTACCCAGCCTGAGGTTTTATTCAGGCCACTGCCCAAGCGACCTTTAGTACGCTGCATTAAGTACACTTGGCGTACAGGTTTGATGCCTTCAGGTTTAATCAAGCCGCCATCTGCCTGATAGTTAGTATCAGACGTCACGCCCCACTCTTCGCGCCAATCGCTGATTGACTGCGGTTTTGGACGATAGCTTGGGTCTTTTAGCAATTCAGGACCAAGCTCATCTAATGGCTGACCATGATTGGCGGTTAGATATTCACTAACATCAAAGCCGATACCGCCCGCACCGATGACCGCGACGGTTTCACCAACGGATTTTTCACCAGAGAGCAATTCAGCATAGCTAATGACTTGTGGTAAATCTGCACCTTCCAATTTGCCTTTTAGGCTTCTAGGAACAACGCCAGTTGCGACAATGACATGATGGAACTTGGCCTTCTCGAGCATCGCTTTATCAACTTTGGTATTAAGTTTAATCTCAACGCCTAAGTGCTCAAGCTCATTGATATAGTAGCGAATGGTTTCAAAGAACTCTTCTTTACCAGGAATGACTTTAGCATAGTTAAACTGACCGCCCAAAATATCTTTTGCTTCAAATAGGGTGACGTCATGACCACGCAAAGCTGCAACGTGAGCGGCTGACATGCCCGCGACACCGCCACCGATGACCGCCACTTTTTTAGGTTTTTTGGTCTTCTTATAAACCAATTCCGTCTCGTAGCAAGCTTGTGGGTTGACCAAACAGGTTGAGCGTTTATTTTCAAAAGTATGGTCAAGACAGGCTTGGTTACAGGCGATACAGGTATTGATACGATCGGCTTGACCTTCTTTAGCTTTGTTGACCCAATGCGGATCGGCTAAGAACGGACGCGCCATCTGAATCATATCCGCTTGCCCACTGGCAACGATTTCTTCTGCGGTCTCTGGCATATTGATACGGTTGGCTGCCATCATTGGAATATTAATATGCTTTTTAATTTCAGCAGTGAAATCAACAAACGCCGCGCGTGGTACGCTAGTGACAATGGTCGGTACGCGCGCTTCATGCCAGCCAATTCCAGTATTCATAATGGTCACGCCCGCTTCTTCTAGCGCTTTAGCAACAGTGATGACTTCATCCATAACGTTACCGTCTTTGACCAAATCGATCACTGACAAGCGGAATAGGATAATAAAATCTTCACCCGTTGCTTCGCGAACTGCTTTGACCACATCGACCGCAAACTTCATGCGATTTTGAATATCGCCGCCGTATTCGTCGGTACGTTTATTGACATGACGCGATAAAAACTGATTAAGCAAGTAGCCTTCAGAGCCCATAATTTCAACACCGTCATAACCGGCTTGTTTGGCAAATTTGGCACAGCGCGCATAATCTTTAACGGTTTGCTCGATGTTTTTGATGCTCATTTTACGTGGTTTAAATGGCGAGATTGGCGATTTAATCGGGCTTGCTGACACCGCAAACGGATGATAACCATAGCGACCACTGTGCAAGATTTGCATGATGATTTTGCTGTCATATTTATGCGCCGCACGGGTGACGCGTTGATGATTGATGACGTCAGCGCGGGTGTTCATGGTGCCGCCAGCAGGGAGCAACCAGCCTTCGCGATTGGGCGATATGCCCCCGGTAATCATCATCGCCACGCCGCCTTTGGCACGTTCGGCAAAATACGCCGCCAGCTTGCCGTAATTATAAAAACGGTCTTCAAGCCCCGTATGCATCGAGCCCATCACCATGCGGTTTTTAAGTGTAGTAAAGCCCAAATCCAGCGGCTCAAATAAATGCGGGTAGTGTTCGTTGGTGCTGGCGGTCTCAATGGTATTGGCAGTGCGGCTGGCGGTCATATCATTTTCCTTATGAATGAATTAACAAACTACGTTCTGAAAACAGAAAAGTCACGGGATTTAGCGTTGCTGCTATCGTAACACACCGCTATTATCATCAGCTACGCGGACAAGCGACTGATGAGTGAGCACTATCTTGATACCAATCCTAGACAGTCAGATGTTTACCTCGACTTTATGGCTTTTATTAAGCAAACCTCATAAAACCCGCCCAATTTTTGGGGCGATTGGCTATAATAGCGTGAGCGTTGTCAATATTTAACGTGTTTTATAACGACCGTTTTTATGACAATTGTTTTTATGACAACGGCTTCTATAATAGCCGCTTCGCTAAATCCCTGCACCATCGAATACCCGCAATACGATAAAGGACTATCCCCATGACAGACTTTCACACCGGTCTTGGCAAAAACGCTGCCAATCACCAACCGCTGACCCCTATCGATTTTATTATCCGCAGCGCGCAGGTCTATCCTGACAAGACTGCAATTATCTACGACGACCTAGAGCATAATGAGCTCACGCAGACATGGCAACAGACTTATGATCGCTGTCGTCAATTAGCTGATGGTCTGCGTAAATTGGGTATCGATAAAAATGACACGGTGGCGGTGATGATGCCGAACACGCCAGCGATGGTCGAATGCGCCTTTGGCGTGCCAATGTCAGGCGGCGTGCTTTGTACCCTTAATACCCGACTTGATATCAATGCCCTAACCTTTTGCCTACAACATTCTGAAGCCAAAGTATTGATTTTAGATAGCGAGTTTGCTGAGCACGCTGAGATTATCGATGAAGCTTTTCCCAACCTCATCGTCATTCATGCGACAGATAAAGCGCTCGATATCGAGCGTTTTGGCACTATGAGTTATGAAGCATTAATTGCCAGCTCAGACCGTTTGGATAATTGGGAAAAACCGCTCGATGAATGGGATGCAATCGCCCTCAACTATACTTCTGGTACCACGGGCAAACCTAAAGGTGTGGTCTATCATCATCGCGGTGCGACGCTCAACGCCGTCTCTAATATTTTAGATTGGGATATGCCCAAGCACCCGATGTATTTATGGACGCTGCCACTATTTCATTGCAACGGTTGGTGTTTTCCGTGGACCATTGCTGAGCGCGCGGGCGTCAACGTTTGCCTGCGTAAAATTGACGCGGATTTGATTTTGCAGCTAATTGCCAAATATAAAGTCAGCCACTACTGCTCAGCGCCCGTAGTCCATAATATGATTGCGGGCGGCAAAGCTGAATATAAAGAAGCCATTAATCATGAGGTTAAAGGTTGGGTCGCTGGTGCGCCGCCGTCTGAAACTATGCTCGCTGCTATGGAAGCCATGGGCTTTCATATCTCGCACGTTTATGGTTTGACCGAAGTTTATGGTCCGGTCACTGTTTGTGCTGAGCAAGAAGAATGGGATGCGCTTGATGTCGCTGCTCGTGCGCAGAAAAAATCTCGTCAAGGAGTGACCTCGCATTTGATGACAGGCTTTGAGCTGTTTAAACAAGGGACCACTGAACCCGTTGCTGCTGATGGCGAAGAGATGGGCGAGCTGGCACTGCGCGGTAACATGGTGATGAAAGGCTATCTTAAAAGCCGAAAAGCCACTGAAGAAGCCTTTGCCGATGGTTGGTTCCGTACCGGTGATTTGGGCGTCAAATACCCTGACGGCTATATCAAAATCATGGATAGGCTTAAAGACATCATCATCTCAGGTGGCGAAAATATCTCTAGTATCGAAGTCGAAAACGTCTTATATAAAATGCCGGAAATCCAAAGCTGTGCGGTCGTTGCCGCGCCGCATGATAAATGGGGCGAAGTGCCCGTCGCCTTTATCGAAATTCATGCTGGTAGCACTTTGCAACGCGATCATGTCATGGAGCATTGCGAGCAATATTTGGCTGGATTTAAAGTGCCGAAATATATTATCTTTGCTGAAATTCCGAAAACCAGTACCGGTAAAGTACAGAAGTTTGAGCTACGCCAAGCCGCCAAATCATTGGCGCACGAAACGCCAAAAGTTACGGCTAGCGCTAAATAATAGCTTTTGAAAAACTTGCACTTTGAGCAATTTGCATAAAACAGGGCCAATCTTATGATTAGGCTGACCCTTTTTTCTTGAACTAAGAACGTAAAACTTATTCTTGTAGACAGTCTGCTATAAAATAAACACAGAGCTACTGGTATTCATTTTGCGCAGCCTCTGTCTGCGTAGGCACAGCCAGCAAGGAAAATGAATACCAGTAGTGCGTTATCATACTTGTACTAATTTTATTTAGGACTGACTATAGCCAAACAACTAATTCAGCTTTGGTTCAAGCCATTGATAAACCAACATACCCATTATCATTGCTGGAATAAAGACATACGCTTGCCATTGTCCTGTCCCAAGTAGCACGATACCCGGTCCTGGGCAGATACCCACAAGTCCCCAACCGATACCAAACATCATCGCGCCGATTAGCAACTTTTTAACAATCACCGTCTTACTTGGCAATAAGATAAAAGTGCCCACCCAGCTGGTCTTTTGCCATTTGGCTAATTGCACACCGATTATCGCTACTATTAAACCGCCGCCCATCACCAGTGCCAAGGAGATATCCCACGCGCCAAAGACGTCCAAAAAGCCTTGTACTTTAGCAGGGTCAGTCATCCCTGATATCAGCAGACCCAAGCCGAATAGTAAACCGGCCAGTAATCCAATCATATTTTTTAGCATTATTGTGCCCCATACTTAATCTGTTTATTCAAGCTGTTATAAATAATGTGCCGTCTATACCTGCGTTAAAATATGCCTAAAACATGCCTGCCCACATACACAGTCAAGGCACCAAACAACATAAAGGTCACTGTCGCCGCCATCGAACGTGGTGACAGTCGCGCATTACCGCAAATACCATGTCCGCTGGTACAGCCTGAACCGAGACGCGTGCCAAAACCAACCAGCAACCCTGCGCCAATTAACAGCGGTAATGACGTGGTGATTTCTATATCAGGCAAAGGTCGGACCAAACTGTAAAGTAAAGGCGAGATGATAAGGCCTGCGATAAACAGTACCTGCCACATCTCTATATTTTTGGGTTTTAGTACGCTTGACACGATACCGCTGATACCCGCAATACGGCCAATACCTAATAATAAGATAACGGTCGATGTCCCTAGCAGCAAACCGCCGATTAAGGATATCGGCGTAAAGGCTAACCAGTCTATTTGTATACTCATAATGTTTACCTAAGCCAATTTTATTAAATACAAACTTAATATTCGTTTTATATAAATACATTATATAATAAAATATAATAAATAGGTAAAAAAATACTGAGATCTGTTTAACAGAACTCAGTATTGTTACCTAACTTATAGTAAAAATTATGCAGGCTGCTCTGCCAATACTTCATCAAGCGCTTTTTCAAAACGTTGTACCGCTCCGTCGACATCGGTCAATTTATCAAGACCAAATAGACCTAAGCGGAAAGTTTTAAAGTTCTCAGGCTCACCGACTTGTAGCGGGACACCAGCGGCGATTTGCATGCCAGCTTCAGCAAAGGCGCTACCTTTATGCATGTCATCACGGTCAGTATAAGCAACGACAACACCCGGTGCTTCAAAACCTTCTGCCGCCACGCTTTCAATGCCTTTGTCCGCCAATACTTTACGAATACGCTTACCAAGCTCCCACTGCGCCTCGCAAAGCTTATCAAAGCCGACTTCCTTAGCTTCATCAACGGCATCGCGGAACTGGCGTAAGCTATCGGTTGGCATGGTTGCATAATATGCGTGACCGCCATTTTCATAGGCGCGCATGATATTTAACCACTGTTTTAAATCTAAGCTAAAGCTATCAGATTCAGTGCTCTCTACTTTTTGTACAGCCGCATCGCTGAGCATCACCAGACCTGCGCCCGGCGTGCTGCTCCAGCCTTTTTGCGGCGCGCTAATCAGCACGTCAATACCCAAGTCTTTCATATCAAGCCAGACGCAACCCGAGGCAATACAGTCAATGACCAATAGACCGCCAACGCTATGAACAGCCTCGGCCAATGCTTTGATATAGTCTTCTGACAAAATTATGCCTGATGAGGTTTCAACATGAGGGGCAAAAACGATGGCAGGTTTTGTTTCTTTGATTTTAGCAACCGCTTCATCGATAGCAACTGGAGAAAACGGCTTTGGCGTCTCACCCTCTTCACGATTGGCAGTCAATACTGTAGACGACTTGGCAATTTTGCCCTTGTCTAAAATTTGCGTCCAACGATAGCTAAACCAACCATTACGGATAATCAGGCAATCTTCATCATTGGCCAATTGACGTGCCACGGCTTCCATACCATAAGTGCCAGAGCCCGGTACAATCGCCACCGCATCAGCGTTATAGACTGACTTTAAGTTGCTAGATAAGTCATTCATTACTTGCTGAAAGACTTTTGACATGTGGTTTAAGGCGCGGTCAGTATAGACCACCGAGTATTCTAATAAGCCGTTTGGATCAGTATCTTGACGTAATGCAGTCATAGGACGCTCCTAGTTTATAGTTAAGCAATATAGGTATTGGCAAATTTTAGTGATAACGAGCCAAATACTATGATAGATAGTATTTATCGGGCACTCATATCGAGTAATCATCGAGAGTATGACGCAGGGTTGACGATATAGCGCTTTATCCTAGCGCTATTGCCGTTGACGAGTATGTCGTGTGCGCTTTATTTTTATTTTAAACAGTACTACTATTCTAAACAGTACTACAGACGATAGGCGCGCCATTATCAAACCGTGAATGACAGCCTATTGAAACATCAATACTGAGAATTAATGAAATGAGAAGATATTAAGAGGCAATTGATAAAATTAGACTTTGAAAAAAAAGCCAAAATCAATTAGTTAAAGGATTATTAGAAATAACCGCTGCCACATAACCAAAAATTATCGCCACTTAATACACTCATAACAACTTGATATTAGCACTGATAATGCAGGTTGACAACGCTCAGCTTGCATAAGTTGAAAGCTTAGCTAATTTATGATTTTTGAAGAGAAACCGTTTCAAAAGGAAGAGTTTTAAAAGAAACGGTTTTAAGAGAAATAGTAAGAAAAACAATTAGTGAATTAAAAGGAGTAATGATTACTGACGACGACCACGATGCGCGTCTTGTAATCCCGAGACCACAAAATCTAGCAATTCATTGTCACCTTCGCGTGCCGCTTTGCGCATCAACTTCGAGGGCGCATGGGTCAGCGTCTGGGTTAAACGCCGCGATAGCTCAGTGATAATAGCTTCAGGGCTGGCGTTATCTTGTTGCAGCTTAGCAATGGATTCATGCAGCAGCTTATCGACTTGGTCATGGGTGCGCGCGCGATATTGTTGAATCTCTTTACCAACTTGGCGCACTTGAAAGCGCCGATCCATCTCGACCACCAACTGACTGACCAGCAGCTCAGCATCGACCGCTGCTTGCCGGCGCTGCTCAATATTACCAGCAATCACGTGTTGCAAGTCATCAACAGAATACAAATACACATCGTCGATACGGCTAATGGTCGAGTCGATATCGCGCGGCACCGCCAAGTCGATCATCAGCATCGGCTGATAGCGCCGACTTTTAAGCGCGCGCAAGGTCATGGTCTTATCAATCAATATATCCATACTGCCGCTACAGCTACTAACGATATCGGCTTCTGCCAATACTTGCGGCAACTCTTGCAGCGATTTCACTTCTACCGTACGCTCGGGTCGACGCAATTCGGCGGCCAACGCTTCGGCGCGCTCAGGATTGCGGTTACAAATAATGACTCGCCCGACCCCAAGCCCAGCGATATGGGTTGCCACCAAGCGATTCATCTCACCAGCGGCGACCACCAACAGCGTGCGACTGGGCAAATCGTCAAATATCTGCGTCACCAGTTTGGCGGCAGCATAGCTCAGCGATACCGCTTGAGCGCCGACTTTGGTTTCGTTACGCACGCGTTTGGCAGCGGCAAATACTTGATCGACAATCCAGCCGAGCTGATTGCTGAGCGCCTTTTGGTCTTGCGCCAAATGCACAGAACGTTTGATTTGACCGAGTATCTGCGGCTCACCCAATATCATCGAGTCAAGACCAGCAGCCACTCGCAGCCAATGAGTCAGCGCATGGGTATCACGGTGCACATAAAGATAAGGGTCAATCTCTTCCAAAGGTAACTGTTTAAAATCCGCCAGCCACGCTTTAATTTTTAAGATATGAGCGCTAATTGCCGCGGTAGAAGGCTGCGCACTGACAGCGTTATGGTTGGTGACAGCAGTTTGCTGCGCTGCTAAAGCCGCGCCTGACTCTGACGATGCTGAGACTTGTGGGACGAGTGCATAAATCTCAGTACGGTTGCACGTCGAGACAATCACGCTACCATCGGTGAAGCGCTCTAGCTGCTGAAGGGCAATATTCACATCGTCACCGACAAGCGCCAAGCGCTCTCGCAGAGCGACTGGTGCGGTTTTGTGATTGACCCCAATGACCACTAATCTCATTATTGATAGACCATAAATATAACGTTTACCTGCCAGCCAAACGCTTTTAGAATGTGAAAAAACCTATTCAATCAGCAGTGCTAAAAAACAGTTTTTCACAGACAGCGCTTGCTAAACTGGCTGTGAAAAAACGTCTTTAATAAATCATTATCAATATAAACGTCTAAAAAGCGCCTATTATATCATTATTGCTGGCTTTATTTAACAAGCAGCGCTGGGCGATGGTATTTGTCTGTATCTGGGCATGACGACGATAAATCAACTGCTACCAGGCTTTAAAATAAATGCCAGTGTTATTTGTCTAACTTATCAGCGCTGGTTTACTAGCAGGCGTTTAACCTATCAGAAGTTATTCGATGTTACTTAGGGTCATTTATTGTCATGACTTAATTGCCTAAATATTGTTAGTATTTGAGTAACATAGGCGCTATTGTTTATCGCTTTCATCTGCTCTTATAATGGTAATGACGAATACTTATTTAAAATAATGACAATAAAATCCTCCTGTTAGAATGCAAGTGGACTAATGGGGAAATATTGCTCGCTAGATTTTTTGGGTCATCCTTTAGACTGCAACCTATGTATAATGATCAATCTCGCCTCCACGCCTTATTGCAAGCCACCATAGAGCGCCTATGCCAGCGTTATAAGCTAACCTTGTCGTTGGCCATTTGTCTATGCCTAGGATTACCCGCCCACGCCAAGTATGTCAGCCCGGCGTTGACCGCTCCCATATTAAACACTGATTTGGCCAATTCGCCTACAACTTCACCAGCCAAGAAAAGCGATATCATTAGTCATACTGCTCATGAAATACCTTCTCAACTACCGTCTACTGAGCAGTCTCAGCTAGCAGAAAACGATACTTCTGTAAGCAATCTAGTAGCATTTAGCCCAGCACAATCTGAGCTTGGTGAGCCAAGTTTATACGCGCTGTTGGATGCCGAGTTTGCCGCAGATCGCGATAATAATAAGCGCGCGCTAACTATTTATAAGCAGCAATCTTTTAAACAAGATGCAACTGCGGTATTTGAGCGCGCCCTAAGCTTGTCTTTACGTAATGAAAGCGTTGAGGATTCATTGCGCTTTGCCAAAACTTGGCAAGACCAAAACCCCGACCACGTGCCCGCTTGGTTCTATGTGGCGCATTTGGCCCTGCGCGCGCACGACTATGAACTGGCGGGCGCCACTCTAAATCGCATTTTAAGCTATGACCCGCGAGCCGATCTGAGCGAAATCCTGATTGGCATTTATCCCAATACTGATGAAGACAAACGCGAGTTACTTGCCGCTTTGCAACCTATCGATAGCGAGCAAAACGCTTCGCTTTCGGTATTAAAGGCTGGTTTACTGTATCAATTTGATGAGCCTGAGGTTGCTATTGTCCATATCGATCGCGCCCTTGCGCGTCAGCCAGATTATGTGCCTTTTATCACTTTAAAAGCCGACATCTTACGCAAGACCAAGCCATCAGCAGCCGTGCTTGATTATATTAACCAAGCGCGTCTACGTAATCCTGATAGCAAGAGCTTATACTTATATGAGATTCGTTATTTACTCGATTTGCGGCAAAGCGAGCAGGCTTGGCAGCTATTACTCGATGCACACGGGCGCTTTGCTGATGATGACGAAATCACTTTGCTCGCCGCGCTGGTGAGCTTGGACGTTGAAGAATACGCCAGCGCCGATCAGCTGCTGAATATCTTGGCTAAAAATCCGGCTTATCTTGACCAAGCCTATTACTACCTTGGCATCAGTGCCGAGCGCCAGCAGCGCTTTGAGCAAGCAAAACACTATCTCAATGGTGTGATGCAAGAGGACTTGGTGTTAGAAGCGCGGCGAAAAGTGGTGTCGTTTGAGCTGCTAAACGATGACGTCGATGGCGCCATTGCCACTTTAGAGAAGCTGCGTAAAGACTTTAGCATCTTCGCGCCTGACAGCTTTGTCATGCAAGCGGATATCTTATGGCAGCAAAATGAGCCCGAGGAAGCGCTACGGTTATTAACGCGCGCCAGCCGCAAATATCCTAATAATGAGATGCTGCTATTTGCCCGCGCCCAGCTGCTTGACGACAAAGACGATTATATCGTCAAACGTACCTTATTGAACCATTTGCAAACGCTCGACCCAACCAACCTTGCTTATCAGCTTAGCTATGCGCAGTTATTGCTCGCCAATGAACGCAGCTCCAAGCAAGGTTTGGCGCTAGCAACGGCTATCATTCAAATCCGTTATGATGACCCGCGCTATGACAATGAGCTGCATTTGCAAGCGTTAAACGTACTCGCCGCCAATGCTTTAGCGAACGAAGATTATCAACAAGTCATCGATTATCTACAAACCCCGTACGACGTTTTTCCAACCCTACGTTCAGGCACGCTACTGCTGCGCGCTTATCAAGGGCTAGGCGATAATGAAAAAGTTGAGGCGTTGCTTGCTGAGTTACAAGAGCGTTTTTCATTTGGGCAGCGCAACGTCAATGACCGTATACAGCTTTATTAAGCAGCTTTTTGCTCAAAGCTTATTGAATACTCATCATAAAATACGATTAAAAATAAAAACGTTTGCGATAAAAACTACAAGCCAGTTATAAGAAATGAACAGCCATGCATCAGCGCGTAACAAATCATGCTTAAGCTAAGCGTTTATTGTTTTATTTAATCTTTTAAAAAATCTATTACTTTTAAAACTTGTTACTTTTAAAACTTGTCTATTTTTGAGGATATATCATGTCAGTATTAAAAAAAAATCAGCCGAATAAACTGGCGCTATTTAGCGCTTTAACCGCCGCGCTCGTTATCACATCTGGTTGCCAATCATTAAAAACCGCTAATGCTACCAACCAGCCTATCGGCACGGTACAAGGTCAGAAACCTGAACAACCTAAAAAGCTTGAGAACTTTAATATCACGGGCAAAATCGGCGTTACCACACCTAGTAAGGACAATTCAGGAAACCAAGGCGGCAGTGCGTTTTATGCATGGGGACAACAAAATGACCGTTTTGCTATCGAATTGATTGGTGCGCTTGGCATTGGCAAAACCAATATCGAATATAATGGTCAGTCGGCGACTTTAGTCAGTGAAAAAACCGGCACGTTAACCGCTGCTGACCCTGAAACCTTGCTCAAAAAAGCCACAGGCTGGCAGGCGCCGATTTCACAAATGCCGTATTGGATATCGGGTCGCCCCGCGCCTTCAGACAGCGCCCCACAGCTTGATGACCAAAACCGTTTGATTAGCTCGGTCAATGGTGAATGGCAAGCGAACTTTAGTTATAAAGGCAACGACAAATTGCCAAATAAAATCAGTGCCGTACAGTCACAAGGCAATAAAGTAGTGATGACCATCGACCATCAAAAATAATGGCCTTATGTAGACAGTAGAAAACACTATCTTTACTTACAACTCATAAAGACATTTATTTATGACTGAACGCACCACCGCAACATCAGTTATCACGCGCTTGTCACCGGCCAAGATTAATTTATTTTTGCATGTCACCGGTAAGCGCGCTGATGGCTATCATAATCTGCAAACTGTCTTTCGCCTGCTTGACTGGGGCGATTATCTGCATTTTACGTTTGTAGACGATGCAGTATTTTCTATTATAGATAAAACCTTCGACGCTACTAAGCTTTGTCATCAGCTGCTAACGCTTGCTGGTGCCGACACCATAACCAGTAGTATCGATGACAATCTGATTTTTAAAGCCGCCCAAGCGTTACTAGCATTTGCTCTTCAAGCTGACAGACTACCTAAGCAGCTGCAATCAGTGCAAATCACCTTGGATAAGCATTTACCAATGGGTGCAGGCTTGGGCGGTGGCTCATCCAATGCCGCAACGACCTTATTAGTCTTAAATGAGATTTGGCAGCTTAACATTACTAAAAATGAGCTGATGAAAATCGCCGCTACTATTGGCGCCGATGTGCCGATATTTATCTTTGGGCAAGATGCGATTGCCATGGGTATTGGCGAGGAGCTGACCGCCATTGATTTGTCCGATCAAGAGTACTTAGTCTTAACCCCAAACGCCCATGTGAACACGGCTAAGCTGTTCGCCCATCCAAAGCTACAACGAGATATCGACGCCCTATCCATTGACATTATCAAAAGCCAGACCAATGACTATGTGCAACGTTTAAACTCACCCTATCAAAATGTGTTTACGCCTGTCGTCAGCAGTCTCGCTCCGGCTGTCGATGCGGCATTACGGTATTTGCAAGGCTTAGAGATGCAAGCACTCAGCACAGCTCGTATGACCGGCTCTGGTAGCGCCGTGTTCTTGCCATTGGATGCGAGTATTATTGATGATAAAACGCTGTTGGCAAAGTGGGTTAACAATGCGCCTTGTGCGGCGTACGTAGTGGGGAATCTACAAGTTAAATAGAATTAATAATATGATTTTCTTCACTTAAAGGTTATTTATCATGAAAGGCAATTCTTTTACGTTATCAATAAGTATTTTGGCCCTTTCAATAGCCATGACAGCCTGCACCAACAATTCTAATACTCAAAACGTCACGTTACCTGTGCCAAAAGTATCTATCGATAATATGGCCAGTGATAGCAGTATTAACGATTTTAAGAATAAGCCCTATGCCCAGTTTTTTACTTATCCATATAAACATGGGGCGGAAATAGAACCAGCTATGGGCGGCATTTTGGTTATGAAAGACGGCTGTTTGCTTATCCAAAACGATGATAGGCTTAACGTTCCTGTGCTTCCTCATGGCATAACCACTTGGAATGAGGAGACCCAGACTCTGACCGCCAATGGCGTTGATATACCTTTGAACACTGAGCTATTTACTAACGGACCCTTAAGCGGCGGGAAATACGACCCTAGTTACGAATATAATTTCGAGCAACAAGCCAACCCTAAATGCTTGGAAAATAGATATATCGTATTTTTGGGTTCACAGTTTATGGACGCTACAGATTTACCAAATAATTAGCCTATACAAGCTAAAACTGAGGCCAAACCCTACTTATAGCGTATAAATAAAATGAGTACAAAGACCATATATAAATTTTCATTAACTCAACATCGGTTTTATTTTCGACCTATTTATAATAAAAGCCATAAAAAGGCGCAAATGACTTGCAAAATCTAAATATTTATTTATAATAGGTCGCCTCAATAGGGGTATAGCCAAGTTGGTAAGGCATCAGGTTTTGATCCTGACA
>NZ_JADGFW010000025.1:0-45539 GCF_016613355.1 Psychrobacter sp. M9-54-1 | reverse complement strand
ACATCCGTTGGTTCGAGTCCAGCTACCCCTGCCATTTTTTACTGTAATAGTAGTCATCAATAGTTTTCCATACTCTTTTCTAAATTTGAGCAGTTTGATACTGCTTAGCGGTCGCTGCTTGAGTTAATCAATAGGACTTCTGTCATGCCTTATTTGGCGATTTTTACGGGTAATGCCCACCCTGAATTAGCAAAAACCGTAGCCGATCATCTCCATATACCTCTTGGTAAAGCTGACATCACGCGTTTTTCTGATGGCGAAATTGCCGTGGAAATCAAAGAGCACGTACGTGGTAAAGACGTGTTTATCATGCAGCCTACTTGTGCACCGACCAACGACAATTTGATGGAAATCATGATGATGGCTGATGCCTTGCGTCGTTCTAGTGCGGGCCGTATCACCGCTGTCATGCCGTACTTTGGTTATGCCCGTCAAGACCGCCGTCCGCGTTCAGCACGTGTACCTATCTCGGCCAAAGTCGTCGCTGACATGCTAAACATCGTTAGTATTGACCGCGTTATGACCGTTGATTTGCACTCAGATCAGATTCAGGGCTTCTTTGATATCCCAGTTGATAACATCTATGGTACGCCTGTCTTATTGAACGATCTTAAAAAACAAGATTATGACAATATCATGGTGGTTTCACCTGACGTCGGCGGTGTGGTACGTGCGCGCGCGATGGCGAAGCAATTGGGCGATACCGACATGGCGATTATTGATAAACGCCGTGCCCGTGCCAATGAATCACAAGTGATGCACATCATCGGTGATGTCCGTGACCGTGATTGCGTCATCGTTGATGACATGGTTGATACCGCAGGTACGTTATGCAAAGCCGCTGAAGCCTTAAAGCAAAATGGCGCGCGCCGCGTACTTGCTTATATTACTCACCCTGTCCTATCGGGTAATGCGCTAAAGAACATCAGCGAATCGGAATTGGATGAGATTGTGGTAACTGATACCATTCCATTGTCTGACGCGGCTAAAGCCTGTAGCAAAATCCGTCAAGTAAGTATCGCACCGATGCTGGCTGAAAGCTTACGCCGTATCAATAACGAAGAATCTATCAGCGCTATGTTTGATGCCTAGTTAATGCTTAAGATTTTCTTTCGCTAAAAAATATATTACTAAAAACGCTAAGTTTAATGACTTGGCGTTTTTTTATGTAAGACTGGCGTGCGCTATTTTAGCTAGGTCTTTATTATTGTTAAAGAATCACGTATAATGCGCGCCTGTATTCATCATTCGTTAACCCCTATTATTTTTGGGTATTTTATACTTAGCGACATGATTGATACTTTCTAAAGTATTGATTATCCGGTGATAGACTGGTCGCAAGTCTGTTATTGCTGGTAGATACTTCACACACTCTCTATAGGATTATATCCATGGCTATTGATCATTTTGCAATCAACGCAGTTGACCGCTCTGCTGAACAACAAGGTAAAGGTGCGAGCCGCCGCCTACGTAAGCAGAACCTAGTTCCTGCTATCATTTACGGTGGCGGTGAAGAACCAACTCCTATCTCAATCAAAATCAACGAGCTCGTAAAATCGCTTGAATATGAAGCGTTTTTCTCACAAATTTTGACCATCACTACCGATAAAGGTGATGAGCAACAAGTCGTTATCAAAGACTTGCAGCGCCATCCTGCTAAAGGTTTCCCAATGCATGCAGATTTTCAGCGCATTGTGAAAGGTCAAAAAATCAACATGCACGTACCGCTACATTTTGCTGGTCGTGAAGAAGCGCCAGGTACGAAAGCGGGCGGTATCTTATCTACGCTAGTATCTGATGTTGAAATCGTTTGCCTACCATCACAATTACCTGAGTACTTAGAAATCGACGTATCAGGCATGGAAATTGGTGATCTATTCCGTTTATCAGACATCAAATTGCCTGAAGGCGTAATTATCTTTGATCTTGACATGGAAGATGCGCACGACCGTACCGTTGTGAACATGCAGCCACCAACAGTTGAAGAAGTTGACGAAGACGCTGACGAAGTTGATGCAGCTGACGTACCTGCTACTGAGCAAGGTGCTGAGCCTGAAGACAAAGACGCTGAATAATAATCTTTATAACGCTTATATAGCAGCCTTATGGTTGCTCGGTTATAAAAGATTGGTTTAGTCAAAAAATAGCAGGTGATGAATATCTCCTGCTGTTTTTGTAACTGAGGTTTGAAAAGAAGGTTTAAAAAGTAGGATAAGCACGATCAGTTCATCTTACTTTTCAAACCTTATCTCTTATTTATTAAATTTAAGCAGGGTGTTTTTATGGCCATAAAGCTTATTGTCGGTCTTGGTAATCCTGGTCAGCAGTATATGTTTACGCGTCATAATGCCGGGTTTTGGTTCGTCCATCATTTGGCGCAGCAGTTTAATATTGCCCTCGCCCCTGACAAAAAATTCCACGGGGTGACGGGACGTGGGCAAATTCATGGTCACGATGTGCGCCTGCTTATGCCTCTGACCTTTATGAATAAATCTGGTCAATCGGTGGTGCCGATGGTCAATTTTTATGGTATTAACAATAATGAGCTGCTGATTGCCCATGATGAGCTCGATATTCCCGCTGGCATTATCAAGCTTAAAACCGACGGTGGACACGGTGGTCATAATGGTCTGCGTGATATCACCCCGCACATTAGCAACGACTTTCATCGCCTGCGTATCGGTATCGGTCATCCGGGTCACAAGTCTAAAGTCAGCGGTCACGTGTTATCGAAAGCGGCGCCTGATGAGCAAATGGCTATCGATAGCGCGTTAAGTGCTGCTTTTGACGCCTTACCGTTATTATTAGATGGTGATATTGAAAAAGCGCGCTCGCAGATTAATGGTTTTAAATTACCAGAATAATCTGCCGTTGATGGTAAACATTTAAGTCATTTAAATCGCCAAAGCGTAAATTTAGCCGTGACTTTTAGGCAAATAACTTTTATTCTACTTACCCTGTCCCCATTAAGCTTTTGATTTGGTTCATTTATATCAGTTACCCTAAGGAAGCAACCTATGCTACTTAATATGCTCAAGTGCAAATTACATCGCGCCCGTGTTACCCATGCTGAACTGCACTACGAAGGCTCATGCGGTATCGATGGTGACCTACTAGACCTCGCTGGTCTGCGTGAAAACGAATCTATCGATATCTACAATGTCACCAATGGCAAGCGTTTTCGCACCTATGCGATTCGCGCTGAAGCGGGCTCTGGCATTATCTCGTTAAACGGTGCCGCCGCGCATATGGCAGACCTGGGCGATATCGTCATCATTTGTGCTTATGCCCATTTTGATGAAGTAGAAGCCGCTACCTATCAGCCAAAACTGGTGTATTGCAACGAAGACAATACCGTGAAAGACACTGCCAATATCATTCCGGTACAAGTGGCTTAATTATCCATGACTGCTGTTTAAGTGATCAATAAAAAAAGCTGAATCTAATTAAGATTCAGCTTTTTTTATGCTATTTATTTATCCTGCTTACGGTTTCTAATCACCCGCCATAGCCCTTCCTTTTCTGTTTTCGGCATTTTTAAAGTGATGGTATTCGAGAGCATGTCTTGTATTGCCAAACCGCGACGATTAAACAGACAAAAGGCATAGTTGAAAACAAAGCCCAAAAAAGCACTGGTCAATAAGATAGCACGTGAACCACCAATGACACTACCGATGAGTCCAAATATCAGCGGCATCAGGCTCGCCGCCAAAATACGTTTAAACGACTGTCCCCACGTAAGCAGGTGACCATCATTATTGACCGTTTTTAAGCGCCACGTTTGCATGCCTAGTGTTTGCCCACCGCGGCGCCAAAATAGCCCGTAGAAGCCCACCAGCGTCAGGATAAACGAAGGGGTCATAATAAAGTTTTGATACCATGTCGGTAGCGATCTGGCTTGCTGTGACTGCGTGCCCGTCTCCATCGTCAATAGCGTACCAATTACTGTCAGCACCGTACCAACCAAAAACAGTAGTGCCAAAATCAACATACCATCATAAAGGATGGCCGCCATACGCGTGCCTGGCTTGGCAATCACTGCCTCTTCGGCAACGGAGTCTTGATGCGCTGAGTTGTTGCGTGGCGATTTTGCTTTAGTAGCAGCTTTTGGTGACGATTTTGACATGATACCAGCCCATAACAAGCGAAAAATAGAGCGCTCATTGTACCGTAATTCAGGCGCTTAGCGTACCTTATGATAAGACAAGACTTTTGCTATAAAGACAGGAGATTTGAATTTAGGAAAAAATAACAAGGTAAGATTATACTGCTATAAAAATGACAGACATAAAAAAATCGCCAAATTATCATAAGACAGGCGATTAATTTAGTTTAGCTTAGCTTAATGGTTACATGAACAAATAAGCTAGTATGCAAATGGTGCGCTTGGAGAGATTCGAACTCCCGACCCCTTAGTTCGTAGCCAAGTGCTCTATCCAACTGAGCTACAAGCGCGTACTTTGCACATTATCTACTGAATTATTCAAAAACAATTGCAGTAAATTAGGTTGGTTATTATATAGATAATCTCGCTTGTGTCAACTCATTTTTTGAATTAAATTCAAATTATTTTTGAATGTTAATCTAAAATATCATTAACGCTATTTTTGCGTCATTACTCTTTATAACAACTGAATAAATGGCGGTGAAGGAGGGATTCGAACCCTCGATACGCTTACACGTATGGTTCCTTAGCAGGGAACTGGTTTCAGCCACTCACCCACTTCACCGGACGATTTAAGACGCTTATCAAAATATTTTTATAAAAACTATTTCTCTAAACACAGTATCGATGCTAATGATACGTCTTATGCCGTGGGCGAGTATTATAACAAAGCCGAAACGAATTGCAAGCCTTGTCTACAGATTTAATGCCGCTTTTGTCATAATTGTTAATTTAAATGGTTTTATCATTCTCTAGTCATAAGGAATATCTCATTTAGCGGTGAGTTTCAGAATTTTTAGGTTTTATTACTTATAGTCAAAATATCCCAAAATCGCTACGGGATTGCTGATATCAATTTTTCGTGGCCTCTGTCTGCGCAGGCACAGCAAGCAAGAAAAATTGGTATCAGCAGATATATTGATATTACTTTTCACTGATTGTATTTACTAAAATCTGCTAGCTATGGCTTTTTGGTCAATGGATGGCTATAGTATTTATGATTGATTTTAGAATAAATAAAAGGAAGGGTTATGCGACCGGTAGTACTGTGTTTTTCAGGATTGGATCCGTCAGGTGGTGCTGGATTACAAGCGGATATCGAGGCAGTCGGTCAAGCAGGTGCCCATGCCGCTATCACTTGTACGGCAATCACCATTCAAAACTCACAGCAGGTATTTGGTTTTGAGGCTTGTGCTGCTGATTTGGTAGCAGCGCAGGCGACCACCGTGCTCGATGATTTGCCTGTGCGCGTGATTAAGTCAGGTATGCTTGGTACCACTGACAATATCGCCATGCTGACGCGTTTATTTGCCGAGCAGGTTATCGCTGCTGAGACGCCATTTGTCCTCGACCCGGTATTGGTTGCCAATAGCGGCGGCAGCTTGGGCGATGAGCAAACCTTGGTAACGGCGTTTAGAAAACTACTACCCTATGCGACGTTAATCACCCCAAATACGCATGAGCTACGGGCTTTAAGCGGCGAGCAAGATTTACATATCGGTGCGCAAAAACTATGCGCCCAAGGCTGTCATGCGGTATTGGTCAAAACTTCACACGACTTTACCAGCGGTGATATCAAGCAGTATCTCTATATTAAAGGCGAGATGGTGCATAAAAGCGTTTTACCGCGCCTAAAGGGTGAATTTCACGGTTCTGGTTGCTCATTAGCGAGCTTTATCGCTGGACGTTTGGCGATGGGTGACGCGCTTATCGATGCGGTAAAAGCGGCAGATAGTTGGATTACCCAAACGCTGCGTGCCGCTGATGCGCCGCACCCTAATAATGCCAACGCTCAATTGATACCCAATCGCTTTGTAGAATTTTAGAACAACCTATAGATGGTAAATAAAGAAAGGCGCTCTATAAAATATAGAGCGCCTTTTGTATCTTTTATAGAATCGCTAGTTTTTTAAATTTTATTAAGCCAGCCTAACCCAACATCGGCATAAAGCTTGATGCTAAGCCACCGATAAAGATTTCCAGCAGATAAAAGGCAAAGAAAGCAATCATTGGCGATAAATCAATCATGCCCAAATTTGGCGTAATACGACGAAACGGCGCTAAAATTGGCTCAGCCAACATAATAATAATACCAATAATCGGATGCTGAGACTGGGTAAACACCACAATCCAGCTGACAATGATAGAACCGATGACCAGATAGCGGCACATGCGTAAAAAGTCTAATATCAAGCTGATAGTACCAGTAAAAAATAGCGGCACAGGCGCGATACCTTTATGGGTCAATGCCGCCTTACCAGAGATATCAATCAGACGAATTAAGAACATCAATACAATGGCAGCAATACTAATACGACCTTGGGCGACGGTTGGGAAAATACGCCCGAACACATCGACGATATGGGTGGCTTTATAAGCAGGGGCAACCATAGGATTGCTGGCATCCATTCCAGCAAACTGCAGCATAAAACGGATAAACACCAACATCATGGCGAAGGTAGTGACCAAATCAAAAATTTGCAATAACAGGTTGTTCATGAAGTGCTACTCAATGTGACATTATTAACGGGATTTAGGATGACGAATGTCATTATCAGGCATTTTTATGACTTTAAGTTTTTTATGACTTTAAATTTTTATAATTTTAAATAGGGTATCTCATAAATCATGATACACCCTATTTATAAAGGGTTAATGACAAGTAGCGACTGGCTATTTACTCATCTCTTCACTCAGCGCTTGGCTACGATCGGCGCAAGCTTGCATGGCTTCAACGATTTGACGGCTGATGTCATTGGCCTGCATGGACTCGATAGCTGCTTGGGTGGTACCATTTGGTGAAGTGACTTTACGGCGTAGCTCGCTTGGTGCATCTTCACTACCCAGCGCCATTTTTGCCGCGCCAAGCATGGTTTGCATCGCTAGCGCTGAAGCTTGCTCTTTATCCAATCCTAACGCGACTCCGCCATCGACCATTGCTTCGATAAAGTAAAAAATATAAGCGGGCGCTGAGCCTGATACGGCAGTGACCGCATGCATGTGCTCTTCATTATCGACCCACATGACCAGACCTGACGCTTCCATCACTGCGGTTGCCAATTGTTTTTGCTCAGCACAAATATCATCCGTACCGTAAAGACCGGTTGCGCCCATTTGAATCATCGCTGGCGTATTTGGCATCGCACGAACGATATTGCCATAGCCGCCGAGCATATTTGATAATAGCGCAGTCGATAATCCTGCTGCCACTGAAATCACCAGCTGCGTGTCTAAAACGTCAGCAAAACCACTGACCACCACTTTCATGACTTGCGGCTTGACTGCCAATACCACGATGTCAGCACCGATAACCGCCGATTTTGCATCGGCCGTTGGATCGACCGTATTCAATCCTTTAGCAGCCAATTGCTCGCGCGCTTCACTGCTCGGATCAGCAACGGTAATCAGACTCGGTTTGACGCCGCAGCTGATAAGTCCACTAATCAAAGCCTGCGCCATATTACCGCCACCGATAAAGCTGATTTTCTTATTATCTAATACTGACATACGTGTCTCCTATTCAAAAAATGCAAAGGCACTCAAACTAACATAATGATAGGTAAAATGACACTCAGTTTACCATACTGCTACTGGCGTCGTTTGATAAATTGAAAGACTCAGTAATGGCGTTGCTGTTTAAGTAATTATCACTATAGAACGCACCATATTTATTATTTAACAGGTTTTATGCAGAGTTAAATGGCTGTTGATAAATGCGACAAGCTGTTTTACATCTACACTAATATTCGCCTGCTCAGCATTCAACGCCCAGCTTTCAAAAGGTGATAATAATAAAATAGGCAGTTCTATCGGGCAATCGTTCTCTAAAGGCTCATTTTTACTACTTTCTTTATTCATAAAAGTAACGCTCACTACTACCAAACTCTCACGCAGCCATGATGGAATAGCCAAGGTTTGATAGAGTTTTTTACCAGATTGCGGGCGCGATGCCAGTGCGGTTTGTATACGCTGTTGCCTGTCTAATGGTGCAAAGGTTACCTTCACCTTATATTCATAGCTTTTTAATAGCTGCGTTACTTCATTTGGCAAAACTTTTAATTGCCAAGCAAATTTATCCTCATTACGTAAATTAATTGCAACAGGTTGTCTGCCAGTTGCCTGAACATCAGCCTTAATAAGATTAGACTCAGTAAAATTAGATAAGGTTTGAGTCTGCTTGGCAAGCGGCAACTCTAACCACTTGAGCCAGTCGCTACTTAGACGATAAAGCTGCTGGCGATAACGGCGAATAGTATAAGACGCTTTGCGACCTTGCCAAAACAGCGCCGTTTGATGGTCATTATCATCACGTTGGCTTAGGCTTAACACATCATCAACGAGCTGTTTGGCTGTCGGTAATGGCTCATCTTGACCAAGCCAATGGTGCAATAATTGGCGCTGACGATAAATCGGTAGTTTTTGCAATTTATCTATATCTAGTACGCGCTGGGCAGGTGGCAGCTGTAATGAGGCAACCTCTGTGTGTTGCAAATCCTCGCTTGCTTGGGCATTGATTATTAATTGTGCATCACTTAATAACTGCGCGCTACGAGCAATATTATCAATAACGTTGGAGTTATAGCTCGCCAGTATCGGCATAATGTCTCGGCGTAAGCCACTACGCACATTATCGCCAGCATCATTGGTTGGGTCGTCGATATATGGCAGCTTTAAACGCTGAGCATAGGCGCTGATAGTGGCGCGTTTGATAGTCAGCCACGGTCGCCATAATGCTATGCGATGTGCGCCCTGCCTTTGAATGCGCCACGGCTGCATAGCCGATAGACCATTTACCCCAGCGCCTTGAATCAGGCGCATTAAAACCGTTTCCGCTTGGTCATCGGCATGATGAGCTAATAATAAAACGTCATCTTGATTAAGCTGCGCGCGCATCGCATCATAACGCGCTTGCCGTGCGGCTTGCTCATCTCGACCATTGAGCTGCGCCTGTAAAATCCGACAAGGTATATTTTGCGCCTTCGCCCAATTAGCAACGTGCTGTGCCCAAGCGCCACTAGCCGCTTGCAGACCATGATTGACATGCAGTAATTGCGGCAAAAATGGCAGTTTACCTTGGCGATAAAGCTGCACACATAGCGCTGCTAATGCCAACGAATCTCGCCCCCCGCTACACGCCAGCCAAACTCGCCGACCATGTAGTTGCTCGCCATATTCAGCTAGACTTTTTAACAATGCCTCTGCTAGAACAGCATCGATAGGCAGTTCTGCAACTGGCTCAATGGCGTGTGGAAGGATGGCGCTACTGGTCATAATCTTTCTTATTTATTAGGTGGTTTTATTTACGTATCAATCAATTAAAACATAAACAAGTCGGCACAAAAAAAACGCGCCATAAAATGACACGTTTTTATTTTAACATTAAGCGCAAAGCGATGTCGTTAAAAGCTAAGTCTAAGTAACTTAGCAATATACTTTCATATAAATGCTTAGCAAGGCAACATCACTTCTGAGTTAAAGGACTTCAATTTCTCATAACGCAGCTCGCAGCGCTCATCCGCATCCATATCTTTAAGCTCATCTAATTGCTCAACAATTAATGCTTTTAGCGCCGTCATGACTGGCTGCGGCTGAAGATGAGCACCCTCGCCTTCATCGATAACTGCGTCAATTAGGCCCATTTGATAGAGATTAATGGCATTCAGTTTTAATGCTTCACTGGCATCTTGGGCTTTTTCCGCAGTTTTCCACAGAATAGACGCACAGCCTTCAGGTGAAATGACTGAGTAAATACTGTTTTGCAGCATATTTACTTTGTCGCCAACGCCAATTGCCAATGCGCCACCTGAGCCGCCTTCACCAATAATAGTGACGATAACAGGTACTTTAAGGCTAGAGAACACAGCGATACTTTCGGCGATGGCTTGCGCTTGCCCGCGCTCTTCAGCACCAATGCCGGGGTAGGCACCTTGGGTATCGACAAAGGTCATCACCGGAATGTTAAAACGCTCAGCCATTTTGACCAAACGAATGACTTTGCGATAGCCTTCAGGGTTTGCCATGCCAAAATTATGAGCGATACGCTCACGCGTGCTACGACCACGATGCTGACCAACCACCATCACAGGCTGACCATCTAGACGCGCAAGACCGCCAAGAATAGCCTTGTCATCAGCATAAGCACGGTCGCCATGCAACTCATCAAATTCGGTAAACAGCTGATTGACATAGTCCATAAACAATGGACGTTTGGCATGCCGTGCAAGCTGAACGCTATCCCAGACGGTACTCATAAACGCTTCCCTTTCGTAATTCTATATAATATGGTGATGGTTAATAATGGCTGTGTTAGGTAATACTGTTATCGACTCTCAAATAATGAAAGTACAGTTGTAAACTAAATAGAAGCTATAGTAGCACATCTTAAATCGCATGGCATTACTGACAACGCCGCCTTTGTTACGTTAATCCGTAGCACCATTATTATAATAGTAACGGCTTCGCATTAAGAATCAGTATTAAGAATCAGTACTAAGAGTCGGCATTAAGAAACAGTATGAGCAATCAGCGCTTATGCCTCAACCATACTTCCATCAACAACACTCAGCTTTACGCCCCATTTAGCAAACTGCTCAATCTCCGTATGCAAGTCTGACAATAAGAAAGTATAGTGCTCACTACTTTCACCAACGGTAATTTGCCAACGGTTATTGTCAATCACTTTTAAACCCAGTTTTGGTAATTCATGCTCGCTACGGCTATGATGCGCGAGCACCGCTAAACGTAGCAGCAAACACAGATAAACCAGCGAATCGCCACCGATTATACAAGCCTGCTCTAACATATCCGCTTTGAGCTTACGGCGATGATTGAGCATCAGCTGCGCCATGCGTTTTTGATCGACCTGCGAAAAACCTGGAATATCAGAGTATTCAACCAAATAAGCACTGTGTTTATGATAGCCGCTATGCGCAATTGCTAAACCGATTTCATGTAATGACGCTGCTCGTCTTAGTAAATCGCCATCTTCTGTACTAAGTCCGAGCTTTTCTTTGACTTGCTCAAATAAACTGCGGCTGGTTTTGACCACTTGTTTGGCTTGCTTTTTATCGCCAGAGTAGCGTTTAATCAGTGCAAGCACACTGCGGTCACGCACATCTTCGCTAGCAAAACGTCCAAGCATATCGTACATAACGCCTTCACGCAGCGCGCCATCTGAATACACCATGGTCTCAATGCCGAGCACTTTCATCACCGCTCGCAATACCGCAACGCCCGCTGGGAAAACCGCTTTACGGTGTTCTTTGACGCCTTCTAATTCAATGTCATCGACGTTGCCAATTTTAAGCAATAATTTTTCTAACTTTTTAACACCTTTATAGGTGATGCGTTCTTGTTCATCTGCCCAGCCTTTTGACACAAGGACGTTGCGTACCGCTTTAATGGTGCCACTTGAGCCAACCACACTACTCCAGCCGGTTTTTTGGTAACGGCCATTAATCGCCAGCACTTCTTTGCGCGCCGCTGAGATGGCATTATTAAAGGCTTCTTTAGTAATTAAGCCGTCCGCAAAATACTTTTGGGTAAAGGCGACGCAGCCCATTTGTAAGCTTTCGGTCAATAACGGATCGAACTCTTGACCGATGATAAACTCTGTCGAACCGCCGCCGATATCAATAACCAGACGCTTATCGCTACTGGCATTGGTATGCGAGACGCCCAAATAAATCAAACGTGCCTCTTCACGTCCAGCGATAATCTCAATCGGTTTGGGCAAAATTTTATTGGCCCGAGTAATAAAGTCATTGGCGTTTTTTGCTTGGCGTAGGGCGTTGGTCGCTACCACGCGAATACGCTCGGGCGGCACCGAATCCAAACGCGCCACAAAGCGGCTTAAGCATTCAAGACCGCGCTTTTCAGCCGCCGCGCCCAAGATATTATTCTCATCGAGTCCGGCAGCGAGCTGCACCTTTTCAGACATAGACACCACTTTTCGCACTTCACCGTGGTCGAGACGCGCAATCGCCAGATGAAAACTGTTGGAGCCGATATCAATAGCGGCCATCATTTCATCTTCAGCAAGTGGTGGATTTTTTAGGTAGTCTTTGGGCATAAGCGAGATTGTTACCGTATTAGATAAAGTGGTATTTAAAAGCTTTCAAGCTTTTAAAATAAAAAATATGAGCAAGTTTTGCCATTAAAGCATTTATGCCAAACGCTGGCAAGTCAGCGGCTACCATCGCTAAACACAGCTTGCAAAAACATCCAAATATCTAAGAAAACTCAATTAAATACTGGCTAAACAATGATTAAATCAGAACCTTAAAGTCAGTCTCTAACGCTTGTCTTAATACCATCGGTTTGCTACATTGAAAATGCGTTAGAATCTCATAATTAGCCGGTATATTGTAATAGATAACAGGCACTTACTTATATTATAAACATTGGTTATATAAGCTCATTACCTAAAGCAGCCCTCAATTTTGCGATTGAGCATTCATAACTCGTCTTTATTTAAAATAAATAATTTGCAAGGAAGCAAAGTCATGAATCAAGCCACTACCCAAATCTTACAAAACAAAGCTGCCCAAACTGAAAGTGCCGATACTCATATTAATAAACAAAGTAATGGCGAGCTTATCAAGGTAGCAGACCTCGCCAAACATAAATTTTATGACTTTTATCTAAATGAGCATCAAAATATGGCTTGCCGCCGTTTGCATTTCGCGGGTAGTAGCTTTGGCTTATTAGGCTTAGCAAAGTCTGTCAAAAATCGCTCAGCCAAACCGCTGCTTAAAGGCATCGCTGCGGGATATGCTTGCGCGTGGGTCGGGCATTTTTTCTTTGAGAAAAACAAACCTGCTACTTTTAAATACCCATTACAAAGTTTTGCTGGTGATATTCGTATGTTCACCGACGTGCTCCGCGGTAATTTGAGCTTAAAAGACCGTAAGTTCGATAAAGCGCGTTAAATTTATTGATAATAAACAGAAAAAACAAAAACTGGGCCAGTTTAAGACGCTAGCCCAGTTTTTTATGTTGTTATCAAAAATCTATTATTTAGCAGCTATTTAGCGTAAAGACTTACGAAGTATTTTACCTACAGCGGTTTTTGGTAACTCATCGATAAAATCGTAAGCTTGCGGACGCTTATAACCGGTCAAACGCTCTTTGGCAAACGCCGCCAATTCCTCAGCCGTTAAGCTGGAATCTCTTTTAACCACAAACGCTTTTGGCACTTCGCCACTGTGCGCATCTTCAATGCCAACGACAGCCACCTCGAGCACTTTAGGATGTTCCGTCAGCGCCGCTTCCACTTCATTTGGATATACATTGAAACCCGAAACCAAAATCATATCCTTTTTACGATCAATCAATGTCAAAAAGCCATTTTCATCTAACATGCCGATGTCACCGGACTTAAAGTACCCATCATCGGTAAAGGTCTCTGTATTATCCAAACCCCAATAACCCTGCATCACTTGTGGCCCTTTAATCCCCACTTCGCCGGGCACGCCAACAGCGCAGGCGGCTCCTTGCTCATCAATGATTTTGATATCCATCATGGCTAAAGGTAATCCGACGCTACCATTAAAGCTATCTATCCCTGGTGGATTAAAAGAGATAACCGGCGACGTTTCTGACATGCCATAACCTTCATTAATAATCATGCCTGTAGCGCGCTGCCATCGGTCAGATACCGCTTTGATAATCGCGGTGCCGCCACCGATAGATAATGCCAAGCGACTAAAATCAAGCTCGGTAAACTTTGGATGATGGAGCATGCCGTTAAATAACGTATTGACCGAAGGAATCACATGCGGCTGATGCTGTTCAATGCTATTTACTAAGCCATCGATATCGCGCGGATTGGTGATCAATATATCTTCCCAGCCGCCATAAATACCCAGTAAACCACAAACCGTGAAGGAGAAAATATGATAGAGCGGTAAAGGGTTAAGTATCTTGATTTGCTCGCTGCGACCTGCTTCGACAACGCTGCCAAACATTGCATAACACTGGCAAATATTAGCCATCAAATTATAATGAGTAAGCATCGCGCCTTTTGGCTTACCCGTTGTGCCGCCCGTATACTGGAGTAACGCCAAGTCTTCGCGCGTGATGGTCGGTGGCTGAAACTGATCTGCATGGTACGCTTGCATAATATGAGCAAAGCTCACATAACGTTCTTGATGAGATTTTGCAACTGTAAGCTCATTTTCACCGTCATTTTCGGTTGAACAATGAATACTGTTAAGGATAGCAATATCATTATCGATAAGCTCAGCACTCGGATTGATAGAACAATGTACGACTAAAGACAGTTGCGCTTTAACCTCATCATCCAATTTATCGAAAGCTGCCGACATACCATCGAGAATCACCAATCCACACGCTTGAGAGTCTGTCAGCTGATGGGCCAACTCATACTGGGTATACATCGGATTGACATTTACCAATACTACCCCTGCGCGCAGACAACCAAGCAGCACCACCGCATATTGCAATATATTTGGCAATTGCACCGCAACACGGTCGCCCTTTTGAATGTTTTGTGCTTGTAAAAAAGCAGCAAAGCGGCGACTTGCAACATCTAACTGAGCAAAATTTAAGGTGGCAGCGCCCATGCTAAAAGCAATAGCGCTACTGTGCTGATCAATTTTTGGTTGTAATAAATCAAGCAGGTTGTCCTTACCGTTTAACACATCCAAATTATTTTCCAAGCCATATTGCTCGTAAGCCCGCTGCCATAATGGCGGAACACGGCTACTTAGTGCATTATTTTCAAAGCTATTATCCATCAAATTGCATCCTTGCTAAAACGTAATTGGTGCTCTCAGAATAGCACAACTTAGTCGTTGTATTATAGGTTCTAAAACAAGGATACTGTTAGGTTATAGATTATTTTCAAGCCTAAAAAACTTCCACCATTTATTAAAAATTCGTTTTATTAATACGCAGGCACAAAAAAACCAGCACGATAATCCTGCTGGTTTTTATGTTGCAGATATAAATTCTAAAGAACATTAAACTTTAAATTTTAGACAAGTAATTTTAACCAAATGATTTAAGCGTTTGCCATTTCTGCAAAAATCTCATCAGCGGCGTTAATAGACGCTTCGATGTCTGTATCACTATGCTTGATTGACATAAAGCCTGCTTCATAGGCCGATGGCGCAAGGTAGATACCGCGCTCTAACATGCCATGAAAAAAGGTATTAAACACATCCATATCGCACTCGGTGACGTCATCGAAGTTTTGCGGTACGTTTGTCGCCTTGTCTTTAACAAAGAACATCCCAAACATGCCGCCCAGTTTATTGGTGCGCAGATTGATACCATGCTTGTCCGCCGCCGCTTGGATACCATCAATAAGCTGGTCTACTTTCGCAGATAATTGATCATAAAAACCATCAACGGTTAAGTCTTCAAACATCGCGATACCGGCGCGCATGGCCAGCGGGTTACCTGATAACGTACCCGCTTGATAAACGCCGCCAAGTGGCGCGATACAAGACATCACTTCTTTTTTACCACCGAAAGCACCAACGGGTAAGCCAGCACCGATAATTTTACCAAAGCAGGTCAAATCAGGGTCAATGCCAAAATGCGCTTGCGCGCCGCCAAGTCCAACGCGAAAACCGGTCATCACTTCATCAAAAATCAATACCGCACCATTGGCGGTACATTCTGCACGCAAAGTATCATGGAATTCTTGGGTCGGAATGACCATATTCATGTTGCCGGCGATTGGTTCGACAATCACGCAAGCAATCTCACTACCCCATTTTGCAAAGCATTCTTTAATCGCTTGTGGGTCATTATAAGGAATAGTAATCGTATGCTTGGCAAAGTCCGCTGGCACGCCTTTTGAGGTCGGCTCGCCAATATCTAGCATCCCTGAGCCCGCTTTTACCAACAAGCTGTCGGAATGACCATGGTAGCAGCCTTCAAATTTGACGATTTTATCACGCTCAGTAAAGCCGCGCGCCAAACGAATCGCGCTCATGGTCGCTTCTGTACCTGAGCTTGTCATGCGAATCATCTCGACACTTGGGACAATGTCGCAAATCTTATCAGCCACGGTGGTTTCAAATGGCGTTGGCGTACCAAAGCTCAAACCATCATCAGCTGCTTTTTTAACCGCATCAATGACTTTTGGATGCGCATGACCCAAAATCATCGGCCCCCAAGAGCCGACATAATCGATATAAGCATTGTCTTCGGTGTCATAAATTTTGCTGCCGTTAGCACGGTGCATAAAAATAGGCGTACCACCAACGCCAGCAAAGGCGCGAACCGGTGAGTTTACGCCGCCAGGAATATGTTTGCGGGCTTGTGCAAAGAGTTGTTCATTTTTAGTGCTCATAATTAGTCTCTACTTATTCTTTTGATGTTATTTTATTAACAATAGCTTAATTAACAATCACTTAATTAACAAAAACTTAAGCTTTTTTAACCACTGACGATTTGAGCTTCATCGGTCCAAAACCATCGAGTTTACAGTCGATATCATGACCATCAGAGGCATCTGGCAACAGACGAATCCCTTTTGCTTTGGTGCCGACTTTGATAATGGTTGATGATCCTTTGACCTTTAAGTCTTTAATCACGGTGACGGTATCGCCATCTTGCAGCTCGTTACCGACCGCATCACGAATGACCGCATCTTGCGCTTCAGCCTGCGCCGCATCGGTTTCAGCCGCGGTCCACTCATGAGCACACATCGGACATACCAGTAACGCACCATCTTCGTACGTATATTCAGCATCGCATTTTGGGCAATTGGGTAAGCTCATAATTTCCTCGTCAGCCGTGATAAATTGGGTGTATTCTAACGCTAACATTGTACCGTAACTCGCCAGCTTTCACCAATCGCTCCGCTTGTAAACACAGAACTGTGACTAATTGATACATTCGCTTATCCCTTAACGCGGACGTTTTTTATCACGTGGTTTTTTGTGGTACTCTGCTGTAACCAAATTTGATTTGATAACCATTTGTCTTTAGGTACTAAAAAGATGGTAAAAACTTAAATAACGACTTTTTCGCATTATTTTAACAGTAAGTTTTATAACGACTTTAATCACTCAGTATTAACCCTAATATCTGAGGCTATAGCGACTCATAAATAGGACAATAATAATGACTCAATCAACATTGCCACAATTTGTTCAACTAACCATTCAAGGTGAAGATGCCGCAAAGTTCTTACAAGGGCAGCTGACCTCTGATGTCACTAAGCTTGGGCTTAGCTATCAAGCAACGGCGCTTAGCAATTTAAAAGGTCGTATCGATTTTGGCCTTTGGATTAAAAAACAAGACGAAAAGCATTTTGATGTAGTCATCAGTGCCGATTGCGCTGAGGCTTTGCAAGCGCATCTTAAAAAGTTTGGCGCCTTTTCAAAGTTTGATACCAGTACACCAACGCCCATTTATCCTTGCGTACTCGATGGAGTGCCAACCTTTAGTCATAAAGACGAACATAATACTATCGATGACACTCAAGCGTGGATGCAGGCGAGTCTTGCAGCGGGTAATTATTGGATAGTCGCGGACACACGAGGCGAGTTTCAGCCGCAAGAGCTGCGCCTACATCAGCGCGGCGGTATGGACTACGATAAAGGCTGCTACCTCGGTCAAGAAGTCATTGCCCGTATTTACTTTAAAGCCGCGCCAAAAGCGTTTTTACATTATGTCAGCGGCACAGGCGAGGTGCCAGCCGCAGGTGATAAACTAGAGAAAATTCAGGTGGTCAATGCCATTGCTGATGATGATATAAATGCTAATGGCTTTAAGGCATTGGTTGTTGCCCGCCCAGAGCATTTAGCCGATAGTGAGCTTACGATATTAGATTTACCACCAGCACTACAAGCAGATGTCGCCCGTCAAAAATAACTGGAAAGGTTTGATAGTCTATTTCGCAGTCCAACTCGTATTATAAAAAGTACTTTTACTAAAATGCAGCAGAGCAATTTATGACCCATATTGCGGTACTCGGAGCAGGTGTGGTGGGCGTGACCAGCGCTTGGTATCTTCGGCAAGCAGGCTACGATGTGACCGTCATTGAGCGCGAATCTGCTGCCGGTATGCAAACCTCATT
Source organism: Psychrobacter sp. M9-54-1 (assembly GCF_016613355.1). Taxonomy (NCBI): domain Bacteria; kingdom Pseudomonadati; phylum Pseudomonadota; class Gammaproteobacteria; order Moraxellales; family Moraxellaceae; genus Psychrobacter; species Psychrobacter sp. M9-54-1. The sequence continues at coordinate 27,312 of NZ_JADGFW010000025.1, read as the reverse complement.
TGCCAATGGTGGGCAGATATCCGTCTCGCACGCAACCCCTTGGGCAAATCCGAGCACACCAATGAAAGCGCTTAAATGGTTGTTTCGTGAAGATGCACCGCTGCTCTACCGCTTGCGAGCTGATAAAGCGCAGTTGAAATGGGCAATGCAGTTTTTACAAGAATGCCGCGCAGAACGAGCCGATGCCAATTTGGTACAGATGGTGCGTTTGGGCTTGTACTCACGCGAAGCATTGCAGCAGCTGCGTGCTGATATTGGTATTGATTACGAGCAGCAAACGCGCGGTATCATGCATTTTTATACCAACCAAGTTGAGTTTGATGCTGCCATCGCGCCAACCGAGCGTATGCAAGAGCTCGGCTGTGAGCGCTATGTGATTGATATTAATAATGCTATTAGCCTTGAGCCTGCGCTTTACCCTATTGCTCATAAGCTCAAAGGCGCCACTTACACCAGCCGTGACGAATCGGGTAATGCGCATTTATTTACCCAGCGTTTGGCGCAGCGCTGCATCGATGCTGGCGTGAAATTTTTATACGATACCGACATTTTGGCGTTAAACACCGACGCCCATTCTGCTCGCCCGCACGTGCATAGTATGACCATTCGTCCCAAGGGCGAAAACGCACAGACTTTTAGCGCCGACAGTTATGTGCTAGCACTTGGCAGCTATAGCGTATTGCTCATGAAACCGCTCAATATCCATCTGCCGATTTTCCCTGCCAAAGGGTATTCAGCCACTTATCAAGTCAATCCGCGTGCGCCACATTTAGCACCTTTCGTCAGCCTTATTGATGATGAGTTTAAATTAGTCACCTCGCGCCTTGGTGACAAATTACGCGTCGCAGGTACGGCGGAATTTAACGGCTATAATATGGATTTAAATAGCACGCGCTGTGCAGCCATTACCCGTCGCGTACAGCAGTTATTTCCCAAAGGTATCATTGCCAATTCTATGCAATATTGGACAGGACTGCGCCCAATGACGCCATCAAATGTACCATTAATAGGACGCGCGCATCATGGTCAAGTCCGTCATGGTAGTGTCAATACAAACGCCAGCTTTGATAATTTATGGCTAAATACCGGTCATGGCACGCTTGGCTGGACGCATGCTTGTGGTTCGGCAAAGGCGATCAGTTTATTGATACAAGGCGAGACACCGCAAGTAGACTTTGATTTTATAGGTTTAGGAACTTAAAATTAAAAACGTAAAGAAGGCACTTTTTTAAGTGCCTTTTTAAATTAAAGACTTTTATTTTAGAGCTATTTTATGCAGCGCTTCCTGATTTAATATCAGCATTAACCTCAGTATCAACAGTTTCCAAATCAACCTCTTCTGGCTCGATTGCTTCTAATTGTACAGGTACGCCATTGACTGCTGCATTACCACTTAGCTGATCGATTAAGGTATCGTCGGTCAAGTCATTAACACTGACACCGGCATGCGCTTGCGCAATCTTTTGCTGCACGCCTTTACGACCATGACCCCAACCATGAGGAATACTGACTACGCCAGGCATTAGCTCATCGGTGACTTCTGCTACGATCGTCACACTACCAACACGCGAGGTCACTTTTACTTCCTGTCCATCCTTAATACCATATTCTTTCGCTGTTTCAGGATGCAGCATCAGCGTACAGCGTGGCTTGCCTTTTACCAAGCGATAGCTATTATGCAGCCATGAATTGTTACTGCGTACATGACGACGACCGATAAGTAAAATCTGTTTGTCATCATAATCCTGCATCATCGTTTGCACGCGCGCTAAATCGGCTTGATAAAAATCGATATTAAGATGAATTTGCTTATCTTTATGCTTTATTGCTTGCGGTAGCATTCTTTTGAGCGTGCCTAAATCCAGTCCATGCGGTTTTTTCTTGAGTTTATTTAGATTCATGCCAGCATAAGGTCCACGTCTCAAGCCTTGATCAAGCAAAAATTTTGGTCCTAAAGTCTTAACCAATCGGCGCTCAATTTTGGTCGTAAGCGGCGCTTTTTTATCGAGGCGTTTTGCCAGCTCTAAGTAGATTTGCCAATCATGTTTGGCACTTTTTTTCTTAGCAAACAATGCTGGAGAGTATTTAGCGACATTATGTACGGCAAAATTATTAAAGGTAACGTCATAATGGTCACGCTCTAGCGGCGAGACGGGTGGCAAGATAATATTGGCATGCCGGCTGGTTTCTGTGACAAAGTAATCAATCGCGACCATAAAGTCCAAATTGGCAAAGGCTTTATCTAACTTTTCACCATTTGGCGTACTGAGGACAGGGTTGCCTGCAACGGTCATAAAGCCTTTTAATTGACCCTCGCCTTCTACCAGCATCTCGTCACCCATCGCTACGACAGGATAATCACCATTAAAATCAGGCAAGTTACTCACTCGGCTATGACGTTTGCCTAAATAACCTGGGCCGGAGTTATTGACCACATCAAGCGCAGGATTGGGGAACATGAGGCCGCCTACTTCATCCAAACGTCCGGTGACGATATTAATCACCATAATCAAATACTGGCTTAATAAGCCAAATTCCTGCACCGATACGCCCATGCGCCCATAGCAGACGGCGCTTTCGGCTTCGCAAAACTCTTTAACCAGTCGTTTAATCTCATCTGCCGCAATACCGGTAATATCAGCAACTAACTCTGCGCTATAGTCTTTAGCGAAATCTGCCAAGCGCGCAATCTCTGGCGCAAGCGCCGCCGCTCTATTATTAGTCCGTGCTTTGTCCGCGTAACCTTGGTCATAGATTTCATTGAGCATAGCAAGCAAAAATAAAACATCGGTTGCTGGACGGATAAAATGATGCTCGCTTGCAATGTCAGCAGTTTCGGTACGTCTTGGATCAATCACTACTACTTTGCCATCGCGGGCTTTGATGTCTTTTAGCTTTTGGCGCATATTTGGCGCGGTCATAATACTGCCGTTAGATGCCAGCGGATTGCCACCAATGATGAGCATATATCGGGTGCGATTGACGTCAGGCACGGGGATACGCAGCATATGCCCAAACAGGTGCATGCTGACGATATGGTGCGGTAATTGATCGACCGAGGTTGCAGAAAAACGACTGCGGGTCTTGATACTGCTTAATAGATGCTTAATGGTCAGCATGCCGCCCATATTATGGACGTTGGGATTGCCTAAATAAACACCAAAAGCATTTTGGCCATGTTTCTTTTGTACTGACTGAATACCCGCAGCTACTTTATCAAGCGCCTCATCCCAGCTGACTGTTTTCCAACCGTTAGCCGTCCTCTCGATGGGATGACGCAAGCGATCTTGGTCTTCATGTAAATCTTGTAAGGCAGTTGCTTTTGGGCAAATATAACCTTTAGAAAATGGGTCATTTTTATCGCCTTTAATCGATAATACCTTTGCTCCATCGTGCTTTATTTCAATACCGCACATCGCCTCGCACAGATTGCAGGTTCTAAAATGTGTTTGCTCATTCGTCTTGATTTGTTTACTGCTCATGGCCACGCTCCCTGTGATCGTTACTATCGCTTTCGCTAACTAAATTCCGTTTTATGATATGAATAGATTCGTTAGTTTTAAAAATTTTGCGAGCTCAGCATTCATTAATTTGCTCACTAGCTATTTATTACTTGCTCATTATTGATAAAAAATCCGCCAAAAAGCCCATCAAAGTTTTTGCACAACATCGCAATTGCTTGCTGCTGTGAGTAACGTCCTTGATGACAGCCTAATATCAACTCATGAACTTGCGCGCTCGCACTATCAACGCAGAGATAAACTTCAAACGTCTCAAAAGAACACTTGGCTGACTGCAATCCTTGGATAAATATTTTTGTCCATTCTTCACGTATGTCGGTAAACAAACTTCCCAAACCTTTATCTTCTACTCGCAAATCAAAGCGTAGACTGTCTTCGAGTAACCGTTGGAACAACCTAATATTTTGAAAGGCGGCTGTAAAAATTAGCGTCAAGCAATGCTGACAGCGCTGATTGAACGCCGCTCTAGACAGCGTTGGATAATCTCCAAGCATATCTGCCCACGCCTTACGCATCGGTGATAAATAATTGTCTTTTAATTGCCTACTCAACTCACTTTGTAGCGCCTCTACGCTGTCAAAGTGATTATAAAAACTTGGCTGGGCGATTCCCGCCCCTTTAGCGATTTTGTTCATACTCATGCCGCAAGCGCCTTCCAAGCTATAAAGCTGCAGCGCACTTTTTAATAAGGCACGACGGGTTTTGGCTTTTGCCAGCTCACGCTTCGTATCTAATCTTGTCGCGTTTACGGTATTAAGTGGACTCACTGTTATTCTGTCCTAATTGTCTAAGGCTTATGATTTCAGCTATAAGCTTATAGTTAATTAAATAACAAGTCTACAATCAGATGCGTAAAAGGCGTTATTTTCCATTAATAGCTTTAGAATTAGGATTGATAAAGACATAAAAAAGGACAACGCACTATATAAGTAGAGATTTGGCTGCTGGTTTTCTTTACGTATCGCTCTGACAAAGTACCCTGTCTATTACACAACTATGCCCTCCATAACATAGCAAGAGCAATGACCATAATTAAGCAACACTACAAACATTGCTCATACAGACATGGCGGTCTAACATTTATATATTAGTATCACAAGTTGGCCACGGGCTAGCTGTAAAGTACTTAAAACAGTACGAGATAAACAAGAACAATCATAAATAATAACTTGCTCCTAAAGCACTTTACGGTTTATAGCGTTAGAATTTTTAAGCTATTTACCGTAAAGATTTGATAACTAAAATAAGGATTATAATAATGAACGAACATACGTTAAAAGGTGATTGGAAACAGATGAAGGGTACGGTCAAGCAGAAGTGGGCTGACCTAACTGATGATGATTTACTACATATCGAAGGTAGCCGTGATAAGCTCGTGGGTAAAGTCCAAGAGCGTTATGGTCACAGTAAAGATGACGCTGAGCGCGAAGTAGATGCATGGCGCGTTGAAAATAAATATTAATTTTTCTTATAAGAATTTTCTTACTTATAGATTTTTATAAGCTATTTGTTGAGAAAGGTCACATTGATTTAATGTGGCCTTTTTTATCGTCTATGCTTTTTTATTGTCTATAAGTAACTACTCATCATATTGACTTATGGATTTTAATAATAAAAATATGAGGTCGTTATCATTTGGGATAACTGGCATGATAGAAGTTTTCTAAGGAATACACGTTCTGAGAAAATCTGAATGGAGGATTCTTAACATCCAGACACGATAAAACCGCATAGCAACTTATTGTTATGCGGTTTTATTGTTAACCATCCTTGTTACCCATCACCACTCTAATCGCTGCATCCTTGCAAGATATTGAGTATATTGTGATAGCCGGGCATCCTGCCCATTTGTTCTGACTACTACTGGCATTAGATGCCTGCAGCACGGGTCATGTGTCCTTATTCCAATTGCCTTTATCATCCTGATGCTAGCGATTGAACTATTATCCTTAATACGGTCAACTCAATCCTTGAGTCACATTCCCTTATGCCGTGTGTGTATAGTGTCAAATTATGCATCACGTGTTAAGTCGCGTAAGCGTCATTGCATGTAAGCATATGCTTACGTCGATTTTAAGATAGCCAATATCTCAATCTAAGTTATTGATAAATTTGAAATAATATTTACGTATATCTTTAATTGTTTCGTACTCCCTATATTAGTCATTAAAAGTGTTAGCGATATTGAACAAATTTAGAAACGCCCTAGTCACCTAAAGTGTCGAATGCTTACGCAACTATTTGCAAAATTTACAACTTATTAACATCAAAGACATGGAAAGATGATTTTTAAGTCTTACTATGTGTATGTAAGAAAATATTTCAATATTAAGAAACAAATATTGGCTTTGCAGGCTTATAAGCTACCAATCACCTATTGTTAAAAGTATCCCTGTTAAATAATCGTTCCTTATTCAGATCATCAGTACTCCAAAGGAGATTTTATTGTGAAAACTCTATCCGCTTTCTCATTTAAGACCGCAATATCTGCTGGTTTAGCGCTGACTTTGTTAGGAACGGTGGCTGGTTGTGCCGTTGTTGATCCAGGTTATGGAAATTACCCAATATATGGTGGTAACAGCGATTACGGCAATGCTGACTATAAACGCGTTAGCCAGACTCTAAGCAATAATCTACGCCGTCAAGGCTATCAAGTCATGGACATCCGCTCTGATAACTATCGTGGCAACCATGCTATTACTGCCATCGCTAGAAAGAACAATCAAACCTACGAGCTTAAATATAGCTATCCAGACTTAAGACTCATCAGCTCAAACAAAAGAGGTTCCTCTAATGTTTGGCAAGATGATAGAAACGATAAAGACCGTTACGACAAAGATGATTATAAAAAAGACAAGTATAAAAATCATGGCAAATATAAAAACAATAAGCGCTATAAAGACGATGATATCGAAAACAGTATCAAACGAGATTCTCGTTACCCAGCGATTAAGCAGCGGGCTGTCAATAAAGTAAAGTCAATGGGCTATAGCGTTAAAGATGTAGAACTCGATGAAAAGAACGGCCGCGGTGTGTTCGAGATTGAAGCCAAACGCGGCTCACAAGAATATGAGATTTTTCTTGACTATCCAAACTTGAATGTGATTAAGATTAAAAAAGACTAATCTTTAAACAGTCCATTTTTATACGTTAGCTTTTCTTATGCAACGTTATTGTGGTAGTGCAACATTAAGATCAGTAATTAAATACCAGTAATCGCCACATTACTGATAAGTAATAGGAATTAATAAGATAATAGGAATATTTATTATGAAGATATTAAGCTTCTCAACTTTAAAAACCGCTTTTTCTGCTGGTATTGTGCTTGCTTTATTGGGCACTACCTTTGGTTGTACCGTCACGCCAAGACATGATGGTCAAAGAGTTTATTACCCAAACGGTCCGTATCAGGGTAACGGCAAGTATAACAATAATGGTCGTTATAATAATGGCGGCCATAAAGTCAATCATGCTCACCACGATAGCAAAAAAGGCAAACATAAGAATAAAAACGGTCATCACAAAAATAAAAACGGTAAGCATAAAAAAGATAATAGCCGCTACAACAATAATGGTCGCTATAATAATAACCATTATCGCTACAAGTAACTTAACCTCTCAACAATTTATAGAAATAGCGCATAGCGCCTAATGGCTAGGCGTTTGGGTTTTTGGGTCTGTGCTCTCGTTATTTGACGACGTTTGACAAAATTTAGCTATTCTAGATGAGTACGATTCAATTAAGAACACGCCTTGTACGTACAGATAAGATTTTGGCATCGTTGATGACTTGATGCCCTTGGTCAAATAAGCCAGCCCTTGGTTTAGTTGACCATTTTTTTATTGTGTCGTTTTTAGCATAGAACCTTGCTTATATAGACGAGTTACCAATACCTTTAATAGCATAGCATGAGAGAATATTATGAAAAAATATACGTTATTAAAAGCCACGGCGGCGAGCAGTATGATTGCCGCGTTACTGTCCATAACGACTGGCTGCGTCACCGCGCCCGGCTACAATGCTTATGGTGACCTTTATGAAGACATTTACAAAGATACTAAAATCTATAAGAAACACAAGAAAACCATCAAGTCTATTGATAAAGAGCTTTATCAGCCTGCTATCGAGCAGCGCGCGGCCAATCAGGTTAGCAATATGGGTTATCGGGTCAAAGACGTCAGATATAAAAAAGGCGACAGTAAAATAAAAGTAAAAGCTCGCCGCGGCAGTAAAGACTATAAAATTGAGCTTGATTATCCAAGCTACAAGGTGATTAAAATCAAAGAAGACTGAACATTTCTGATAATAAATTTAAGATCTTAAAAGTCCAATACTTCAATCACATCATAGGCAGGCGTTTCATAAGGATGCGCCTGCTTTAATGCTTCAATCACTGGCTTAATATACGCGTCGGCTACCACCATCTCCACGCACCATTCTTCGACCGTTTCAAGTGTATCCTGCGTGCCAATATGCGGCTGACTGCCTGCTAACGGCATAAACTGCCCTGTTCCTTTAACTTGCCAACAGCACTGCTCATAATCACCAATTTTTCCAGCACCAGCCGTAAATAAGGCAGTCTTTACTTGCTCTAGCGCTTCATTGGGAATAAAAACTGTCAATTTATACATTGCTTACCCCTTTCATGCTCTTTAAAAAATTAGTAACAACTCTAGATTGGCTATTTTTTGGACAGTGAAGGATGGTCGGTCCAAACATAGCGCAGTAACCAATCTTTTGCCGCGCCCGCATAATCAATGCCAATACGTGGGCGCAGCGATACTGGCGGCTGACAGCCGTCGTCTTCGACCCAAAGCCCTGACGCAGGCATGATAGGCGCACCATATAACTCGCGGTCAATTTGCAGCTGTTTGGTTAGCTTGCCAGGACCTGCAAATTGCTTGGGATCGGTTAGCTGTTTATCTGCGCTCAGTAATTGCTCGTCGATTAAGCGCGCGCTATCGTCTGTCAAAAACCCTGCGCGTATTAATACCGCTTCTGGCGACTCTGCCGTTCCGCTCACCAAATTGAGCATATGATGGATACCATAGGTCAGATAGACATAAAATACTCCGCCCTCGCTATACATAACCTCTGTACGCGGCGTGCGCGTGCCAGCATGCGCATGACAAGCGGCATCACCTTCACCAATGTAGGCTTCGGTCTCTGAGATGCGCATCCGTAGGGTTTTTTGCTTGCCGTCACTATCGATTAGCTGTCGGCATAAAATCTTGCCAATTAAATCTGCCGCTACCACGCAGGTCGGGCGGACAAACCAGCTAGGTTCTAAAACGGAGGGTTGTATATAAGGTAATTTGTACAATGACATCAAAGATAACCTTTTTTATAGCGGCGTTTATATTGACGATATAAATTTAGCATAAAAAACCACTCAAAGCGGCTAAGCGTTAGACCTTATTACCTATTGCAACTGTTGCTATACAGACAGTTAACTCATTCTAATAGTAAGCTTAAAACTCGCCAATCAATTTTAAAGTTAAAAAACTAAAAACATCCAACACTAAAAAATACAAACAAAAGGATATAACAATGACTAACTCTAATACTAACAATGATAAGCAGCACAACAACGATAGCAATAAAAATGCTAGCGAAAAAGATACGAATAAAAACGCAGTGATGAAAGATAACAACACTAATAATGGTAATAATGCTTCTAAAGGCAACGCTACTAACGATTCAAAGGACAACGCCTCAAAAGATAGTCAGTCTAAGACAGACGATAAGTCATCTAATCAAGACAATACTAATGACAAAAAAGATGATAAAACGTCGGACAAGAACGATAGTAAAGATAGCGATAATGATAAATCGTCTGATAAAAACAATAGCGGTGCCAAAAAAGACGATCAATCAGACGCTAAAAACGACAGTAAAAATGGTGACGATTCTGATAAGAAGGATAAAGATAGTAAAGATGATGACTCTAAATCTAGCGAAGATAAAGAATCTTCTTTAAAGGACACCGCTACCACTAAAGCTAAAGAAGTGGTTGGCACATTAGCGGACAAAGCTGCCGATGCGATGGAAATGGCTGCTAAAAAAATTAAAGAAGCGCGTAAAGACAAATAACATAACAATTTTTAACATAGCGGTCTTTAACATAGCTGTTTTTAAAATGCTTATCCCCATAAAAAAACTGAGCGCATGGCTCAGTTTTTTATTTTTTAAATATTTGGTGGTGTTCTAAAAAGTATGCTGGCGATAGAAGTCAATAAGAAATCTATGCTAAGTTCTCTGATTCTATAGGGCTTTCAAGGCTTCAAAAATTGTTCAAGTTTTAATCAGCATACTTTTTGACACACCACCAAATATTTTATATTTCTAGTTTAACGGCACACCGATACGTTTTGCTACTTCTTCATAGCCTTCAATCACATCACCCAATGATTGACGGAAACGGTCTTTATCGAGCTTTTTCTTGGTCGCTTTATCCCAGATACGGCAGCCATCAGGCGAGAACTCATCACCTAGAACGATACGATCATGGAATACGCCAAATTCAAGTTTAAAATCTACCAGTATTAAATCGCCAGCATCAAACAGCTCTTTTAGCACTTCGTTTACTTGGTGACTGAGCTCTTTCATTTTCGCCAATTGAGCTTCAGATGCCCAACCAAGCGAGATAGAGATGGACTCATTGACCATCGGATCGCCAAGCGCATCGTCTTTATAAAACAGCTCATAAGTAGGTGGTGTCAAAGCTTGACCTTCCTCTAAACCTAGGCGACGTACCAAACTGCCCGCGGCAAAATTACGCACCACGCATTCAACCGGAATCATGTCTAAACGCTTGACCAACACTTCATCGTCTGACAACTGCTTTTCAAAATGGGTTTCGATACCAGCGTCAGCCAGCTTTTGCATGATAAAGGCGTTAAAGCGGTTATTCACCACGCCTTTGCGAGCAAGCTGTTCGATACGCTTGCCATCGAGTGCGGAGGTATCGTCGCGGAAGTGTAAAATCAGCAGATCATGGTCTTCTGTTTCATAAACAGACTTGGCTTTGCCTTTATAGAGCAGTTGTTGCTTTTGCATGAGGGAGTTCCTGTTCGTTCAAGCTTATGTGGTAAAAACGCGCAGTGACCGCCAAGCGCTTTGTATTAAGGTATAAAATGCTTAACCATAATAAAAGACAGCGGTATAGATAAGGATGAAAAAGGGGTTTATTCTGCTGCTTGGGTCACGGCAACCGTACGCTGAGGTCTTGGCAGCTGATATTGTTTACCTGACTCATTTTCTAGTTTCAAGGTATTAGCACCGGCATTAGGCGTTGGGTATAACGGCACAAATGGCGCTGTTTCTTGCGCCGCTGGCAATTCTAATGGTGCCAGTTTTTTGCTTTGCTGATACTCAAGGCTACCATTATCGCGCTTACCAAACAGACCTTTTGTCGCTTGGCAGCCGCTCAACACTAACGTACTACCCAAAACCACGGTCATTAGCATCGGGAATATTTTTGCAAGGTTTGATGATACTGTCATCATATTATCTCTCTGAGTTAGCAGTTATTGCTTATTTGGTGCGTATGTAGGCAAAGCGTTTATAGTTTTACTATGTCTAACTTTTTTACTTAATAGTCGAAACCTATAGAGCCACTATAAGCGGTATGTTTATTAAATTTATAAAAACCTAAAGTAAATTTGCACGGATTAGAGCTTCATCAATGGTCGCATGGTGCTTTTCAGCCAACCATACCAACGGCAAACGAATACCGGTATCTATCATGCCCATTTTATGCAGCGCATATTTAACAGGAATAGGGCTTGATTCGATAAATAAGTCACGGTGTAAGTGCTTGACCACGTCATGAACTTTATGAGCGGCATCAAAATCTCCACGCAGGCCAGCGCTAAAAGTCTCACTCATAGCTTTTGGTGCCACGTTAGCCGTCACCGAAATATTGCCTTTACCGCCAAACTGCATCAGCTCAAGAGCTGTACTATCGTCACCAGATAACACCACCATTCTGTCGCCAACGGATCTGATCAGTTGCTCACCGCGAACAGCCGAACCTGTGGCGTCTTTAATAGCAACGATATTGTCAATATCAGCGAGGCGTTCAACGGTCTCTTGGGCGATATCTACAACGGTACGTCCCGGTACGTTATAAAGCATTTGCGGGATTTTTACCGCTTCAGCGATGGCCTTATAATGCTGAAACAAGCCTTCTTGTGGCGGTTTATTATAATAAGGGGCGACCAATAACGCACAATCAGCACCTGCTTCGGCGGCATCTTGGGTTAGCTTAATGGCTTCCATCGTATTGTTGGCGCCAGTGCCTGCAATCACAGGTACGCGACCTTTGACATGCTGAACAAAGTAGCGAATCACATCGCTGTGCTCTTGCATGGACAAAGTCGCTGACTCGCCAGTGGTACCGACAGCGACCAAGCAATGCGTACCTTGCTCAATCTGCCAATCTATGAGGTCTGCCAGACGTTTATAATCGACCGTGCCGTCAGGATGCATGGGCGTTACCAAGGCTACCATTGAGCCTTGTAGTCGGGTTTTAATATCGTCGTATGCTGTGCTCATAACCGTGCCTGTATATCCTAGCTTTTATTAAAGCTATCACATGATAAGTCGTTTGCAAGTGTGCCTATCTGCCCTATGGAGCTGAACGTTTGGTTTGGTAAAATAACGTCAGGGCAAGACCTTGCGTGATGTTCATACTGTGTATTCATTTTACTAACGTGATTAACGCTATTTAGCTGCTGCCACTTGATTGGCTGAGAGCCATAAAAACGCCTGCTAGTGTAGCATATTTTGCCTTCATCGCTATCAAACAATTCATGCTTAACACTTCTATAAAGCGAAAAATTAGCAATCTATCATAATGCTAAGCGCGACTCTATTTAGCCTAAAAAATAAGCCTGAAAACTAAATAGTTAGTGTAGTGCAATTGCTTAGTGTAGCGTAACTAGTTAGCAGCGATAAAACCTTTTTAGGTATTTTAACGAATCGTCAACATAGCAATGGTCGGACGATATGTATTACTGTCAATAAAGACAGCCGATTCATAACGCTGCTAATCACGCACGCTATCCTTTGCTATTCAATGCGCAAACCAATGATACCTGGGATGCCCTGACGCACTATCTCAATCGTCACCACGCCTTTTTCGGGCAATGATGCCACGGCGCTAGAAAAATCATTGACCGTTTTAATCGGTTTTTGGTGCAAATTGGTGATAACGTCGCCTGCCAGTATACCCGAGCGCGCCGCGAGTCCCGTCGGCTCAATAGCGGTGACCAGCACGCCGGTCTTATTATCAGCAGCCAGCTCTATTTGCTCCTCTGGCGTTAAATTGCGCAGCGCCAGTCCCAAGCTGATGCCGTTGGCCTGCTGTGCGCCGGTTTGCGATTGCATAGCATTGGAAGCATTACTAAGCTTGCCGGTTATGATAGCTTGTTTACCGTCACGCTGAATCTGAACGCGAAAGATATCGTCAGGCCGCGCCCGATTGATCAGGTTTAATAAATCGGAGGCTTCCATAATTAAGACATCATTGTATTTTAAAATAATATCGCCTGGCTTTAGCCCCGCTTTTTGCGCCGGTGAGTCTGGTGAAACGCGCGTCAATAATGCCCCTTGCGGACGCGCTAAATTATAAGCTTCGGCTAAATTCCGGTCGATATCTTGCGGAAAAATACCCAGATAGGCGCGCGCAACTTCACCGTTATCTTTTAACTGCTCATAAATATCCATCGCCGCATCAATCGGGATAGAGAATGACAGACCCATATAGCCGCCCGTGCCACTAAAAATACGCGAGTTAATACCAATTACTTCACCGCGCTGATTAAATAATGGGCCGCCAGAGTTACCCGGGTTTAATGCCACATCAGTTTGGATAAAGGGTACGCTGGTTTCACGGGAAAAATTGCGCGATTTGGCACTTACAATACCTGCCGATGCTGAATAATCGAAACCAAAGGGCGAGCCAATTGCTAATACCGGCTCCCCTACTTTTAGCGCATTAGAATCACCGATTGGCAAGGCAGGGAATTGGCGCCCCGTGACCTTGAGCACCGCCACGTCTGAGCGCTCATCACTGCCAACCAATTTGGCATCAAGCTCGCTTCTGTCATTGAGCGTCACAGTAATTTTGTCCGCGCCTGCCACCACATGATGATTGGTCAGCATATAACCATCACGGGTGACAAAAAATGCAGTGCCATATGCATGTTCAATCGCAGGCGTCGCTGCTTGGTCAGGAATATGTAAGCGATCACCAAAGAACTTCCGCAATAGCTCAGCCGTTTGGGCTTTAGCAAGCTCTGCCTCGCTGACAGTTTTGGTGACGTTTACTCGCGCGACCGCTGGCGTGACTTGCTGTACCAAGCCCGAAAAATCTGCGGTGGTAACGGCCGCTTGTGCAGTTGGCACGGTCGCGATGTTGATACCTGCCGCCATAGTAGTGGCTACCGCTATGGCCAACGCGCTCTGCTGTAACCAACGGCTCAAATTGGCTGTATTCGACGTTTTAGACATATTGTTAGGCATGTTACCCTCCATATAATGGGTCTTTATAATTGTTATAAACGGTTTGAATAGGACCGTTATGAATAATAATTTAGGCGTTTTATTTATATATTATGCTGATAATAGCTCAGTTTACTCATTCGCTAACCTCTAAAGCTAACATTTAAAAATTGATTTTTATATTGGTCTTTGCATTGCTGGCTGAGAGATTTTACCGCTTGCTTTTGTTATCTGCGTTTATCTTAAACTTTGGGAAATGCAAACTTGCAAAGAATAATGCTTGTTAGTTTACCGTCCATTTTCGACTTATGGTATAAAACTTTATCTTTTCTATCATAAAGATAGCCTTATTGCTAACATGCTAGACATACTACCTTTAATAAGCTTTTTCAACCAAGAATCAAATGGCGCAAAGATTGCTCTAGAATACGTCAAATAAAACCATGTTATGATAACAAGCCAAATAATCTATATGGCAAACAAAAGTTAATTTTTGTAGGTCGTTATTTTAGCAAATTGGCGATCATCAGCTTATTTTTTCATCTTTTGCTTTTTAGATTCTGCTTAGGGATCTAAAAAGCTTTTGTCTTTACAGCGATATCGTACTGATAGCCAACCTCACTTGTGCTTTGATTACTTGTGCTTTGATTACTTGTGCTTTGATTATAGTGTGGTTGATGCTTTTATTAACAAGCGCTAGATTTAGCGCTCAGCGGTGTCAGATATTGCAACACTATATTTAGACGACGTTTGCTGCGGCTTACGCTAGCAGCGCTGGTAGTGCGCCTGAATAGATATAAAATATGACAAGATTATAAAAGGATTAATTTATGGATACCGCCTTATTGTTATCCGGCGTGGTTGGGCTTGGTATTGCCGCCCAATGGTTGGCTTGGTATTTAAAGCAACCATCCATTTTGTTTTTATTACTAATTGGTATTATTGTTGGCCCGATATTGGGCGCTTTTGACCCAGACTTGGTGCTCGGCGAGCTGATGTTCCCCTTTATCTCATTGGGCGTGGCGATTATTTTATTTGAAGGCTCGCTGACTTTAGAGTTTGATGAGATTAAGCAGCACGGCTCTGTGGTACAGATGCTGGTGTCGGTCGGTGTCCTTATTACCATTGTCATTGTGGCGCTATCGACTTACCTGTTGTTTGATGTCGACCCTTTGATTGCTTTGCTATTTGGCGCGCTGGTTTGTGTGACTGGTCCTACCGTCATTATGCCGTTACTGCGTAGCGTACGTCCGAATAAAACTATTTCTAATATTTTGAAATGGGAAGGTATCATCATTGACCCTATCGGCGCGATTGCAGTGGTTTTGGTCTATGAATATATCATTTCAGGCGGCGAAGCCAGTAGTATCTTACTGTTTGCCAAAATTGTAGTATTGGCAGTGGCCATGGGCTTAGCGGGCGCGTGGTTATTGGCGTTTTTAATGCGCCGCCATATGATTCCTGAGTTTTTACGTAATGTCTTTACCTTAGCTTTTGTACTGCTCCTGTTTTCTATCTCCAACCATTTAGAGCACGAGTCCGGCTTATTAACGGTCACCGTCCTTGGCGTGGCGCTGGCTAACTGGCCAAAATTCCCGCGGGAGACGATTTTAGAGTTTAATGAATCGCTGACCATTTTATTGGTATCGGTATTATTTATCATTCTTGCGGCTCGCGTTGAGCTTGCAAGCTTGCTTAGCGTTGGTTTTGCAGGCTTGGTGTTGCTCGCGATTGTGATGTTTGTCGCGCGTCCTTTGTCTGTTTGGGCATCGTCTATCGGCTCCAATCTAAAAACCAATGAAAAGCTAATGATTAGCTGGATTGGGCCGCGCGGTATCGTTGCCGCTGCAATCTCATCGCTTTTTGCCATTCGCTTGCAAGAGTATGATATTCAAGGCGTTGAGCTGCTCGTACCTTTGGTTTTCCTCGTCATTATCGGCACAGTAATGATTCAAGGTTTGGGCGCCAAAATGGTTGGTAATTTCTTGGGCGTCCGTGAGCCTGAAACCAACGGTATCTTAGTCGTTGGCTCCAACCCTATCGCTTTATTGGTAGCGACGTCTTTAAAAGACCAAGGTTTTGATGTCATCGTCGCGCACAATAACTATACCAATATCGCTAAAGCTCGTATGAGTGGTCTGCGTACTTACTTTGGTAATCCTATCTCTGACCATGCCGACCATCACTTAGACCTTATCGGTATTGGGCGTCTGTTTGCCATGAGTACCGATAGAGAAATGAATACCTTGTCTGAAATTCATTACCGTCATGAGTTTGGCGAGCGTAAAATCTATCGCCTTAAATTCAGTGATGAAAAAGTCAAAAGCGAGCGCGATGATAAGCAAGGCAACTTCCATTCGCAGTGGTTGTTTGGTAAAGATGTGACTTATGCCAAGCTTGCCAGTATGCTGTCGAAAAAAGCGCGTATCAAAATCACTAACATCACCGACAGCTATAGCTTTGAGCAATACAAAGCCGATAATAAGCAATTTGTGCCGCTTTATACCGTCGATAAAGAAGGTAAGCTGCACGTGATGACCGATAATTTCGATGGCACCGTACCACGTGATCGTAAGCTGATTTCATTGGTCGTCGATGATGAAGTGCAACCAAAAGCGGTCGATGTAACGGCAAAACAAGAGCAGGCACGCGCGGCGGCAGATGCCAGCTTTGAATCCAGCTCGAAAGCGCCTGAAAAGCGTAAAGAAATAGAGCTTACCGATGATAGTAATGATACCACTACGTCAGAGACTGCATTAACCACTGCTAAAGAAGTCAATGTAGCAGAAGTCTCCGAGTCAGAAAAGGTACAAGACAAACAGGCCGATAGCGTTACTGTTACGCCTAATAAAATTCAGGTATCAAGCACGACGGTTAAGAAAGATAACGTGCAAACAACAGAGTCTGATGCTACTGCTCCTAATGGTTCTACCAATGCTATAAATAAAGGTGTCATGTCGGATAATTCGACCGCAACTTCGAAAACCAAAACCTCTAGTAATACCAACGGTAATGGCAGCGCACCGAAAACCAAAAAAGGCACGCTTGACCCCAATCGTTTACCAGATTCTAGCGGTGGTAGCCTTGATAACGTTGACAGCATGGATATAGATAAAGACTAGAGTTATCTTTTAATATTTTCCATAAACGGTAAAAGCCCCAACTGCTGAGTTAGGGCTTTTTTTGGATAATATAAAGTAGAAATGACAACGTTAAAAAACCTTAGCTTAGCGCAAATTTTTCCTGCACCGCTTGCCAAATACGCTCGCTAACTTCTTCAGCGCTACCTTGAGCATCAATACGCTGGATACGCTCAGGCTGCTCGCTGGCAAGGACGCTAAAACCTTGATGAACTCGAGTAAAAAACTCCGTCGCTTGCTGCTCAAAACGGTCAGCAGCGCTGCGTTTATTAGCGCGCGCCATGCCTTCTAATACTGGCAAATCTAGCCACAAGGTCAGCTCTGGTAACTGTTCAACAAATTGCTCAATCAGCATAGCAATTTTAGCGCGTACCGTACTATCGCCATGCGCTCGCCCAAAACCTTGGTAGGCAACGGTCGAATCAGTAAAGCGGTCACATATCACCCACGTTCCACGTTGTAGAGCAGGTAAAATCACTTGCTGCAAATGGTCACAGCGCGCCGCAAACATCAGTAGCAGCTCGGTATCATCGTTAATTTCGGTATCAGGGTCTAATAAAATAGCACGCAACTGCTCGGCAAACGGACTGCCACCCGGCTCCCGGGTACGCAGATAATCGATGCCTTTTGCTTGTAGCTGATTGCAAAGCTGCTCGATAGCGGTGGTCTTGCCAACGCCTTCGGTCCCTTCAAAGCTGATAAAGCGCCCTTGATTGGACGCTGTATTTATATAATGTTTAGGCGAGTTTATTTGCGCTGATTTTTCTTGCGCTGATTTATCTGGTAGGGATGCTGACATGATATGACCTTATGTCATTGATGAGCGTTATGGCGTTATATAGATAGCTATATGACGCCATAACGCTCAGTACACGATAGGTTTTTAGAAAAGATAAAGGATTAAATTACGGCGGCGATGTTTGTGCTTTTTTCTGACGCATGACGCTGAGATATTCCTTGACCGCTTGGTTATGCTCATTTAAGCTATTGGTAAATTTGTGCCCGCCGTTACCGGTCGCCACAAAATATAACGCTTCGCTATCGGCAGGATGCAAAGTCGCTTCAATCGAGGCCGCAGATGGCAGCGCGATTGGCGTTGGTGGCAAACCATCGATTTGGTAGGTGTTATAAGCGGTCTTTTCATCGATGTCTTGACGGCGAATATTGCCTTGATAACGGCTACCCATCCCATAAATAATGGTGGGATCGGTTTGCAAACGCATATTTTTATTCAAACGATTGCTAAATACCGCCGAGACCAAAGGACGCTCTTCTGCCACGCTGGTTTCTTTTTCGATAATCGATGCCATTACCAGCGCTTCATACGGACTGTCATAAGGCAGATCAGGGTCGCGATTTTCCCACGCTTTGGTCAATGCTTGCTGCTGACGCTTATACAAATCGGTCAATACCTGCTTATCGGTGCTGCCTTCGCCATAATAATACGTATCAGGCGCAAACCAGCCTTCAAGATTGTGATTGACGATAGGGTCATTACTATTGACCACCGAATCTGGCAAAATGCCAACCAAGTCCAACGCCTGCGCGATGCTGGCATTCGTGCTATCCGCCGTCAGTACTTCTTTTTTGATGCCTTTATTATCTCGTAGCGCCTGATATAAATCTTTTGAGGTTTTGCCTTCGATAATCTGTACCTTGACCATCGCCGCTTTTACCCCTTGCCCCAATACTTCTAAGGCTTCAGCAAAGGTAGGGTTTTCTGGTAATTGATAAATACCAGCGTGCAATGGGCCATCGATTTGCGTTTTCATATAAAGCTTGGCAATCGTGGCAGAAAACAGCGGTATTTGCTGCTGCCACTGCGGTAATAGCCCATAATACGTCTGACCCGACTCAATCGTCACCATCTGCTGCGGCTGCTCAATACGGCCAAACAGCGTCTGATACACCATCACCAAAAAGAACGCTGCAATCAGCCCAAGCACCAATAACACCTGATAACCACGCTGCATAAAAAACGAGGGATTATCAGCTTTATAGTGGCGCGGTTTAGTGCCACCGCTAATGAGTGAGATATCTGTCGCCGGTACTTCCTCTGCGCTAACGTCGTCAATGATAGGTTTTTTGTCTGGCGCTGTCGTCTCGACAGGCTGCTCCAGCGCGTCGTCATGGTCATTTTTTGGCGACTCATGTGGAAGTTCAGGTGGTATTTCAGGTGTTGGCTTGCTCATGGCAACTCGCGAGGCAGAAGTTTGCTAGAATTTAGCACTGAACTGGGCGATTTTCAATGGTATTTGCTTAGCTTATCGATTAACTTGGTGGTTAGAGTAAATTATATGGCGTAATACTCATATTGCTTATTTATCACTTTGAATTTTTCCTTTAATAAGAAAATCGGCTATGAACCTTAATTTCAATCAAAGTCTTGCCAAAAACTATACATCTGAATCGCAAAAAATTCGTGTGCTCAGTGAAGATTGGGTCGCTAAGCAAAGTTATTGCCCTAATTGTAATGCCGAACCATTGGCTGAATTTACGAACGGCAAGCCTGTTGCTGATTTTTATTGCGCACATTGTAGCGAGGAATATGAGCTAAAAAGTAAAAAGGCAAAACTGAGCCACCTGATTAATGACGGTGCTTATGCCACCATGATTGAGCGTATCAATAGCGAGGATAATCCCAGCTTTTTCTTTTTGACCTACTCGCCAGAATATAGGGTGAATAACTTTTTAATCATCCCCAAACAGTTTTTTAAACCGGACATGATTATTAAACGCAAGCCGTTATCCATCACTGCCAAACGCGCTGGCTGGGTCGGCTGCAATATTGATTTGCGTAAAGTACCTGAATCAGGGAAGGTGTTTTTGGTCAAAGACCAGCAAGTCATACCACGCGATACTGTCACCGAGCAATTTCAAAAAACCTTATTTTTGCGTCAGCAATCACAGCAGACACGTGGTTGGACGTTAGATGTTTGGCAGTGTATCGATAGCCTAGAAGATAGCTTCTCTCTCAATCAAGTTTATGCATTTTCTGACTTATTAAAACTCAAACATCCTGAAAACAACCACATTAAAGATAAAATCCGTCAGCAATTACAAGTGTTACGCGATAAAGGCATTATTGAATTTATCGGTCGTGGGCATTATCACAAATTATATTAAGCGCTTTTATTATCTTTTAGCTTTTACACATTTAACAAAAGACGATCACTTCTTTTAGTCACTTTTGCTAACCTAGCGGATATAAATCCTAAAGAAATTTTGACAAGCAAGTATTGAGAGTAGTGATAATAAAAAGTGATAAGACAGTAGAGAAAATCTTTCAGATAGAGATTGTCGAGACGTTAAGTAACATCATAGAGATTAGCGCAGAGAACGAGCAAGAAGCACTATTAAAAGCGCAAGATATGTATAAAAAAGAGGAAGTTATTTTGTACGCAGATGATTGTATTGATACCAAATTTAATATTCTTTAAATACAGTTAAATCGCTTCAAAACTCACCACTTCACCCGACAATAACCTCAGACTACTCATGGGCATAATACCGCGCAGCGCATTACAAAAGAATAGCTGGCTTAAATGGAGCAAATCCTCATCTTGTAACGACCTGATGATAACGGGGTTATTGCTAGTCGATAATGTATCGATAATCACTTGCCGCACCACGCCAGCAACGCCCGATTGCGCCATCGACGGCGTATACCATTGACCTTGGGTTAAATAGTTGCTGTTGCTGTTGTTTTGAGAGTGTGGACGATTGGACGATTTTGCGACTGGCTCTTCTACTAATTGATAAAACACATTACTCATCGTGCCCTCAACCCAATGCCCGCTTATATCGCGTAGTAGACCTTCGGCGATGCTTGGCTTTATATTCTCTTTCAATGCCTGCGATGCCTGAGCTTTGATAGCGTTCAGCTCGCCACTTGCCAGCACATTATCCAGACGATTTAAGCTTTTTAGTCCAGCAAGCGTTGGCGGCAAACAAGCAATTTGAGAGGATAAGCAAATGGCGCTCGCGGTAGGTTGTAGCGGGATAGATTGATTATTAGCGAGTGGCAGCGATCGTGCGGTAGTAATGGCCATTGGTGAGGATTTAAGCCAAATCTCGCACGCACTGCCGCCACCAGTATTTGGTGTATAGCCATAGCCACGGACTTCTTGCTCGGCGCGCGTGATTATAAGTTTTAGCATACCTTGCTGTAATTGCTTGGCATGTGTTTTTAACACCGTTAATAATGAAAAACTGTCCAGCTGAAGTTGCAAGGCTACCGCATGCGAGACAAGGCGCTGCTGATGATAGTCCAACCACAGTATCTGCCCATCGATGACGCCCATAGTGGTAAAAAAACCATCACCGTATGCCAACCCGCGATTGTCTAACGATACCGTGGTCTGTGTAGCATTTGACGGATGCAAACATATCCAGCTATTGGGCGACATTCAGGCCAGCCCCGCTTATTTATCAGCAGTTTGAGCAGCAGATTTATTAATCACTAGCATACAGCTATAAAACTCGCATTTTGCCAGCTCTACTTTTTGACCGCCGATGGTTTTATTTTTGGCGATTTGACCGCCGAGCATATCAGCGACCAGCTTGCCGCCTTCATCGCCCATTAATTGACGCGCCAGCTGATAAGCTTTTTTGGCATGGTTTTGACTGATTTCTTTTTCTTTATCAGAGTCGGTTGGATTGGCAAAATACCAGCCAAGCTCGAGGTATTTTTCAGAATCAATCAGGTCCAAATACGGCGCATCATCCTGCATAAAGCGATATTTGGACGCCGGATTACTGGCATAGTCCAAGCTATTTTCGTCGGTGCTGACCACCTTACCAAAGGCTGATTGTATCTTTTTAAGCTCATCGATACTTAAGGAGGTTACTTTGGCAGTGCCCCACGAGGCGATATCGTATTTTACTGGCGTCCCTTGCGCAGCTGTTGCGCCATCAAGATCAGCGTTGGCATTGGGGTTTTCTGCCTTGGAGGTCTCAGCGGCGGTCTGCTCGCTATTATCAGCGCCTGCTTCTTTGGCGGCAGTATCACTCTCTGTATTGCTATTACAGGCGCTCAAAGACACGCCAACTGCCATTATCGTACTGACCATCAAGGTCTGTAGGCTTTTATTCCACATGGGCAATGTACTCACACTTTTAAAGGGATCCAAAAACGGTATTAACGAGCGGGGTTTGCTGCCGCTGATAACGAAAAATGTCTGTTAAACTTTTATAGTTATATAACTTATTGGTTATAGGCTTTGGTAGCAGTCAAATTGTTAAATATTGCCTTTTAATCATCGTAACACAAGGCCGACTGAAATCTTCATGCTCCCTAGTTTACCCAACTGCTTAACACTTGACTAGCTTTTACCTTACACTTACCGCTCCGGCAGAGTACAGATTTGTTAAAGACCTCACGAGATAAAGGCATGATTTATTTGGCTAATGAGCAGCTCCGTTTTTAGCCCTTTTATTGACTTAGCATAATTGGCTTAGCTTAGTTGGTTTAGTATAGGTTTGTGAAAGTTAACGTTATCCCCTATGATAAGTAGGATTTATTAAATGACATTGCATAAGATAATTAAACGGCCACTTTTTTATTGATAACTTCTCACCTGTTGATTTTGCCTATATTTCACCCTTTACAAGCAGCGGACCCTTTATGACCCAGCATTTTATCGTTATAGGCAATCCGATTGCCCACAGCAAATCCCCTGAAATCCATACGCAGTTCGCTGTGCAGACAGGCTTAGAGATTAGCTATCAGCGCCAGTATTGCCCTGATGATGTAGCCAGCTTTACTGCGGTGATTGAGGCATTTTTTCAGGGCGGCGGCGTTGGTGCTAACGTGACTGTGCCCTTTAAGCAAGTAGCTTATCAGTGCTGCGCGGCGCGTGGCGGCTTGTCTGAACACGCTAAGGTTGCAGGCGCTGTTAATACTTTGTTGATCAATAAAACGTTGTTAAAAAATGGCACACCGATAGCCGAGGCGATATATGGCGATAATACCGATGGCCAAGGGTTGGTCAATCACATGACAAGTTTAGATTGGCCGCTAAAGGGCGCGCGTGTGGCAATAATCGGCGCAGGCGGCGCGGCGCGCGGGGTGATATTGCCATTGATTGAAGCGGGTATCAGCGAGCTTACCCTTGCCAATCGTACATTAAATAAAGCGACAAATTTAGTTACTGATCTAAACGCTGCAAGTGAGACAATTGCAAGGCAGCAGATTAAAACCTGTAGCACTGAAACGCTAAGCGGTGAGTTTGATATCA
Organism: Psychrobacter sp. M9-54-1; assembly: GCF_016613355.1. NCBI lineage: Bacteria > Pseudomonadati > Pseudomonadota > Gammaproteobacteria > Moraxellales > Moraxellaceae > Psychrobacter > Psychrobacter sp. M9-54-1. Next base: position 3,902 of record NZ_JADGFW010000025.1, on the reverse strand, counting down.
TTATCAATGCTACCTCGATTGGGTTATCGGGCGATACACTGCCGCTTAGCGACCAGCTAGACGGCCATTATGCTTACGATATGATGTATGGACGTGAGCTGCCGTTTTTGCAGCATTTTACCAAGCGCGGCGCACAAACGTCAGACGGTTATGGCATGCTTATCGGGCAGGCAGCGTTAAGTTTTGAGCGTTGGACAGAACATAAAGTCGATGTTGCGCAAGTCATCGACAGTTTATAAGTACATTGAATGAACAGCTTAAACCGCGACTAAAAAAGCCATATGAATAGAAATCATACAGCTTTTTATCTGCTAAAAAATTTAGCTAAAACGCGCTAGCAGCCAATTCTCCATCCGGCGCAGCGGCACGCGTAAATCGGTCGAATGCATCACCACCCCGCCGCTTAGCCCCACCACGCAGCCAATCATGGTATCAAACAAACGCGCTAAAATGACCTCTTGATAAGCTTGCTCAGTAAACGGCAACCCACTACCGTATTCGGCGATGAATATCGTCAGCGGTGTGATAAATATCACTGCCAAGCCATAATGGCGGTCGACCAAGGTTTCGATACACAGCATTAAGCTTAATATCGCCAGTGCCACACCCCATATCGGCAAACCCCACGCCAGCATCCATCCCGCCAGCCCAACGCCAACCATGGTGCCAAGCAAACGATGGATTTGCTTAATCCACATGGTACGCAAATGAATACCTTGGATAATCAAAAAACAGCTGACTGCTGCCCAATAGGGATTTGATAAATTTAAGCTCAGCGCGATGACTAAAGATAGACTGACAAAACCGGCGACAATCACACTCTCCGTAATGGTATCGGGCTCATAGCTATAGGTCGGCGTCGGTGTCGCTGGGCGCGTCGCTAATAGAAACAGCGAATATAGCAGCGCCATCACCAAAGCAAAACCACTACCGAGTATCACCAAGCCTGTGGCCGGCATGACATCTTCTAAAGGCAGGGGGATAAATAGCGCAATCGCCCCCGCCATCATCACAAACAAACCTGCGGGCGGCGGTTGACGATAGTAGCGCCCAAAAATTACAATACCAAACGCCATCAAGGTAAATATCGGCAATTTTAATGGCGGAATTTGCTGCGCTATCAGGCCCAGCGCAAAACACAGCGACATCGCAAACCCCCATGCCATCACCGTCACCAAACGAAACGGCAGCTTACCTGCTAACGGGGTATTTAAAATAACCATCGCCCCTAGTGACGCTTTAATACCAGACGGCAGAGCATCAAAGTACGCCCCGACAAATACCGGAAAACTAATGGTAATTGCAGCGATAATCGGCATGTGCCACGGTCGTTTGCTACGGTTGACGGTTAATAAATGGTTAAGCTCACCATCGATGAGTTTTTTTAACCGCCCAACTACTGCCATTAGCCAAAATACTGGCGTCTTTTTCTGCTCTGTTTGGTATGCTAAATTGCGCTTTGGTGCGCTCATAAATTGTGTTCCTTTATTCTGTTTGGGCACGCAACTCATACACTTAACGGTTGTTTTGCGTCTATCCCGCTGTCTATACTGAAACTTATGCTACAACCTATATTAAAACTATGGTTCTTTATAAAGTTGGACTTATTGATGCCTATTTATAAATAAATAACCATTTATATTTATAACTTAAATTTTTATGTTTTTTAATATATTATGAATATTAGTTATCTATTGTATATTTGTGGCTATAGAAGATTTATACTGACCTCAATGCTACGACAGCTGTTTTTTATCAAGGATGCCTTAACGGTTATCAAAATGGACAAGCTGTTCTTAATAAACTTAGATGACGACCTGTGATACTGTCTGCCTTTATCCCAGATAATTAAACTCCCGTTTACATGAACCATAGCTCAATTAATGAGCCGACAGTCTATGCTAACGAACTATGCTAATGAAATAATCAAAGAGAGCGACTATGTTAACTTACAAAGCACCTTTGCGTGATATCAAGTTTTTGATAAATGATGTTTTTGACTATCAAACGCATTATAAAAGCCTAGACAATGGCGAAAACGCCGATCCTGAAACCGTCGATATGATTTTGCAAGGCTTTGCTGACTTTGCTGAAAATGTCTTAGCGCCTTTGTACCAGCCAGCGGATGAAGAAGGCTGTCATTTTGAAAATGGTGTGGTCACTACGCCTAAAGGTTTTAAAGAAGCTTATGACCAGTTCGTCGAAGGCGGCTGGCAAGGTATTTCGTACCCTGAAGAGTACGGCGGTATGAACTTACCGATGTCAATCAACCTTATTAAGTCTGAAATGATGGGTACGGCTAACTGGCCTTGGGCGATGTATCCTGGCCTATCAACTGGTTGTATCAACACCTTACTACAGTACGGTACCGACGAGCAAAAAGCGATTTATTTACCTAAATTGGTTGAAGGTACGTGGTCGGGCACCATGTGTTTGACTGAGCCGCAGTGTGGTACTGACTTAGGTCAGGTTAAATCAAAAGCCATCCCGCAAGATGACGGTACTTATAAAATCAGCGGTACCAAGATTTTTATCTCAAGTGGCGAGCATGACTTAACCGACAATATCGTCCATATCGTTTTAGCTCGTCTACCAAATGCGCCAGAAGGCACACGCGGTATCTCATTGTTCATCGTACCAAAATTCTTGCCAAATGCTGAAGGTGAATCTGGCGAGCGTAATGGCGTGGTTTGTGGCTCTATCGAGCACAAAATGGGTATCAGCTCATCGTCAACTTGTGTTTTAAACTTCGATGACGCAGTTGGTTACTTAATTGGTGAGCCAAATAAAGGCTTGAAAGCGATGTTCACCTTTATGAACACTGCTCGTATCGGTACTGGTATTCAAGGTTTGGCGCACACTGAATTGTCTTTCCAAAACGCCCTGCCATACGCTAAAGACCGTCGCTCTATGCGTACGCTATCAGGCACGAAAGACCCTGAAAAAGTGGCTGATGCGATTATTCATCATGCCGACGTACGCCGTATGCTATTGACCCAAAAAGCCTTTGCTGAAGGCGGTCGCTCAATGATTTATCACTCAGCGCGCTATGCCGACAAAATGTCTCAAGGCGTTGCCAATGGTGATGACGCTGAGTTTGAAAAATGGGATGACAAATTGGGCTTTTATACGCCTATCCTAAAAGGCTTTTTAACGGAGCTTGGTATTGAAGCGGCCAAACACGGTCAGCAAATCTACGGTGGTCACGGCTATATCAAAGAATGGGGCATGGAGCTTATCGCTCGTGATGCCCGTATTGCGACGATGTACGAAGGTACCACTGGCGTACAGGCGCTTGACTTACTCGGTCGTAAAGTCATCTTGCAGTCTAAAGGTAAAATTATCCGTGATTATACCTCAAGCATTATGAAATGGTGCGGCGAGTATGCGCTTGATAAAGACATGCGTAAATTCGTTTGGGCACTGACCAAACTATGTGCTGAGTGGAACACCTTGACCGTACGCTTGATGCTGATGGCGCGTAAAGACCGTGAAATCATCTCTGCGGCATCAGATGACTTTTTGATGTACTCAGGCTATGTGATGATGGGTTATCACTGGGCGCGCATGGCGGCGGTCGCTTATGACAAGCTTGAAAAAGGCGGCACTGAGTCACCAGAATTCTACAAAGCTAAGATTCAAACTGCTGAATTTTACTTTGATAAAATCTTACCGCGTACCTCAGGCCATGCTGAAAGTATGGTTGCTCCAAGCGAGAGCATGACGGCAATGGCAATCGATAACTTTGCTTTCCTAGACTAAGATTGCTTCACAATTGAGCAAATAATTAACAAGAAAAGCGCCTATTCATTAGGCGCTTTTTTATGTTTAATATAAAGTCAGAGAAGATACTAGAACCATAGTTATCAAACCCCACTCTCAACTTCGAAAGTGATTGAAAA